>NZ_CP129235.1:3031801-3347702 GCF_030413635.1 Planococcus shenhongbingii | reverse complement strand
ATTTTTGCCTCTCCTAAAGATGATCTTTGGTTTGTCCATTATGTGCAAGTTGCTGTAAAGACAAGTTTCCACTGGGAAAACGCACCTGTATTGGACGAATTGAGATATATGTATAAAGCTTATCCATACGCTGGAATTATTTTGCCAAGCTTCAAAGGAGTTCGCATTCTGGATACTTCGATGGGAATGGTCAATGAAGAAGTATTTTATGAATTTGATTCAGGCTTAGATGTCTGGAATGAACAGCAAGGTGTCCATTCCGCCTCGCATACTGCAGGCAGCAACACTGGCGGATTTGGCCAAGCAAGCCATGTTGGAGGAAACTCCGGCAGTGCAGCAGATGATTTCAACTGGCGGATGAAAGAGAATCTCGAGCGCTTCTATAAAGACTTAGGAAGCAAAATTGAACAGTTGAAAAAAGAACGCCACTGGGATGAAGTGCATATAGTTGGAGAAACTGAACAAGCAAAATCTTTTGCAAAGGGATTGCAGAAGAAACCGGCGAGCTGCATTTATAAAAACTTGACGAATGCCAGTCCGAGCCAGATTATACATGAAGTGTTTGAGAAATAATGAAAAAGCCTCAGCGATTGCTGAGGCTTTTTTTGTGGAATCAATGCGGTTGTGGACAGAATGTGCAAGTGGAAAAGGCAGGCAATTCTTTGTACAAACAGCATGTCTTTCGAAGAGGACCGGAAACTGCCTGCTCAAGTGAGGCCGTTCCCATTAATTTGTATAGATAAGAGGCTTTGATCGGCTTCCAGTTGGCCGATTCGAGCAGCCATTCGATATCTTCAGCAGCTCTCCTAGGGGCATGTTGCTGCAAAGTGGCATAAAACCAAAGGACTGAGCCAAGGACATTTTCCCATAATATAATGGGGGAAATCTTTACATGTTTTCTGAACTCATCAATTAAGTCAGCTACTTGGCGGCACAGTACAAAATGCATCGCCTCAAACCGGTTTTCCTGGGAAACAGAAGTAAAGAAGTATGAGTCAACATGGGTTTGAAGTAAATTAAACCCATAATTGTGAATGCGGCTGAATTGAAGGTCTTTCCACGAACAAGCAAAATAGCCATTATAATTAGTGAGCAAATCAAATTGTGCTGAAATGAACAGTGCATATTGGCGAAAAAAATAAGAAACTGCTACACCATTATTTTGGGTGCCGCTCCATTGTTTGATTTCGTTGATCCGTTCTTTAAAATCGGGAGAGAGGGGGTGTGCAGGAGGGCGGTCTACTGCGATGGATTGTGATGCCAATGTATATTTAAGCTGAGCAGGAAACTCCATATGCGACGACTCCTTTATTTTTCATGCTACGGGAAAAAGGAACATTTGGAAAGAGATAAGAAAAACTTATGGAAATACATAAAAACAATCACCTTTTCTTTACTTTATAAATTAGCTAAGCTGGAAGCAAGAAGGGGTGATGAGATGAAATTCACAATCGAAAAAATTGACCATGTACAAGTTGCGGCACCCAAAGGCCAAGAAAAAGAGGCTGTCAATTTTTATGCTGGGGTGCTCGGGATGAAAGAAGTGGAAAAGCCGGATTCCTTGAAAGGAAGAGGCGGGGCCTGGTTTGAATTTGGAGCATATCAGCTTCATGTCGGGGTAGAAGAACCTTTTTCGCCAGCTAAAAAAGCGCATCCAGCTTTTAAAGTGAAGGGGTTTGAAGAGCTTCAGCAACACTTGGTTGCTGAAGGGATTGAAGTGGAAAATGACGGCAGCATTCCAGGAGTCCAACGCTTTTTCATTTCCGATCCATTTGGCAACCGGCTGGAATTTTTGGATGGTCAATAGTCGTCCAGTCATTTAAAACTATGCAAAAACGCCCCGCAGCTGCGGAGCGTTTATTTTTTTAAGGGGCAATAAGGGCATTTGCCGGTATTGGGCAATTCTTTATACAAACAGCATGTGATGCGTTTATAATCAGCCTTTGCCTCGCTATAACTGCGTCCACCCAAAAATTGATGGAAAAATGACTTGCGCATCTCCGGCTGCCAAATATCAGCACCCAACAAAACCTGCACGTCCCGTTCAGCTTGTTCCGATTCCAGCATGCCGTACATCCAGATAACATATCCCCAGATATTTTCCCAAAGAATCAGCTTGGAGACATGCCCGGCTTTCCGGACCGCTTCAACGACGGGGAACGCGTAAACCTTCAAAACCTTTTCCAAATCGCCTTTACTGCGATTTCGGACAAAGCGCTCATCCAGCTCGAATGCAATGCCGCCTTCGGTTTTTACCAATTGGGCCGCTTCAAGCGGACCATCCCACATTTTTCCATGCGCTAATAAGTACAATTGAGCTGTTATAAAAAAACCGAAGCGCCGCATGAAGATAGACGATGCTACTGCTTCAGAAGGTGCTCCGGTTTGTAATTGAATGTCGGTAATCAGTTCAGAAAAGCGATGACCAATGCTTTCTTGCAATGTCATGAAACCCTGTGCCCGTTTTTGGACTTTTACTTGGAAAAGCTCCAGTTCCTTCATCTTAAGAACCACTTAGTGATTCCCGGATTTCTGGAACAATACAGCGTCCTCTGCCGAATGGCACGCAATGCGGCGTCCCGAATAGCGGATCTTTGGAAACTTGGCATTCCATTCCAAAAACAGCGCGAACAAGATCACAATTGATGACTTTTTCAGGCGTTCCTTGGCCAAAAACAGCACCATCTTTAATGGCAATGATGTTATGGGCATATCGAGATGCTAGATTTAAATCATGCAGCACCATGATGATGGTGCGGCCTTGCACTTCATTCAATTCGAACAATAAATCCAGTATTTCAATTTGATGCGTCATATCCAGGTAAGTCGTCGGTTCATCCAAAAGAATGATGTCTGTGTCCTGGGCGAGTGTCATGGCTATCCATGCCCGCTGCCGCTGTCCGCCTGACAGTTCATCAACAGGCTTGTCGCGGAATCCATCGACGCGTGTCGCTTTCATGGCTGCTTCCACTTTCTCAGTATCTTCTGTGGTCCAGCGCTTGAGCCAAGACTGGTGTGGATAACGCCCTTGTTTTACGAGGTCATGGACAGTCAAGCCTTCCGGAGAAACCGGAGACTGGGGCAGGATGCCCATTTTCTTTGCCACTTCACGTGAAGACATGCGATGAACTTCTTTTCCTTCTAATAATATAGAACCTTCTTGAGGTTTAAGTAAACGCGCAATAGAGCGAAGCAGCGTTGATTTACCGCAGCCGTTGCTGCCGACAAATACCGAAATTTCGCCGCGCGGAATGGATAAGTTCAGGTTTTCAAATAATAGGTGATCATTATACCCAATTGACAAGTCGTTTGTTTGAACAGCCGTCGCCATTGTGTAATTCCTCCACATCTTTTTCCATAAGTCCAACTGATACAATTTCTCATTAACGCTACTATATCATAATTTCCAGATAAATGAGAACGATTTTCAATTTATTTTACAAGAAATCCTTTACAATGCAGAGAACAAGAACTAGAATGGAATTTATTGAGAATCGTTATCAAATAGCTGGGAGGCTTACTTTTATGAAAAGAAAATGGATGTTATTAATAGTAGCGGTCCTGCTGGTGCTGGCAGCTTGTTCTTCGGCTGAAGACAATGCAACAACTGAAGAAGGAGCTGCAGGAAATCCTGTTACGATTGCAGGCACGAACGGAGAAGTGAAGCTGGATGCGCCTGCTAAAAAAGTGGTCGTGCTGGAATGGACATACGCGGAAGATTTATTGGCGGTTGGAGTCCAGCCGGCCGGGATGGCGGATATTGCGGATTATGGCAATTACGTCAATATTGAGCCGCAATTGGATGAAACGGTTGTGGACGTCGGCGGCCGGCAAGAACCGAACCTGGAAGCAATCGCAGCAATCGAACCGGATTTGATTATAGGGGTAAGTTTCCGCCATGATGCCATGCTTGCGGAATTGGAGACCATTGCGCCAACAGTCATCTTTAATCCATATCCGGAAGATGAAAACATTGATTTGTATCAGGAAATGGAAACAACATTTAAGGAAATCGCAAAAGCGGTGGATAAAACAGCAGAAGCGGAACAAGTTCTGGCTGATCTGGAAAAAGAATATGATGAAAGCGCGTCGGCTATCGAAGCGGCAAACTTGAAAACGAAAGACGTTATTTTAACATTGGCTTATACGGGCCCTCAGGCTCCGGAAATCCGGGTATTTACGCCCAATTCAATGGCTTCGATCATATTGGAGCGCATCGGTTTGAACAATGTCCATCAGCCGGATCAGTTTGAAGTATTCGGATCGAGCACATTCAATGTAGAAGGATTGGTCAAGTATGAAAATGCCAATTACTTATACACGGTTCCTGATGAAGACAATATTTACGAAAACCAGCTGAAAGGCAACCCCGTCTGGGAAAACTTGGCGTTCGTAAAAGAAGACCGCACATATGACTTGGGTGCGGATACCTGGTTATACGGCGGACCGTTAAGTGCTAAAACATTGATGGACCAAATTACAACTGTGATGGTGAATAAATAATGCCCGGAAAATTAAAACAGAAGTCCTTTGTCTCGCTGACAGGGGGCTTTTTCCTGCTTCTTGCGCTGTCGGTTATCCACTTGACACAAGGGCAGGCGGATTACACAATTTCAGAACTTTTGACCGGCGTCTGGACGGAAGGGCGTATCCAGGATATCGTCACGTCTCTGCGTTTGCCTCGCTTAGTAATCGGCATGATTGCCGGTGGAGCGCTTGCAGTGTCGGGTGCTGTCCTGCAGACATTGACGAATAATCCGCTTGCTTCACCAGGAACACTTGGAATCAATGCCGGAGCCTTTTTCTTTGTTGTGATTTCGACTATTTTCTTTCCAGGCGCTTTAGGGGATTTCCCGTTTATCACCGCCTTGCTTGGGGCCGTTCTATCATCCGCATTGGTAGTAGGGCTGGCCGGAAAAGCCATGGAGCCGGTGCGCGTGGCTTTAACAGGAATGATCATCTCGCTATTGTTTTCTTCTTTGACCGGCGCATTGCAGCTGCTGTTCGAAAATGAAACAAACGGCTTGTTCTTGTGGGGGTCAGGGACGCTGGTCCAGTTGAACTGGGAAGGGGTACAGTTTGCTGCTCCCGTGGTGCTGATGCTGTTTATCGGCGCGTTGCTGCTGGCGAAGCCGATGGATATATTATCGCTGGGTGAAGATATTGCTTCTTCGCTTGGCCAAAATGTCCAAGCAGTAAAACTCATCGCTTGGGGAGTAGCAATTATTCTGTCCGCAGCTGTTGTGAGTGTGGTCGGACCGATTGGTTTTATCGGGTTGATGGCTCCGCATATTGTCCGCATGATGGGCATACGCGGCCATCTGCAAGTTTTCATCCATTCGTTTTTATGGGGCAGCGTTATGCTGATCGGAGCGGATGTGCTCGGACGCTTGATCCAGCCGGGGCAGGAAGTTCCTGTTGGGGCCATGACCGCGCTTGTCGGAGGCCCTTGGCTTTTGTACTTGGCCTGGAAGACGGCAAAATCATTGAAACGCGGAGACCGCCAAGTGGGCGGGACGACAAAACCGATCCGTTTAAGTGTATTAACCCCTATTTTAATCGCCATTATTGCAGTTGTTATGATTTTGGCTCTCAGCTTTAACGGAGCTGCCTGGAATTTTGCCTGGCTGGAACCGGTTGTCTGGAACTTCCGGGTGCCGCGGGTGCTGACTTCTTTCATCGTGGGAGTCATGTTGGCTATAACCGGGGTGATTTTGCAGGGAGTGCTTCGAAATCCTTTAGCAGATGCCAGTGTGCTCGGAGTCACTTCAATGGCTGGGGCAGGGGCGATGCTGCTGCTTGTCATTTTCCCTGCCATACCGGCAGTCTATCTGCCGCTCGGCGCTACACTCGGCGCTGCTTTGGCACTTGGCACTATCCTGGTCACGGCTTGGAAAAATAACTTCCAGCCGATGCTGGTCGCTTTAATGGGAATTGCCATTTCCGCTTTCGGTTCAGCCGCGACTCAAGTGTTCGTTGTCAAAGCGAAACTGGCTGTAGCAAGTGCACTTGTCTGGCTATCAGGCAGTACATACGCCAAAGGCTGGGATGATGTGCAATTTGCCTTGCTGCTCTTTGCGCTATTTATCTGGCCCGCGATTTACATTACCCGCAGTTTGGATACCCTGACATTCGGAGATGACGTTGCGGCAGGCCTTGGCTTGGATATCCGGTCAACGCGTGTGTGGGCGCTGGTTATCGGCGTAGCCATATCAACGGCAGCCGTATCGATTGTCGGCACCATCGGCTTTATCGGATTGGTGGCTCCGCATATAGCACGCCGGCTTGTCGGTTTTCGCCATTTGCCGCTGATGCTGTCATCCGGGTTGATCGGCGGCTTGCTGCTTGTTGCGGCAGATTTTATCGGCCGTATCCTGATTGCACCAAAAGACATTCCGAGTGGTTTGATTGTCGCATTGATCGGAACGCCGTATTTACTGTATTTATTGCGGAAAATGAAATAGATGAAAGAAAGGCCCTGCCAATGCGGCAGGGCCTTTCTTTTGGAGCATATAAAATTTCTATGAGCGTTCGGGTAAGTTCTATGATCACTTTCTGGGCTTCTATGAGCGTTCGGGTGAATTCTATGATCACTCATGCAAAAAAAGCTGTCCGCTACTAAAAGCGGACAGCTTTTTAATTTCTTATACGGTTTGCAATGCGACGGCAGGGCCGAAGAATTCAAAATGTATTTGGTCTTCAGTCATGCCAAGAGCACGCAATTCTTGGATCATCTGTTCCATGAAAGGCACAGGACCACAGACGTAAACGTCGCCGGTCACATCGATCATTTCTTTTAATACATCCCGAGTAATATAGCCGTTCGGCTGGTCGGAATACAATGTTTTATAAGCTGCATTTTCCATGCTAGCTGTATATTTTTGAATATCCTGATCGAAAGCGTGCAATGATTCGTTACGGGCCGCATGCAGGAAAGCAGTCGGGCGATCTGGAGTAAGCGTTGCAACTGTTTCAAACATGCTCATCATTGGCGTGATGCCGACGCCGCCACTGATGAAGGCAATCGGAGATTTTTTATTGGCATCCAGAACGAATTCGCCTGCCGGAGCGCTGACTTCGATCTTGTCGCCCACATTAACTTCTTCATGAAGATAAACAGAGACGCGGCCGTTCGGGTCGTTGTCTGCTTCCCGTTTAACGGAAATACGGAATTCATCTGATTGTGCGGCTTGGGATAAGCTGTATTGGCGGTTGAATAAGTATTTTTCGCCTGGAATTGCCAAGCGCACTGAAATGTATTGGCCAGGCTGGTAAGTTGGAACATTTGATCCGTCCGCCGGCTTTAAATAGAACGAAGTGATGTTATCACTTTCTTTTACTTTACGGGCTATCACGAAATCTTTAAAGAATTTCCAGCCATTTTCCTGGCTTTCGGCTTTCGTGTACATTTCATTTTCAACACCGATAAAGGCATCCGCGATCGCACCGTAAGCCTCTGCCCATGCGTTGATGATGTCGTCTGTTGCAGCATCACCCAGAACTTCTTTAATGGCTTTTAACAGATATTCTCCGACAATCGGATAATGCTCAGGTTTAACGCCGAGACTCACGTGTTTGTTGGCAATCTGCACCACTGCCGGAAGAATGGCTTCCAAATTATCAATGTGGACTGCTGCCGCATAAACGGTATTGGCCAGTGCTGCTTGCTGGCGTCCTTTTTTCTGGTTGGCATGATTAAAAATATTTAAAAGTTCAGGGTGCGCTTCGAATAAGTTTTTATAAAATACAGTTGTAATCGCTGTTCCATGTTCTGCTAAAACCGGTACTGTGGATTTAATAATTGATCTTGTTTGTTCTGATAACATAGTCAATCTCTCCTTTTGTTTTCTATAAATCAACTATATTCCAGAAAACATTTTAAAGATATATTCAAAATACATCTTTAAAATTTAGACACAAATTGTATTCACAGAACAGCCACAAAAGACCCACGATTGCATCGAGGGCCTTAAGAAGAAAGTAGGTGTTATTACTGGATGGTGCTTTCTTCTAAATCCATTGCCGGACCAAAGAATTCATAATGGATTTGCTCATCTTGCATTCCAATATTGCGCAGCTCGCGGATCATGCTGACCATAAAAGGAACTGGGCCGCATACATAAGCATCGCCGGAAGGGTCTACAAATTCTTCAAGCATTTCGCGGGTGATAAAGCCATTTTCCTCATCTGAATAAACAGTCTTGTAAGAAGCGTTTTCCATCCGTTCTGCAAATTGGCGGATGTCTTCATCAAAGGCATGCTGGTAGCGATTTCGGGCCCCGTGCAAGAAAACGGCCGGACGTTCTGGTGTAGAAGTTGCCACTGTTTCAAACATACTCATCATTGGAGTAATGCCGACACCTCCACTAATAAACGCGACGGGAGTAGTTTTGGCGGCATCCAGCACGAATACTCCTGCAGGTGCACTGACTTCAAGCCGGTCGCCTTCTTTGATTTGCTTATGGAGAAAAATGGACACAATGCCGTTGGGATCATTGTCTGCTTCACGTTTAACGGAAATCCGGAACTCATCCGGCTTGGATGCCTGAGACAAACTGTACTGGCGGATCATCATATATTCTTCACCTGGTATGGAAACCCGTACTGAAATATACTGGCCTGGAATATAAGTCGGCACATTTGAACCATCCGCCGGCTTTAAATAGAACGAAGTGATGATTTCGCTTTCTTTTACTTTGCGGTCGACGACAAAATCCTTAAAGTAGTTCCAGCCATTTTCCTGCTCCGCAGTATTTTGATACATGCTTTTTTCAACGCTGATAAAAGCGTCTGCTATGACGCCATAAGCATCAGACCAAGCTTGAATAATTTCGTTTGTTGCTGCATCTCCAAGCACTTCCTTCATGGCAATCAGTAAATTAGCGCCGACAATCGGATAATGTTCCGGCTTCACGCCTAAACTCACGTGTTTATGGGAAATCTGGATAACGGCTGGCATAATTTCTTCCAAATCATCAATATGCACTGCCGCTGCATAAACCGTTTTCGCTAAAGCAGTCTGCTGCCGGCCTTGTGCCTGGTTGGCATGGTTGAAGATATTCAGCAATTCGGGATGCTCTTCGAAAAGCCGTTTGTAGAATCTGGTGGTAATCGCCACGCCATGTTCTTCTAAAACAGGTGCTGTCGATTTGACAATCATTTTTGCTTCATTTGATAGCATAATGCAACTGCTCCTTTCATTTTGCATACCATTAATCCAAAGCTTCGGTCTCAATTGCTTTTCCAAAAATCGGTTCACCCGTATAATGAAATTGCAGGGAAGGTGAAATAATGAGACTGACAATGTACACCGACTACTCATTGCGTGTATTGATATACTTGGCTTCGAAAGAAGAAAACAAGCTTTCGACCATCCAGGAAATTTCAGACGCTTATACCATATCGAAAAACCATTTGATGAAAGTAACATTTGAACTGGGCAAGGCCGGCTTTATCCATACCGTCAGAGGACGGGGAGGCGGCATACGCCTGGCAGATACCCCTCAAAACATTAATATTGGCACCGTAGTCCGGCGTATGGAAGATGATTTCCATTTAGTTGAATGTTTTGACATGGAGCATAACCGCTGTCCGATTGCACCTGTCTGCGGACTCCGCGGTGTATTGGGAAAAGCATTGCATGCTTATCTCGCGGTTCTTGATGAATATAATTTAGAAGACTTGTTGTTCAATAAAGAAGGACTTCGGGAAATATTGCAAACATAAAAAAACGGCTCAAATAAATGAGCCGTTTTTTGTTTTACAATTGAAGTGTTTGCGGCTCTTGGCCTTTTTTATTGATGAGTCGGGCACGGGTTGGCTGGATAGCTAAAATGACCAAATCGGGATCATCCGGTCCTGTGAACCAGCCTTCCAAATGTTCGTTCCAAACTTTATCAATCATGCTTTGATCATCATGTACGCCCATTGTTCCTTCGATTTCCAGGAAGGCATCGCCTACGCCTTGGCCCTCATAGCCTAAAAGGATATGTGCATGTGGATTAGCTTCCAATTCATCAACTTTTTGCGTTTGTTTGTGTGTCGCTGTGTATAAGGTGAATTCGTCATGGAAAAATGTCATGTAGCGAGAATGCGGCTTATTGCCTTGCACCGTCGATAAAATGCCTACATGGCTTTCTTCTAAAATCTTCAAAGCGTTTTGCTTCAATTCTTCCTGATTCATCCTCTTCACTCCTTTGATAGTTAACTGCTCCCTTTATATATTCCTGTTTAAACCCAAGCTAAACATAAAGTGAAACTTCAATCCGTGGGGGTTCACCCCACGGATTGTTAGTTGAACCAATCGGACTTTTATCATTCATTAAAGAGAAAAGAAAAAAGGCCCGCTGGAGGACGGACCTTTAACAGTTTGTTGAGAAAGATAAAACTTGTATTGGTAATCATCCTTTAACCGGTATTCTGCCAACCAGCTGCGCTTGCCGCGGGTGAGCGCCAAGCCGCTTCGTCGCTTCGCTAGCTTCGAAACATGAAAGGGCGTTGCAGGGTCTCGGCTGTCTCGTCGCTTACGCTGCCCCGCAGGCAAGCCATTAGCCGAAGCCGGCGAGGCTAAGTCTTTGCGACGAGCCTGCGCAGGAGCAGTACGGTTTTCTCCGCTGGTTGGCTCCATATCGAGAGAGTAGGAATAAACAAGAGAGGAATTTCTTAAACCGTCCCACTTTTAGAGAGTCTCTAAAAGTGGCAAAAGGGAAGCTGAATGCAGCGGAAGGCGGCGACTCCAGCGGAATCAGCGCGAGCTGAAGACCCTGGACTGAGCGAAGCGAAGGAAGCGGCTGAAGCCGTGCCCGCGGAAAGCGTCCGCCCTGGAGCGAAATGAAAGAAGAACATATGAATTTCTCGACAGCCTAAAAAAGGCCCACCAAAGAGGCAGGCCTTTAAACGGGTTCTATAATTTTAGGGTTGCGGCTGAATATACTTGGCAGCACCATGCCGAACAGAATAACAAAGATGCCGACAATTTGAAGAACCGTCAATGTTTCGTTCAAGACAAGGACCGAGGCAAAAACAGCAACCGGCAATTCCATGGCACTTAAAATTGAAGCAAGGCCGGATCCAACATGCGGTACAGCGATCGAGAAGAAGCAAATCGGCATGACGATACCGAAGAATCCGAGCAACAGGCCGTATACCCAAAGACCTTCATCAAAGAGTTTGCCATTCCACACCACTTCGGGCGTTTGGAAAAAGGCGACAACAATGGCAGCGACAAAAGAGACATAAAACAAGCGGGTAGTAGTATCCATGCCTTCGACTTTTATGCCGTTGACAAACATAAAAGCAGAAAAACAGAAAGCCGCCCCGATTCCCCAAGCCCATCCTTGCCAAGGAATGCTGCTGAGGTCTGCATCAATCACTCCTGCAGCCAATATAGTCCCGCCGAATAATAAAACAAGTGAGATGGCTTCAGTTCGTTTCAGCCATCTGCGGTGTACAATGCAATCCAAAAACATGCCGATCCAAGTAAATTGAAACAGCAATACGACTGCCAGTGACGCTGGCAAGTACACCAAAGACTGTCCGTATACCATACCGGTGGCAGCGGTAAATGAACCGGACATTACTAAAACTTTCCAACCGTGCAAGCGGGGAAGTCTCCGCTTTGTAATTAAAAGCAAAATAGCTGCTAAGGCAAATCCGACAAAGTATTGGCTGGTTACCGCTTCTGCGGCTGTAAAACCGTTTTCCATTGCTACTTTGATAATAGTGGAAAGGATGCCATAACAACTGGCTGCCACTACTACCATAAACGGGTAAATCATATTTTTCATATTTAGGTCACTCCTGTTCCAACATGAATCATAACACAAAAAAACAGCTTGGCGGAAGCCATGCTGTTCTTCAGAAAAGTAGGTTTATTCTGTTGATTAATCAGGATAGATTTCGTCGCTTCCCGAGTTGTCTTTGGTGGAACGCTTATTTTCTTCGTCTTCCATATTTTGCTTCAAATCTTCCAATGGAATTGCATCGACAGTCTGTTCTTCTTTAAACATTTCATGCATTGTTTCTTTGTCTGTTTTTATCTGTTCCGGATTGTCCATGGGGCGACTATCTCTTGTTTCGCGATTTTCTTCGTTAAAAGGTTTATTGTCTGACACAAGGAGCACCTCTTTCTTTTTGTATGGTTATTTTTGTATTCCTTTAATTATCGAATCTCAAACCTGAAGATGTAAACACAATCTTGTATCATAGAAAGAGTGATTACATAAGCCTGCAGATTAATAAGTGGAACAAGAGGGTTATGGTGAAATAAATTTTAATAGTGGGAGGAGCTGCAATATGGAAACTAAACCATCAATAAATGTAGGCGGACTAGAATTTGCATGGGATTTGGATGAAGGCAGATTCTTATTCGAAGGCCAGGATGCTGTGCTGTTTTGGACGGCCAGTGCGATGAAAACATTTTTTGATTCAATAGAAGAAATATCAGGAGAAGACGCAGCAAACGTAGTGATGGAGTCTACGGGGTTCCGCCAAGGTTTGATAGTGGGCGACTATTTCACGAGCAGGAAAAATGTCAGCATTTCAGAAGCGGCGAACTTAATAACAAATACATATGCTTCTGCAGGATGGGGAAAAGCCGAGATTCAGAAAATGAATGAATCGGAAAGCACGCTCCAAGTCAATTTGAGAAATAGCTGGGAACATAAAATCAATGTAGCCCAAGGGAAAAAGCAGGGAGGCAGTTACCTGGCAGCCCATTACGCTGGGATCTTCACGTCGCTTTTCGGGCGCAACGTTTGGTACCGTGTGATCCACCATCAAATTGAAGGCTACCCTGAAACGATTATTGAATATTTTCCTTCAGAAAAAAACGTTGAAGAAAATATTCACCGGCTGGCTCGCTTGAAAGAAGCAGAGCAGATCAATCAGCTTGAAAAACTGGTCGAGAAAAAAACAGCAGAACTGAATGCATTGATTCAGGAAATCTCTTCGCCGATTATTCCAGTGCTCGAAGATATCGTCGTTGTGCCGCTTCTCGGAACTTATGATGAAGCGCGTGCAGAAGAATTATTGGTAAAAACCTTGCAAAATTTACCGACTTATAAAGCAAGATATTTGCTGTTGGACTTAACAGGATTGAACGATAATTTCACACAGCACGCTGCAAGTTTGATTGAGAAATTGGGGTCAACGGCATCTCTGATCGGAACTTATACGGTACTAGTGGGCATTTCTCCGCAAATGAGCATGGTCATTACCGAGTCGGGCATCAATTTATCAAAATTCAACTGCTTCCAAACTTTGCAGCACGGCATCCACTATGCGCTTGCACAAAATGGACGCAGCATTATTTAAATATGAAAAGTGACAGCGTTTCTTAAGCGTTGAAGCATGAACAAAAATAAGCGCCCGCGGGCGCTTATTTTTGTTCCATCGATCTCGCGATTTCTATAATGACTTTTGTGGCTTTTTCCATGTTCTGCACAGAGATGAACTCGTACTGGCCATGATAGTTCTCACCGCCAGTAAAAATATTAGGTGTGGGCAAGCCCATATAAGATAATTGGGAACCGTCTGTACCACCTCTGACAGGCACGATGTTTGGTTCAATCTCAAGTGTCTTCATAGCTGTTTCGGCTGTATCGACAATTTCCATTGCTGGTTCAATTTTCTCACGCATATTGTAATATTGATCTTCAATCTCAAGTTTAATGGCTTTATTGCCATACTGCTCTTGCAGTTTAGCAGCCACGTTTTTCATATGGCTCTTTTTCGCTTCGAAAGCTTCTTTGTCAAAGTCGCGGATAATGTAAGAAAGAACCGCTTTATCAACATTGCCGTTGAAACTGTTCAAGTGGATAAACCCTTCGTAGCCTTCCGTCCGTTCAGGCACTTCGTTTTTTGGCATTTCTTCCTGGAAGCGGATAGCGACCGTTTGGGCATTGATCATTTTATCTTTGGCTGAACCGGGATGAACGCTTTTCCCTTGGACCGTCAGTTTGGCAGCCGCTGCATTAAAGCTTTCATACTGCAATTCGCCAAGAGGCCCGCCGTCCATTGTATAAGCAAAGTCAGCTGCGAAACGCTCTACATCAAACTTATGTGGTCCGCGGCCAATTTCTTCATCCGGTGTAAAAGCTACACGGATTTTTCCGTGCTTGATTTCAGGATGCTGAACCAAGTATTCCATGGCGGTCATAATTTCGGCAACACCCGCTTTATTGTCGGCACCGAGCAAAGTAGTGCCGTCAGTAGTAATCAAAGTATGGCCGACGTAATTCTTCAAGTCAGGAAAGTCGGCGACTGCCATGGTGACGGAAGAACTCAATTGAATGTCGCTGCCATCGTAATCATCGATGCGCTGCGGATTGACGTTTTTTCCTGTGAAATCCGTAGCGGTGTCGACATGCGCCAGAAAGCCGGCAACGGGTATTTCTTTTTCTGTGTTGGCAGGCAAAGTGCCGAACAAATAACCGAATTCGTCCATGCTGACATCTTCCAAGCCGATTTCTTTCATTTCGTTTTCGAGTTCATGCAACAAATCCCATTGCCCCGGCGTAGAAGGTGTTTCAGTGCTCTCAGCATCCGATTGTGTATCAATTTTTGCATAGCGGACAAGGCGCTCAATCAGCTTTTCAAACATATACAGTTCCCCCTAAGTATGTAATCACTTTATTTTAGCATGAAAATAGGGAATTTTGGCAATTCGCCCAAGTGTTGCGCAGTCAGCTCAGAGGAAAAATGAAATGCAGCCAGCAACGTATAAAATATGACCAGTAGCAGACGAAATACGGCCAGTAAAGATAAAAATACGACCAGCAAGACAAAAAATACGATTCTAGACAATAAAAAAGGCAGCGGATCCGCTGCCTCTGCCGGCTTCTTAAGCAGAGCCGGCAGGTTTTTTCCGGAAAACAGAAGAAACCTTGTTTTCTGTTCCGTTTTTAATGCGCGTGATGTTCTCGAGATGCTTCCAGACTGCCATAGCAAACAAAGCGAAGGCGGTGACTAAAGGCCATATGCCTTCGGCCGGCCAAAAGGCAATGGCAAAAAACATGCCATATAATACGAGAACCCCGACCACTAAATAGTCGGTAGCCAGTGCTGCCAGCACCAGCAGCAGACCGCCGGCAAGGCCAAGATTCCAATCAAGGGCCAGCATGGCGCCGATGACTGAAGCTGTCCCTTTTCCGCCATCAAAGTTCATATAGAACGGAAAGTTATGGCCGAAAACGACAGCGGCCGCTGCGAGAAATAGCAGCATCCAGACCATTTCATCCGGCAAAGAAGATCCGCTTAGCAAAAAGCGGAATCCCATAACAACAGCTGCTCCTTTAAAAATATCAAGAACAGCAACAAGCGCCCCGTATTTCCAGCCGAGAACGATAGCTGCGTTTGAAGCCCCTGAATTTTTGACGCCTTTATTTTTGACGTTTACGCCGGACAGCAGCTGGGCAATAACAGAACCATGAAGACAACCGATAAAATAACCTGAAAAGAGTGCAAGTGCAATCCATAGAATCATTATTGTTCACCTCTATACAGTAAACGTATTCAATAAGTCATAGGTTTCAAAATCTTTTGAAAAAATGCGCTTGACAAATTTATCTGTTATATTCTATACTACTCAACATGATGGAAAACTAAATCTGAATACTCTTATCAAGAGAGGCGGAGGGAATAGGCCCTATGATGCCCGGCAACCAACAAGCAATGCTTGGAAAGGTGCTAAGTCCTACAGATCCGGCAAGACGGGATCTGGCAGATGAGAGGAGGCAATCCGTATATCACGGCCCTCTTCTTAATTGAAGGGGGCTTTTTTCTATTCCTCCTCAACCATGGTTTCCATCAAAAAAACCTTAGGAGGAAAACAAAATGACAAACTTTAAACCAGAAACGCTTTTATTACACGGAGGACAACAGCCGGATCCAGTTACTGGAGCAAGAGGTGTAGCCATCCATAAAACGACTTCTTATGTGTTTAAAAATACGGAGCACGCCCAAAATTTATTCGGTTTAAAAGAAACAGGAAATATTTATTCACGCATTATGAACCCGACGGTTGATGTTTTCGAACAGCGCGTGGCGCTTCTTGAAGGCGGAACAGCTGCTGTAGCCTTGGCTTCAGGAATGGCAGCTATTGCATTTTCTGTTTTGAACGTAGCAGAAGCGGGCGATGAAATTGTTGCGGACGCCAATTTATACGGAGGTACATACAGTCTCTTTGCCAACACATTGCCGCGGTATGGCATCAACGTCAAATTTGTTGACGGTACAAACCCTGAAAACTTCCGTGAAGCCATTACCGATAAGACAAAAGCAATTTTTGGAGAAATTATCGGAAATCCAAGTTTGAATGTTCTTGATGTAGAAGCAGTGGCAAACATTGCCCACGAAAATCAGATTCCTTTATTGATCGATAACACATTCGCTTCGCCATATGGCAGCAACCCGATTGAGTTCGGTGCTGACGTCGTTATCCATTCTGCAACAAAATGGATTGGCGGACACGGAACAACCATCGGAGGAGTTGTTGTAGATGGCGGTAAATTCAACTGGAATAATCCAAAATTTCCGAGCTATACACAACCGGATGAAAGTTATCATGGAATCCGTTACGGCATTGATGTGGAAGGTGCGTCTTTCGCGACGAAACTGCGCGTTCAATTGCTGCGTGATTTCGGTCCGTCATTAAGCGCCGAAAGTGCCCATGCCTTTTTACAGGGATTGGAAACTTTGCACTTGCGCATTCCACGCCACAACAGCAATGCCCGTATTGTAGCGGAATACTTAAAAGCTCACCCTCAAGTCGAATGGGTCAATTACATTGGATTTGAAGACCACCCATCTCATCAATTGGCACAAAAGTACTTAAAAGACGGATACGGTTCGATTGTCAATTTTGGTGTCAAAGGCGGACGGGAAGCAGGGCGCAAAGTGATTGACAGCGTTGTGTTATGGTCTCATGTGGCAAATGTCGGAGATGCGAAATCGCTGATCATTCACCCGGCTTCGACAACGCATCAGCAATTGAAGAAAGAAGAACTGGAATCATCAGGTGTTACGGAAGAATTGATCCGTTTATCGATAGGATTGGAAAATCCAGAAGACTTAATCGCCGACCTTGAACAAGCAATTCAGGCAGCGGTACTCGAGAACGTATAGGAGGGGACGGAAATGACGACAGTATCCATAGGAACACTTTCCCTGGAGTCGACGGAAGTCTTGCATAACGTAGAACTTGCCTACGAACGGTGCGGCAAAAAAGGTGCTCCTGTGATTCTCGTCTGCCATGCTTTAACAGGCGATCAATTTGCAGTCGGCAGTGCTGAAAATCCAGGCTGGTGGTCAGGATTGATCGGACCAGGGAAAGCCGTGGATACAAACGTTTTTCAAGTCATTACGTTTAATGTGCTGGGTGGCTGCAATGGATCAACCGGTCCATTGTCCATCAATCCGGAAACCGGTCAGCCATACCGGGCTTCGTTTCCAAATCTCACAATCCGCGATATGGTCCGGGCGGAGCATGCGGCGTTAAAGGAGCTGGGCATTTTCCATCTGACCGCGGTCCTTGGAGGATCGCTGGGAGGAATGAAAGCACTTGAATGGGGGCATTTATACCCGGATTTTGTTGAGGCCATTCTTCCGCTTGCTGTGACCCCTGCATACAGTGATTATGGTGTGGCTTTCAATTGGATTGGCATCCAGGCGATAGAAAATGATGCGCTCTTTAAAGACGGAAATTATACGGATTCCTCCGAGCTGAAAGGCTTTGAATTGGCGCGCATGGCCGCCATGGTCACTTACCGGAGCGGCAATCTATTCGATCAGCGGTTCCGCCGCTGTTCCAATGACAGCCGTTTTGAAGTGGAGTCCTATCTTGATTATCAAGGGAAAAAATTAGCTAGGCGTTTTGATGCCAATAGCTACTTGACCTTGCTGAAAGCGATGAATACCCATGATGTATCAAAAGAAAGAATAGAAGCAGAAATCTTTTCCTTGTCTTTTACAAAAGATTTGCTGTACCCAAGCGAACAATTGATTCCCTGGCTTCAAGGCCTGCCGAATGCATCTTGGGAAATCATTGAAACGGATTTCGGGCACGATGGATTCCTCGTTGAATTTGAGAAATGGAATGGCCATATTAAAAAGAAATTGGATAATTTAGTAGTTCCCCAACTCATGCGATAAGCATGAGTTTTTTTGTGAAGTACAACAACAGGAAAGTTTTTTAAAGACAGAGGAAATTTTTAAGGATCTAATAAAAATTGAATAGTTTACCATATTGTTTAAGGAATGATATTATTTAGAAAGACGGAATTAAAGGAGAAATTCATCGATGAATGACCAGGCTACGCAGCTGCTCCTGAAAAAAGTGAAGAAGCATAAAAAATGGACGGAAGGCATATTTGTGAATCCGATTTTTTGGATGGTGAACGGCAAGCCTTATTACATGGCTGGATTCACCAAAAAAAATGCGTCTGTTGCGACTGCTTATGTGACCCCAGGTGAAGAAAACCGGGAAGAAGCGCTGGAAGCTCAGCGCCATTTAGCTCTTTTTGGTGATTTGAGCAATAATATATTCAATATTGGCATGGATTATTTGAAAATAAACGCAGCTTTTTTTACAAAACCGTTAAGCATCCCTGTTTCTACACTGGATTCAGCTGTTTTAGAAGGAAGGGAAGCTTTTGCTGAGCTCTGGAAGATACAGCAAAACTTGACTACATTAATAAAAGACTACAAGAACTATTATGAAAATGACGTATTGATCCGCAAAGAAATTGTTGAAGCAGACGTCATTAAGACACTGGAAACGGCAAACCTGCTGACTTTGTATCAATATTTGAATTTACAGCTGCTCTTGGAAAAAAATGCTGAAATCCAAGCTTTTGCTTCTTTTCTAAAAACAACTGAAGACTGGAATAGGCTTGGGGAAGAATCACAGAAATTTGTTCAGGGAATCACCGATAACGCAGAAAAAATGCGTAAGAACCTGAACGGCTTGAATGTAATTGCAGATCAAGACTTCGAAAACATGAAAAAGCTGAATTACGATAAAATGATCGAAGACAATAAAAAAATCATCGAAGGCCAGCGGCAATATATCCGCTATCCAAAATAAGGAATAAAAAAGCATCTTAGCCTGAAAATCGGCTAAGATGCTTTTGCTTAATCTTCGTCTTGAATATCCACATCGTCCGGAATAGGGATGGCACGCCATTCTTCAAGGGCCTGTTTTGCTAACTCAAGCTGCTGGAAATGCGTTTCGAACTGTGAGGTATTGATCAAGTACTGTTCTCCGTCATTGACTGCGCGAATACGGCCTTCAAGCACGTAACTCATCACTTGTTCTTCAGGCATTGATAGAAAAACGGCAGTTTCCGGGATTGTCATATACATATGATCATCTCCTCTCTTTTCTTTTATTATAATTGATGGAACAGGCTATCTCAAACTATAAAATTCATGATAAGGTTTACTACATTGATGGAATACAGGGAGTGTTGAATGTGAATTATTGGCCATATATCTGGGTTTTGCTAGGAGCGATGCTGTGGGGAACAACTGGGACTGCCCAAAGTTTCCTTGAAGGGACTGCGCATCCTTTGACGATTGGGGCTCTGCGGTTGAGCATTGGAGGATTTACGCTTTTGGCATTTGTTTTATGGACGAAAAAGTTAATGTTCCGGTCGATTCCTTGGAAAGCGGTCTTTTTATCAGCAGCCACGATGGCCCTGTTTCAGCCTTTATTTTTTTCTTCGGTCCAATTGACAGGTATCGCGATCGGTACAGTTGTAGCTATTGGCAGTGCGCCGGTTTTTTCAGGCATTCTTGAATGGGCTGTATTAAGAAAAAAAACGGACCGCGTTTGGGCCATGGCGACCGGCTTGGCAATTGTCGGCTGCTTGCTGTTGTTTGCCGATAAAGACGCACCGGCAGTCAATCCGGTGGGCATTTTGCTGGCGCTTAGCGCTGGCTTGTCGTTCGCCGCCTATGCGCTTATCAGCAAAAAAGTCTTGGAAAGAATGGATGCCGTTCCTTCAGTGGCTGTGATTTTCTCGTTAAGCGCTTTGTATTTGATGCCGTTCTTATTCTTTTTTGATTTGTCATACATAGCGGCACCTGAAAACTTAGGGGTTATTTTATACCTCGGCCTAGGAGCTACGAGTCTTTCGTATATTTTATTCTCAAGCGGATTAAAAATCATTCCTTCTTCTTCTGCAGTGACGCTGTCACTTGCTGAACCGATGACAGCAGCGCTTTTAGGCGTTTTCATTGTCGGTGAAGTGCTGACAGGAATCGCTTGGCTAGGCGTTTTGCTGCTTTTGGGCGGGATTCTGGTGTTAACATTCGGCAGAAAAAAGAGCTATCCGAACAGCAAAGCTGCCTCTATGGAAAAAACACCGCTTTCTTAAGAATTTCTTCATATTTTTGCTAGGCTCGGCTTAAGAATTTCCATTTACAATTAGGTTCATAGAGGGAAGAGGTGCAAGAAATGAGGCATACAGTGCTGGTGACAGACGATGACCAGGATATCCGGGACGGTATTGAAATATATTTGAAAAACGAAGGCTATAAAGTACTGAAAGCGGCGAATGGCCTTGAAGCAATGGAGTTGCTTGAAGAAAATGAAGTGCATGTCATGATTCTCGATATCATGATGCCGAAAATGGATGGAATTTCGGCAACTTTTAAAATCAGGGAAACACGCAATATTCCGATTATCATGCTAAGCGCGAAAGCGGAGGATTCCGATAAAATCCACGGCCTGTCAGTAGGAGCGGACGATTATGTGACAAAGCCGTTCCACCCGATGGAGCTGGTTGCCCGAGTGAAATCACAACTAAGACGCTACGTCACTCTTGGCAACTACCAAGATAAAGCCCAGCATATTGAAATAGAAGGTCTTGTGCTGAATACAGAAGCGAAGGACGTGTCGCTTCACGGAGAGCCAATCAAACTGACGCCGATTGAATTTAAAATAACGGAATTATTGATGGCCAATGCTGGGCGCGTGTTTTCCATCCATGAGATTTATGAACGTGTCTGGAATGAACCTGCTTATAACGCTGAAAATATCGTGGCGGTACATATACGCAAGATTCGTGAAAAAATCGAGGCAGACCCAAAAAATCCGAGGTATGTAAAGGTGGTATGGGGCATTGGCTACAAAATGGAAAAATGATATATGGTCGGTAGTTGCGATTGTCTGTGCTTTGTTCAGCCTGCTTTACTGCTTTACATTTATCTTTGAATTTTTTATAACTTCACCGGTTGCTGAATTGCTGGCTTCTCTCAGGAACTTATCGAGAGGAGATGCTTGATTAATGAAGAAATGGCTGTGGCTGTTCATTGCATCATTTATCATAATTGGCTGTTTTAGCATTTTGGAACTGGGTTCGAAGTATTTTGGGAAGTCCTATTTGGACACGGCTGATTTCGAAACGGATTTCGTTTATTTTACCGATCGGCTTATTGCCCTGGAATTGGATCCATTGACCGATGAGACTGCTGTACCGGTCACTTCATCGGAAATAGAAGAATACCGCAATCGAAATGGTACATTAGCGGACCAACTCTTCAGTATCCGCAATCAGTATGAATCGGATATTCAGGAAGCCATTTCTGCTGGCAATAAAGATTTAGAAGAGGCACTTACTCAAGAACGGGAAAAGAAAGTGGAGGAAATTCGGAATAACTTCTCCGATGATGAAGCGGTTGTCCGAAAAATACTGATGGAACGGAAAGAGTCGATCGAGCAAATAAGCCGGGATTCAGGAAACGAGAAAACGGATTTTTTAAAAGACACCGCATATTACGTATACGAACTTACTGATCTTGAAACCAAAGAGACATTTACAAAAGGACAGCTGAAAGAGCAGCCGTATTTCGAAAAAACATATTCGAAAGATAATCCGTTAAGTTCTACAGGGGAGTATTCGGTAAATATGAATTCGGCATTTTTTAATACCGAATCATCTGCTGTTCCGAATTCGAGTGCTGATTTCGTCGGGACCATACAGATTGATCGATCATTGCTGGCGTCTTCCGAACAAGGTGTGAATTTCATGCAATTTACAGTGGTGAAGAGCATATTATATGCATTCGGCGCTTTGGTGATCGCTGGAATTGTCGTTCTGTGGACACATCTTCGATTTGAGCTGGAATGGTTCATTAAAACGCCTTTCTATGTAAAATGGTCGCGTTTGACAATGGATAGCCGCTTTCTGCTGGCTGCCATCTCTATTGTGTTTGCGCTTTTTGCCAGTTCGGAGCTGTTCTGGACAATGGCAAATACATGGACCGATAACTATATTGGTTACGGATTCGATTTGGCTTGGAAGTTGATTGCGGCGCTCGGTTTAACGGCTTTAAGCTTGCTGCAGATCATTTGGCTGTTCGCCTATTACAGAAAAGGGCAAGTGTTCAAATATGAATTCCAGCAAAGTTTTATGCTGCGCAGTATCCAAAATGCACGCCAGGCTTTTTTGAATAAATCCATCGGCATCCAGACTCTTATGTTGTTGATTATCGTCTTTTTCTGGGGAGCAGGAACACTGTTGCTGTTCATTTATCCTCAGATGATTATTTTATGGCTGCCCGCTTCGGCATTGCTTGGGCTTCCAGCTGTTTTGGTTATGCTGAACCGATTCGGCTATCTGAATGTACTGATGCTGGAAACAGAAGCGATGGCAAGCGGCCGGCTAAACCAAGAACTGCCGATTCGCGGCAAATCACCGCTCGCACAGCACGCCAGACAATTAAACCGCCTGAAAGAAGGCGTCAAAATGTCTATGTCTGAGCAAGCCAAAAGCGAACGGCTGAAAACGGAATTGATTACCAATGTCAGCCATGATCTGCGCACACCGCTGACCTCAATCATCACGTACACGGATTTGATGAAAACACCCGATTTATCGAATGAGGAACGGCTGGCATACGCGGAAATCTTAGACCGTAAGTCACAACGCCTGAAAACGCTGATCGAAGATCTGTTTGAAGTTTCAAAGATGGCGAGTGGCAATATAGAGCTTCAGCGTACACGAATCGATTTGAACCAATTGCTGCAGCAAGCGCTCGCTGAACATGCAGAAGACATCGGGCTTTCAGGGCTGGATTTCCGTGTCACCAATCCGAACAAACCCGTTCCTGTGCACGTCGATGGCCAAAAATGGTGGCGTGTTTTTGATAATCTGATTTTGAATGCCATCAAGTATGCATTGCCAGGCACTCGCGTCTATTTATCATTGAGTGAATCCGATGGACAGGCTGAATTTGTCATTAAGAACATTACCCGCTATGAACTCGGTGAAAATACCGATGAACTGTTCGAACGCTTTAAAAGAGGAGACGCATCACGGCAAACTGAAGGATCTGGCCTTGGGCTTGCCATTTCCCAATCCATTGTCGATCTGCATGGTGGTGTGATGAAAATCGAAGTGGACGGCGACTTGTTTAAAGTGATGGTTTCGATTCATACTATATAAATAAAAACGAGGCTGTCCCGAAAGTCGATTTCACTGACTTTAAGGACAGCCTCTTTCAATTTTACTTAGTGCATCAAGCGGCGTGTAAAAGATTCGAATTAATATAAACAAAAAATCTCTCCTCACTGCGGAGGAGAGACGAGTTTATGCTGGAAGGCGTAGATGACGGCTTGTGTGCGGTCATGGACTTCCAATTTCGATAGCAGATTGCTGACATGGGTTTTGACGGTTTTCAAGGCGATAAACAGCTCATCAGCAATTTCCTGGTTGGTGTAGCCGTTTGCCAGCAGCAGTAGGATTTCCATTTCGCGTTCCGTTAAATCTTCATGCAGCACACGGTCATGGCGCATCTGCTTCATCATTTTGCTCATTACTTCAGGTTCCAGTACAGACGTGCCGTTCATCGTTTCCCGAATTGACTCTGCGATGCGGGACGCCTTGGACGTTTTCAATATGTAACTGACCGCTCCTGCTTTTAATGCCGGATAGACTTTGTCGTCATCCAAAAAACTGGTGACAATCATGATTTTCGCTTCCGGCCATTGCCGGATGATGGCATCGGTTGCTTCAGCTCCGTTCATGATCGGCATGACCATGTCCATTAGAATGACATCCGGGCGAAGGTCGAGCGCCATTTTTACCGCTTCTTCGCCGTTCACTGCTTCACCGACGACTTCCATATCGCTTTGCGACTGCAAGTAAGCAGAGACGCCAATGCGTACCATTTCGTGGTCATCAACCAATAAGATTCGTATCATCGGAAACCATCCTTTCGATAGGGACTTTTACTTCTACGATAGTACCTTCTGAAGGCACTGAAACAATTTTGCTGGTAGCGCCGATTTCAATGGCTCTTTCTTCAATATGCTTTAGCCCGTAGGAAGTTGACTTGGACTGTTCGCTTTCAAAACCGACTCCGTTGTCCTGGATGCGTAAAATAGCAAAGTCATCACGTTGAATAAATAAAATATGGACTTCGGTCGCTTTGGAATGGCGCAGCGTATTCGACAGTGTTTCTTGGGCAATGCGGAATAAATGGTCTTCAGCCCCTTTTGGCAAAGGAACTTCTTCCAACTTATGTTCAATAGTGAAATATACTTTTTCTTTCAACTCAGAGACCAGTTCAAACAACCCTTGGCGCAGACTTTTGTCATGAAGTGCAGCGGGGCGCAGATGCAGGAGCAAGGCACGCATTTCAAGCTGGGCCTGCTGCACCATTTTTTCAGTCTGCAATAGACCGGGAGATGCCCCTTCTTGCTCGGTCATCGACGACAGCAGCATCGAAGCCGCAAAGAGCTGCTGGGAAACCGAATCATGGAGCTCGCGCGCCAGGCGCTGGCGTTCCATGATCAGCCGTTCCTGGATGATCTGGTCCTGGGTTTCTGCCCGTTCATTGGAAATGCGCGCCAAGCTTTTGCGCTGGGATTCCAATAGCTTCTGCAATTTCAAAATTGAAGCGGATAAATGATTCGGCAAAGTTTTCATATGGGCCGCTTCAATGACGGTCTGGTCTTCGTTGCGGAGGAGGGCCTGGAAAATATCGTCGAGTTCCTGCACTTTCGAGCGCGTTAACGATTCAGACCACCAGGCGATTCCGGAAGACAAAGCGAGCATCAAGACGAAAAGCCAAATACCAAAAGGAAGACCGGCCACAAAATCTTCCCACAGGACTGCCCATGTGCGTTCGGTGGGGAGCCCCAGAAGCACAATCAAAATACCAAAAATGATGATTGCAAATAAGCCCACGAAAAACAGGCCGCGCGGAAGAATCTGTCTCATCTGCGAATCACCTCGACATCTCCCATCCAAGTTGAAAGAGATATGACCAATTCGGTTTTATTGTAATCGTCTTGGCTGTACCCGTCTTCTGCATGGATGGTGCCGTTCCAGATGCGCTTTTTTTCGCCGCTGAAAAACTGGGCGTCGCCAAGAAGCGTCGTGTAATAAATGCGGACAGGAATTTCATATGGCAAAACAATTTTGACTTTGCCAAATCCTTGCCGGATGGAAATTAAGGAAGTCTTTTTCGGTAAGACGGTCTGCGTTGCATCCACAAGCAAATCGCCGACAAATCCTTGTACATGGATGTCTTTCCATTCATAAGCTTCAATTGGGGTGCTTTGGGCAGAAAGGAATTTGTTTTGGATCAGGCCTTTATCGACCTCTCCTTGAATCGGGACACTTTGCTGCCATTCATCACCTTTCCAAAGACGGATGAGTAAATAAACCGCTATTGAAAAGATCAGCAGCCGCAAGCTCCACATTGATAAGACGGAGATGCCGATCAGGATTATTCCAGTCCAGATGTAAGATTTTCGCGTTTTCGCACTTTTATTAATTGCATAGTAAATCAGTCCGATACCAAGAAGAACCAAAAATACACTGCCGTTTCCGAAAAAAGCAGCTTCCACGAATATGAGAAGTAAAGCGCTCAGAATGATAAACGCCTGTTTGTTAGTAGTGAACTGTTGCATCGCAGTTTTGCCTCCTTCTTTGTATCGGAAAAGTGAGAAGAAGGAATCCTTCTTCTCATGTTAGTTTACCCAATTTCCTTTTGTTGTGCGCTGTTTTTTTCTAAAGCTTCCAGCCGGCGTTCCATTGCAGAGCGTTCATGTTCCTGTTCAACTTTTGAGCCCAGTGTTTGGATGTAGGACGCCATGTCATCATAAGATCCGAGGCGCTCTGCTGCGAGTTCCGGATTTAAGACTTTATCCATCTGATGATGGGCACGCGTTGCATTTTCTTTGCCCATCAATTGAAGCTGGCGTACTTTCATGTCTTTTACTTTATGTTTCATTTCCTCATGGCGCTGCTCCAGCCCGTTTAATTCGACCAGATTTTCTTCGATTGTCCGGTTTAACTGGGCTGTACGGTTGGAGTAAGCCGCCACTTCCATTTCCGCAAATGCGGACAAGTCGCTTTCACCTGAATTCTGCGCCAGTTGGAGCTGTGACTGCCGTTTTTCAAGCATGGATAGCGCTTCAGCTAATTCTTTTTCCAGCTTGCTGTTCAGCTTAGCTTGGCGCTCCACCCATTTCCCTGTTTCCTCAGTCTGCTTTTCAGCTTCCACGATATAACGGTTCAAGACGGCCAGTGGATTTTTTTCTTCTTTCTTTGATACCAGTGTGTCTACGTCTGTTGCTACTGTGAATTTAAACCGTTCCCATAAAGATGCCATTTGTATTCCTCCTTATTTTGTAAGTTTGTCCCATTGTCTTTCGAAATTTGTGAACGGATCATCTGTTTTTGCGACAGTGACGGGGCGTTCATTCCAGTTGCGGTAAATCCACCATAATCCGGCAGCTGCTGCGACACCAATCAATGCCGGTACGTTGGAAATAGCTGAAAGTACGCCCACAGCTCCAACAAATCCCCACCAGATTTTTGCTGCAGTTGATGTGCTTTTCAGGTAAAAATGCACACCCATGTAGAGAATCAAACCAGAGACTGCCAATCCCATGATAGCACCGAGATTGGATAGTACGATGATGCCAGCGACGATGCCCAGTGTAATCATCCAAAACTTATTCAATTTAATTCCTCCTCTCAATTTGTATCTTCATCTTATCAAGTGCTGAATCTTTTCAATACGGTCCCTGACTGCATCTTTTACTAAGACTTGAGGCGTAGTTTCGTTTAGGTAAGGTGGATTGAAATGTAAAATGCTATAATGTCTTTTATATAGTATGAAGAAGGGGGCTGCTCAATGAGAATAATCACTTACAGCATTACGGCATTAAGTATTTATCTGGTCATTGTCACTTATCTGGGCTGGAACGTATATGTATGGTTTGAATCATGGGCAGAATGGATTTATCCGGTGCTATTCGGCGTCATCTGGTTGATTCTTGCTTTCAGCTTTTTCATAGGACGCCTGGGGCATAGGTGGCTGGCATTTTCAGTGATTGGTGCTTATTGGTTCGCTTTCCTGGAATACGGCCTTCTTTTCTTTCCAATTGCGAACATAGTCAGCCTATTTGTAGAATGGGATCAGGAAGCCCTTATCCTTGGAAATGCAGTGGCGATCATTTTTGCTTTGATTTTTATTGTTGGTACATTTCTGGCTTATAGTCCGGTTGTCCGTAAATTGGAGATAACCGTTGAAGGACCCACTTCAGACCCTCTTCATATAGTTGTCGGATCGGATTTTCATCTGGGCGTTCTTTCAGGCAGACGGCATCTTAAGCGTTTTGTCACAAGATCCAATAAATTAAAGCCGGATGCCGTCTTGCTTGCCGGAGATTTAGTGGACGATGACCCGGTATGGTATGCACGTTACGGAATGAAAGAAGAGATGGAGAAACTGGAAGCTGAATTAGGCGTCTATGGCGTTTTGGGGAACCATGAGTATTACGGCAAAAAAATCCCTCTGCTGGTAAAGCTAATGGAAAGTTCCGGTGTGAATATCCTGCGGGATGAAACCATTTCGGTTGGAAATCGTTTCTATTTAACAGGGCGTGAAGACCGGACAAACGGCAAGCGCCATGCATTGGAATTATTGAAACCAGAAAATGAATTGCCGTGGATTATCCTGGACCATACTCCATCCGATTTAAAGACGCCTGTAGACTTACAGGCAGATTTACATATATCCGGCCATACCCATAAAGGGCAAATGTGGCCGAACCGCTTCATAACGAAAAAAGTATTTGAACTGGATTACGGCCATCGCTTGATAGAAAAAACCCATTTCCTTGTGTCGTCGGGTTTTGGATTTTGGGGACCAGCCATCCGTATTGGAAGCCGCTCAGAATTATGGTCGATTAAGATGAAATTTGAGCAAACAAACTAAGAGGAGCAATTAAATGGAACAGTGGATTACATCAATTATGTCTGACTATGGTTACATCGGGATTTTTTTACTTATCATGCTGGAGAACGTGTTTCCGCCAATTCCGTCTGAAGTGATTTTAACAGTGGGTGGATTTATGACAACGACAACGGATATGACCATTCCGGGAGTGATTCTCGCTTCAACTGCCGGTTCAGTATCGGGGGCGCTAATATTATATGGAATTGGACTCCTATTGGATGTCGAGCGTTTAGAGAAAATAGTGGAGAAATACGGGCATATACTGCGCGTCAAAAAAGCCGATATCCACCGTGCCGATGCCTGGTTTGACCGCTACGGCGTCTGGACCATCTTTTTTGGCCGGCTAATTCCGCTGGTTCGCAGTTTAATCTCTATTCCAGCAGGAATGGCCAATACGAAATTTTGGCTGTTTCTGACATTAACTACATTAGGGACTGTTCTATGGAATACCGTTCTGGTCTTTGTGGGGGAAGCAGTAGGAGAAAACCGCGATGAGATAATGAAGCAGCTCGATATTTATTCCAATGTCGTCTATGTTTTGATTGTGCTGGGAGGAATTGCGGCCATCTGGTTTTATGTTAAGAAAATCAGAACACGCGAAATGGATTGAATCTAATTTGGAAAAACTGCCGGTTGTTTGCCGGCAGTTTTTTTTATTGTTATAATTGTTTGATAATGGAAAAATGCTAGCACCTGTTAAGGCATAGAGGTACATACAATGGAATTGGAGAGGATCGGCATGAAACCAATCGTTTACATTACACAGAAGTTACCTGATGAAGCTGTAGCAGGCTTACAGCAATCCTATGAAGTACGGATGTGGGAAGATGCGGAAACATCCGCTCCGCGTGAGGAATTATTAAAACAAGTGAAAGACGCGCAAGCGCTTTGGACGATGCTGCCGGATCAAATCGATGAGGAAGTCTTCGAAGCCGCCCCGAATTTGAAAATCGTCACAAATCTGGCGGTGGGCTACAACAACATCGATTTGGAAGCCGCCCATAAACATAAGGTGTTTGTCACGAATACGCCGGATGTATTGACCGAAACAACAGCAGATTTAACGTTTGCACTGCTGTTGGCAACGGCACGGCGCATCGTGGAAGCAGATGGAACCGTGCGATCGGGTGAATGGAAGTCTTGGAGCCCGATGGGGATGACCGGCCAGAACGTCGGTGGAGCAACACTTGGCATTATCGGCATGGGGCGAATAGGAGAAGCGGTGGCGAGGCGCGCTCAAGGTTTCGGCATGAGCGTACTTTACCACAACCGGACACGCCGAAGCCTGGAGGATGTAAAATATGCGGCATTGGAAGATCTTCTGAAAGAATCGGACTTTGTGGTGATTTTAACGCCGCTTACAGAGCAAACAAAAGGCATGATCGGTGAAAAGGAACTGTCGTTGATGAAAGAATCTGCTTGTCTGATCAATGTGGCACGTGGCGGAATCGTAGACGAAACCGCTTTATACGAAGCGTTAAAAGCGAATAAGCTATGGGGAGCGGGATTGGATGTTTTTGAACAAGAACCGGTTCCGACGGACCATCCGCTGCTTAGTTTGCCGAATGTGACGGTATTGCCTCATATCGGCAGTGCTACTGTCCAGACGCGGCTCGCGATGATGGCAATGAACGCAGAAGCCATTGCATCGTGTTTTGAAGGGCGCTCTGTAAAAAATCGTGTATGTTAGGGGATGTTTAAATGAAAGGTTCAATTACACCATATCTTACATTTTATGGCCAAGCAGGCGAAGCATCATCTTTTTATGAGGAGGTTTTTGGCTTAGAAAGAATAGGAAGCCAAACATACGGGGATTCCGGCTTTCCAAGCCCGGATCATGCCAAAGAATATCTTCTGCATTGTCTTTTGCAAAAAGGTGATTTCCGGTTGATGATGGCCGATTCTGTAGAAGAACAACCGGAACAGCCCCGTTCAGGCCTGGCGCTTGTCGTGGAGTGTGAAAGCGAAGAAGAAGCCACAAACATCTTTGGCAAGTTGTCCGAAGGCGGACAAGTGATCATGGAACTTCAGGATACTTTCTGGGGGGCCAAATATGGAAAAGTGAAAGACCAATACGGATTTGTCTGGGATCTCAACGTGGAAAAAGAAAAGTGAAGGCGATCAAGAAGGATCCTATTTAAATCTGATCATAGAAGGCAGCTGCTTCAGGCAGCTGTTTTTTCAATTCTGCAAAAGTTGAATTTTACCGGTTTTTATTGTAAAATGATTTAGGTTTTTGAAGTCTTTGGGGCTTACGAAACAAATTGAAGAATAGGGGGTATGATTCATGCAAAATCATACACACAACGTTTTACTTTATTATTTATATACACCAATCGAAGATCCTGAGGCTTTCGCAGCTGAACATTTGGCAGCTTGCAAGGAAATCGGGCTTAAAGGCCGTATCCTTGTTTCCCATGAAGGAATTAACGGTACATGTTCAGGCACGATCGAGCAGACAGAAGCATACATGGAGATGGTGAAAAGCGATCCCCGTTTTTCAGAAATCGTCTTCAAAATTGACGCGGCAGACGGCCATGCATTCAAAAAAATGCACGTGCGCGCGAAAAAAGAAATCGTTCACTTGGGCCTCGAAGATGACATCGACCCGAACGAATTGACTGGAACTTACCTGGAGCCTGCAGAATTCTATAAACGCATGCAGGACCAAGATACAATCGTGCTTGATGCACGCAACGACTATGAATATGACTTGGGCCATTTCCGCGGCGCAGTGCGTCCGGATATCGAAAACTTCCGTGATCTTCCGGAATGGGTCCGTGAAAATAAAGAAATGTTCGAAGGCAAGAAAATTTTAACTTACTGCACAGGCGGAATCCGCTGTGAAAAATTTTCGGGCTGGCTGAAAAAAGAAGGCTTTGAAGATGTAGCACAATTGCACGGCGGCATCGTGACTTACGGAAAAGATCCGGAAGTCCGCGGCGAACTTTGGGACGGACAGCTTTACGTGTTTGACGAGCGCATTGCAGTTCCTGTGAACCAAGTAGAGCATGTTGTGGTTGGAAGAGACCATTTCACTGGCGAGCCATGTGAGCGCTACGTGAACTGCGCAAATCCGGAATGCAACAAGAAAATTATTGCTTCTGAAGAAAACGAACATAAATACATGCGTTCATGCTCTGACGAGTGCCGTGAACATCCACGCAACCGCTATGCCTTTGAACACGGGTTAACGGGAGCAGAAGTTCAGGAACGCCTGGATGCATTAAAAGAAACAACTGAAGTATAAGCAATCAAAAAAACCGTCCTTTAGGGGACGGTTTTTTCAGCTTGTTGAGGAAGTTAAAGTTTCTATTAGTAATCCTTCCTTAACCGATATTCCGCCAACCAGCTGCGCTTGCCGCGGGCGAGCGCCAAGCCGCTTCGTCGCTTACGCTCCTGCAGGGTCTCGGCTGTCTCGCTATCCCGCAGGCGTCTCCGCTGGTTGGCTCCATATCTGGAGAGCCGGGACAAATATTAGAGAGCTTTCCAAAACAATCACACTTTTAGAGAGTCTCTAGAAGTGGTGAAAGGAAGTGGAATGCAGCGGAAGGCGGCGACTTCTGCGGGAACAGTGCGAGTCCTAAGACCCCGCAGAGAGCGCCAGCGAGCGAGGAGGCTTAGGCCGCACCCCGCGAAAAGCGTCCGTCCTGGAGCGAAATGAGAAAATGCTATCGAGAGTTTCTCGACAGCCTGAAAAAAACCGTCCTTTAGGGGACGGTTTTTTTGTATGGCTGAAGGTCATATCAATCATCCTTCTTCATTCAGTACTACAGAACGGCCTTTCAATTTCAAAAGCAGCGGGACAAGCAGCCAGGCAGCAGCCACTATCAGCAGCACCAATGAAATCGGATTGGAGACAAAAATTGAAAATTCACCGTTTGAAATGGTAAGTGCACGTCGCATATTGTTTTCAATCATTGGCCCAAGGACCAGCGCCAAGACCAGCGGTGCAACCGGGAAATCATTTTTTGTCAACAAGTAACCAAGGACACCGCAGGCAAGCAGCAAGTAAAGATCGAACGTCGTATACTGCACAGCGTAAACGCCGAAAAACGAAATGGCAATAATGATCGGCAATAAATACTTTTTCGGTGTTTGAATAATCTTAGCAAACACTTTTACAAGAGGCATGTTCAGTATAAGAAGCATCAAGTTTCCGACAAACATACTGGCGATCAGCCCCCAGGCTACTTCAGGATGATCTTCAAATAATAAGGGGCCAGGCTGGATGTTATACATGATTAAAGCGCCCATAAGAATGGCGGTTGTCCCGGATCCGGGAATCCCTAAAGTCAAAAGGGGAATCATGGCGCCTCCAGAAGCGGCGTTGTTGGCCGATTCAGGTCCAGCTACACCGGCGATGGCACCTTTGCCGAATTGTTCAGGGTTTTTGCTGAATTTTTTCTCGCCGATATAGGAGAAAAATGAAGCCAGAGTAGCTCCAGCACCTGGCAAGACCCCGATAAAGAAGCCCAATAACGAACCGCGCATTATAGGAGCTGCGCTATCTTTCAAGTCTTGTCTGGTCGGCAGGATACGGCCGATTTTAGCCATTGTTCCATCTTCATGATCTCTTTCCAGAACTGTCTTGAAAACTTCACCTAAAGCGAAAAGGCCGACAGCAATGGTAAGGAATTCTAGCCCGGAATATAAGACGGGAATATCATAAGTAAAGCGGGCAATGCCTGAAACAGCATCGATACCGATAGTGCCGAGCATTAAACCAAACACGGTCATCATCAACGCTTTGGTCATCGATTTTCCAGCAAGGCCGCTGACTGCTGCAAGCCCCAAAAGCATTAAAGAAAAATACTCGGCAGGCCCGAATTCCAAAGCTATATTTGATAAAGGCTCAGCCAGCAAAACGAGACCGATCAAAGAAATGATGCCTGCTGCAAACGAACCGATGGCAGCAATTGATAAAGCTGCTCCGGCACGCCCTTGCTTGGCCATCTGGTAACCGTCAAGAGTTGTAACAACTGACGAAGATTCACCAGGCGTGTTCAGCAGGATGGAGGTGGTTGAGCCGCCGTACATGGCGCCGTAATAGACACCAGCCAATAGAATAATCGAACTTGCCGCCGCTGCCTCCGTCGGCAGCCCGGCTGTCAAAGTAGCAGTTACAGGAATAAGAAGTGCCACTCCGCTCATGGGCCCGATGCCAGGCAATACGCCGACCGCGGTTCCGATTAACACTCCGGCAAATGCAAAGAGGATGTTCTGCCATTGAAACGCGATACTGAATCCATCCATCAGAAATTGTAAGGTATTCATAATACTCCACCTCTCAAGTTAAAATACCGGGAATCCTGGCAGCGAGCCTCCAAGGAATTCGGCGAAAAAGTAATAGACGCCAAATGAGAACAAACTGGCGATCAAAATGGATTTGACCCATTTGCCGCGCTCCATTGTCTGAAAGGCGATTAAAAGAAATGCGAAAGTCGTGATGACATAGCCAAGCGGCTCCAGTAATATGGCATATAAAAGTGCACTGACAAAGATTATGATAAATTTCTTATACTGGACAGTTTCGCCGTTTTTGGTTCCTGTTTGGTAACGGAACGTTTCGTATAGCAAACGCAGGCTCAACAAGATTAATATGGCTCCTAGACCAATAGGAAAGATGTCCGGACCAACTGCTGAACCGTATGAGCTTTTGGAAATCCGCTGGCTCTCAATGACAAACAGAAGGCCAATCAGTAAAAAAGCGATTCCTGCAAAGCGATCGAACGTTTTACTCATTGTCTTTCACTCCTTTTTAAAGTAAGAAAGCGGCCGAAGCCGCTTTCGATTTATTTTTGCATTTCAAGAGCAGTTAATAATTCAACAATTACTTTTTCTTGATTTGTAAGATATTCTGTAAAATCTTCGCTGTTTTTATATTCACTTTGCCAGCCATTTTTCTCCAGCTCTTGTTTCCACTCTTCAGAAGCAGACATTTCTTCTAATTTCGAAGTCCAGTATTCTTTGGCGCCATCCGACATGTTTTTAGGCCCGAAAATTCCGCGCCAGATGGTAAACTCGGCATCAATTCCTTCTTCCATGAATGTCGGAACTTCACTCAGTGTGCCTTCCAGACGTTCCGGTGAACTTACAGCCAATACCCGAACATCTCCGGATTTCACATATTCAGCAATCGTCGATGCGTCAGTAGCAATGACGTCTGCATTTCCTCCGAGAAGGGCAGCTACGGCTTCACCGCCGCCATCATAAGAAACGTATTTAACCGATTTTGGGTCTATGCCGTATTCAAATGCTGGCAAAATGCCTACTAAGTGGTCCATGGATCCGGGAGCCGAACCTCCAGCAAGCGTCACTTTCTTAGGATCGGCTTTGATTGCCTCTAGGACATCTCCCAATGATTGGAACTTAGAATCTGCTTTTACGACAATGGCACCGTAATCGCGTGTCAATTGTGCAAGCGGTGTTGTATCTTTATAGCCGTAAGGGCTATTGCCTTCTGCTTTGTTATTATTGATCAAAATCGGCGGTGATTTTACCAGCATCATGTAATCGTTATCCACTTCTTTTGTCGCATATTCTGCCATATAAACGGCTCCGCCGCCGCCTGGTTTATTCTCCACGGTGATGGGCTCTTCAACCAATTTAGTAGCGTTCATTGTCTTAGCGATCGAGCGGGCAGTCAAATCCCAGCCGCCCCCCGCGCCTGATGGAGCCACGATGGTGATGCTGCGTTCAGGATAATTTTCAGAACTTGCATTTGAACTTTCCCCAGAAGAACAGGCAGCAAGACCAACTGCTAATACACCGGCCAATGAAACTGAAATCAATTTTTTTAACATATAATTCATCCCCCTTTAAAATGATAAAAAGACAGCGCTTTCATCTGCTGCCTTTAATTTATCAGAACTTTTACCAAATTCAATGTTTGTGGTCATAAGAGGGATATTGTCCAATTTGTGAATATTGTTCATAAAGGTCACGGCCAGGGGAAATACCGCCGTTCCGGCCTGCCAATAGTGCCGTAAAGCAGCTCCGCATGGGCTGATTGCTCAGATACCAGGTGTTCCAAATAACGCCGGGCTGTCGAGCGGCTCATTCCGCAAGCGGCTCCCATTTCTTCTGCCGTAAACCCATTAACTGAGGCAGCAAGTTTCTTTTGGATCCGGGACATCGTATTCGGGTCAATTCCTTTTGGCGTCATCAACGGTTCTGCAGAAACAGAACGGCTCTTATTCCAGAGCAGTTGAATCGATTCTTCATTCAATGGACCTTCTGTTTCAAGAGAACGCCGTTTTGCCTGATACATGAGCAGGCTTTCTTTAAAACGGTCGAATGTCAGCGGCTTTAAGATGTAATCGGAAACCCCGCTTCTGAATGCTTTCTTAACGATATCTGTTTCCGAAGCAGCGGTAATAAAGATAACATCAGAATCCGGGCTTTCAAGTTGGATAAAAGGCATTAAATCCGTTCCTTTTATATCCGGCAAATAAACATCAAGCAAAATAAGCTGGGGTTTTAATACTTGGATCCAATCCTTTGCTTCAGCTCCTGTATACGCAGAACCGACCACTTGGAAGCCTTCGATTTTTTCAATAAACCGTTTATGGATATCAGCTATTCGCTTGTCGTCTTCGATAATCAGAACTTCAATCATGGCCGTTTCCTCCAATTTTTATGGAAATAATGAACAACGCTCCTCCAAGGTCGCCAGTTTCCATAGCGATTTCACCTTGCAGATCTTGTACATTTTCATAGACTTTGAGCAATCCAAAGCCGCGGTCACCACCGGCTTTGGTTGAAATGCGTTTTTTAAATAAAGTGGAGAGAATTTCGGCGTCCACACCATCTCCGGAATCTTCTACTTCAATCAAAATTTCACTTCCGTTATCTGACAAAAGAAGCCGGACAATGCGCTTTGATTCTGAAAGCTTCTCAACCGCCTCAAAAGCGTTAGTAACTAGATTGCCGAGAACTGAGACAAACAAACTTTTTTCAAGATGAGAAGGAAGCTTTCTTAATGAGCTTTCTTCATCCAAAATAAATTTTACTTTTAATTCACGTGCCCGGTTGAAAAGGCCGATAACAATGCCCCCAAGAAACGGGTCTTGCACACGCTCAGTAACAAATTTCACCAACGATTGCTGTTCTTCGGTTTCATTATGAATCAATTGCATCGCTTCCTCGAGAGAGTTTAGCTGGATCAATCCTGAAATGGTATAAAGGAAATTTTGATGTTCATGGGTCTGAGCACGCAAAGCATTAGCGTATTGCCTGACCTGGGTAAGTTCATTGCGAAGTCCTTCTATGTCAGATTGCAAACGGAAACTGGAAACGGCTCCGATGATTTCGTTTCCAAGATGGATCGGGATTCTATTGACAATCAATTTCCTTCCGCGAATAATCATCGGCCTGTCTAGCTGTGCTTCACCTGTCTGCAGAACCTTAGGAAGCAATGTGTTCGGCAAGACTTTATCTACAGGCTTGCCGATTAGCTCAGTTTCTTTTTGCAAAGATAACAATTCATATGCGGAAACGTTGGCCATTGTAATGTCGCCAGCCCTGTCCACCATAAGGATGCCTTCCCTGACGGATTCAATCAAGGCATTGCGTTCAGTATACAAATGGGCGATTTCTGCCGGTTCTAGGCCAAAAAGAGTCTTTTTGATATTGCGTGCCAGAATCATGGAACCAATGGCGCCAATAACGATGGCAATAAGAACAATGCCGGTAATAGAGTCGGCGTATTCCAGAAAAGTGGAAGTTATATTTGTTTTTAGAAAACCTACGGAAATAACGCCAATAATCGCTCCGTTTTCATCGAATATAGGGGCTTTCCCGCGGAGTGCCGGTCCAAGTGAACCGGTGGCTTCTGAAATATAGGAATCACCGAATGAAAGCGCGCGGGCATTATCATCGCCGACCATCATTTTTCCGATTCGCTCTTCAATGGGATGGGTATAGCGGATGCCATTTTTATTGCCAATGACAATATATTCAGCACCGGTTTGTTCCCGGATAAGTTCAGCAATTGGCTGGAGAACTGATGAAGGGTCAGTTTCTTTAAAGCCGTCTTTAATGTCTTGGCGTTCGGCTGAAGTAACGGCGATGGCTAAAGCCCGCTTTCCAACCTGTTCTTCAATGGCATCAGAAATTGTAAAGTAAAACGAGATTCCAGCCAGTACCATGACGGTCGAGATGAACAAAGCTCCGTAGATAAAAATTCTTCGCTGCAACGGCATGGCGAAATCACCCACTTCCTTTTTGATACTCTATTCTATCCAATTTTAAACAGTTAAGAAAGAGGGCTAGAGAAGAGAAAAGTGGGTTTTGGCAATTATCAGGCACAAAAAAACGCAAAAGTTTTCACTTTTGCGTTTTTTCTTCTTGATCCTCCTGCGCTTCAGCGCATTCAAAGCAGAAGAGCTGGCCTTCTATATAAACTCCATCCAAAAAACCGTCACGGCAATAAATGTCTTTTCCGCAATTGCTGCAAGGCCCGATGAGTTCACGCATTCTGATGGGCTGCCGCGTATATGTACATGGCTTCTTTCAAATAAGTCGACAGTCCTTTTCCGTGCTGGTCAATATTATTCGCAAACCGGCTGTCCGATGCATACAAATCTGCAAGGCTGCGGAACATTTTCGGCGTACAATCATAAAAACGGTCCAACAGATTATAATAAGCCTTCATTTCAACTTGAACATTCGGGGAAGCGGGTGAATGATTCATCAGAGATGCTACCGCCTTATAGATGCGATTGCCTTCACGGTTGATTTCTTCCAAATTCTCTTTCTCTTTTTCCTGCTTGGGTTCTTCGTGTACCACTGTTTCTTCAATAAGGTCAAGCTGAGGAGCGGCCTCGGATTCTTCTGCAGGATTAGTTTCTTCAGCAGGCACCATCTCTTCAACCGATGCTGTATCCTCAGCTGGTTTTAAGTCAGGAGCTAAAGAATGTTCTGACAGATCTGCTTGTTCAGCAGAAGATTTTGGTTCTTCAGAAACTGCTGCTTTATACTTTTTGATATCATCGTCTGATTTTTTAATAGAAAAAGCTGCAAAGCGGTCTTCATCGGACAACTCTTCACCGTCTTCAATTTCAAGGCGAGTTCGTTCAGCATTTTCAATCAGCTTTTCAATACGCCTTTTTTTCTTGCCCAATAATTCAATATGCTGGACCAAAGCAAATTTCGAATCAAAACCTTCAGCCACAATCTCTTGAATTTTCTTCAATGAAAAACCAAGCTCTTTAAAAAATAAAATATGCTGGAGCAATTTTAAATCTTCATCGTTGTAATAACGATACCGATTGGAACCAATATTTGACGGCTTTAACAATCCGACACTGTCGTAATGGTGGAGTGTGCGGACACTGACTCCTGCGATTTTCGCTACTTCTTGTACTTTGTACATCTTGATCACCTCTTCATTATGATTAGACTATTACGAACCGTTAGTGTCAATAGATTTCCAGGATTTCTTTATAAATGGCTCATTTCTCACAGAAAGAAAATTGAAGAGTCTCGATTAGCGGGTCCATTCTCTTAGACTGTTAACAAAAAAAGAAAGATTGATATTTCTAACAACTCCTAGAAGTTTCCTGAGTAATGTGAAATAATAGAAATGAAAGCGTTTTCAATAATGTGAATTGAAGGGGGAAGCGTCTGTGAAGTTAACAAATTTTATTAATGGGGAATGGCAAGACGGTTCAAATGCGAAATATATTCCAGTGTTAAATCCCGCGACCGGGGAAGAGTTGGCTCAAGTCCAGCTGTCGACAAAAGAAGATGTGGATACGGCCGTCGAGGCAGCAAAAGCGGCGCAGAAAACATGGGCAAAAGTTCCGGCTCCAAAAAGGGCCGATTATTTGTATGAAATCGGACGGCTGATGAAACAAAAGAAAGAGCAACTCGCACAGGTGCTGACGAAAGAGATGGGGAAAGTAATCGAAGAAGGCAGAGGGGAAGTCCAAGAAGGAATTGATATGGCTTATTATATGGCGGGTGAAGGCCGGCGGCTGTTCGGTGAAACTACTCCTTCTGAACTTGCTGATAAATTTGCGATGAGCGTCCGTGCGCCCATTGGGGTAGTCGGATTAATTACGCCTTGGAATTTCCCGGTAGCAATCGCCACTTGGAAATCCTTCCCGGCAATCGTCGCCGGCAATGCATTTCTTTGGAAACCGGCCACTGAAACACCAATGATGGCTTATGAAATGGCGAAGATCTTTAAAGAGGCCGGATTGCCGGATGGTGTAGCGAATATCGTGTTTGGTTCCGGATCTGAAGTCGGGAACGCTATGATTGAGCATAAAGACATCAAAGTCATTTCATTTACCGGCTCGACTGAAACAGGCCGTAAAGTTGCGGAAGCGGGCGGACGCAATTTAAAAAAAGTTTCTCTTGAAATGGGCGGGAAAAATGCAGTGATTGTCATGGAAGACGCCGATTTAGACTTAGCGGTTGAAGGAATTTTATGGAGTGCATTCGGCACTGCTGGACAGCGCTGTACAGCTTGCAGTCGGGTGATTGCCCATAAAGACATTAAAGAAGCGCTACAAAACCGCTTGCTGGAAAAAATTCAAACCTTGACAATTGGAGACGGAATGGACGAATCCGTGAAAGTCGGACCGGTAATCAACAAAAAAGCGTTGGAGAAAATCCATTCGTATGTCGGAATCGGGCAGCAAGAAGGGGCAACCTTGCTTGTAGGAGGAGAGATTCTAGCGGAGGCTCCATACGACAAAGGGAACTATTACGCACCGACAATGTTCACTGACGTTACTCCGGATATGCGGATTGCGCAAGAAGAAATCTTCGGGCCGGTTATTTCAATTATCGAAGTCAGCAATTTTGAAGAAGCCATCGAAGTAAATAACGGCGTAATTTACGGGTTATCAAGTTCGATCTACACAGCGGATGTGAACCGTGTATTCAAAGCACAAAGAGATTTAGATACCGGTATCGTTTATATCAATGCCGGAACCACAGGAGCAGAAATCCATTTGCCATTTGGGGGAACTAAAGGAACCGGCAACGGACACAGAGATTCCGGAGTGGCTGCACTTGATGTATTTACCGAATGGAAGAGCATCTATGTGGATTACAGCGGGAAATTGCAGCGCGCTCAAATTGACAATGAGATCTGAGACAGAGAGGGGCAATGGAGATGAAAGTTGCAGTTTTAGGTGCAGGTTTAATGGGCAAACAGGCAGCAGGCGATTTAATCGCAAGTGCTGAAGTGGAGAAAGTTTATTTGGCGGATGTAAATATCGCGCAAGTAAGCTTGTTCAAAGAATATATTGGCAGCGATAAGCTGGAAGCTGTGTATTTGGACGTCAATGACGATGAAGAACTGGCGGCTGTAATTTCTAAAGCCGATGTAGTCATTAATGCTTTGTTTTATACTTTCAACGAAAAAGTGGCAAAGGCTGCACTTGCCTGCGGTGTTCACTCTATTGACCTCGGCGGGCATATTGGCGGTGCGACAAATGCAGTGCTTGCTCTGCATGAAAAAGCGCAAGAAAAAGGAGTTACGCTAATTCCGGATTTAGGCGTAGCGCCGGGAATGATCAATATTCTAACCGGATATGGCGCTGGCAAACTTGATAAGGTGAACGAAATCAAGATTTTTGTCGGCGGCATCCCGGTAGAGCCGGAACCGCCGCTTGAGTATAATCACGTATTCTCGCTCGAAGGAGTTTTTGACCATTATACCGATCCATCCCATGTAATCCGGAAAGGAGAGCTGCTTGAGGTAGCTTCTTTATCTGAAATTGAGCAGGTGGAATTTGAAGGGTTTGGTGAATTGGAAGCTTTCCATACTTCTGGCGGAACATCAACTTTAACTGATACATTCAGCGGCATAGAAACGCTTGAATATAAAACTTTGCGCTATAAAGGCCATGCTGAGAAATTCAAATTGCTTGTCGACCTTGGATTTACAGACCGGGAAAAAACAGTTACAGTCAATGGCCAAACGATCAAGCTGCGGGATGTGCTCCGGGAAGTATTGACCCCGATTACTGAACTAGGAGATAAACAAGATGCAGTGCTGCTGCGTGTATTGGTATCTGGAACAAAAGGGGAAGAAGATTTAACGTATGAATACAATATGATTACCATTAAAGACGCTGAAACCGGAGTAACAGCTATGGCTCGGGCAACTGCCTATACCATTTCTGTAATAGCTCAGATGATTGGAAATGGAACAATCGATAAACGTGGAGCTTATCCGCCGGAACTTGTTGTTCCAGGGGATGAATATATTAATGAGATGACCAAACGGGGAGTCCAAATTAAAGAAACTGTGCACCGTTCGGCATTTCAGAGTTAAAAGAGAGCGGGGGTAAACAGATGAACTTTGAATTCTCGGAAGAACAGGAGCTTCTTCGAAAAACAGTCAGGCAATTCGTGGATAATGAAATTCTTCCACATATTGCTGATTGGGACACAAAAGGAGGATTTGATCCGATTATCTGGAAAAGGCTGGCCGAGCTTGGGTTGATGGGAGTTTGCATTCCGGAAAAATATGGAGGCAGTGGGATGGACTACAATTCGCTGGCAATCGTCTGTGAAGAACTGGAGCGAGGAGATACGGCATTCCGTACGGCCGTATCTGTCCATACCGGTTTAAACTCTATGACGTTGTTGCAATGGGGAACGGAGCAGCAAAAACAGCGGTTTTTAGTGCAGCAAGCTAAAGGGGAAAAAATTGGCGCGTTTGCTTTAACGGAGCCGGGGGCAGGATCGGATGTTGCAGCCCTTTCAAGTACAGCGGTCCGTGATGGCGATGAGTACATTTTGAATGGCCAAAAAACCTGGATTTCTTTGTGTGACATTGCCGATCACTTTATCGTTTTCGCGTATACCGACAAAGCAGAAAAACACAACGGCATCAGCGCCTTCGTTGTTGAACGGTCGCGTGAAGGTTTCTCTTCCAAAGCAATCAAAGGAAAATATGGAATCCGGTCAGGCAATACAGGGGAACTGTTTTTTGATGATGTCCGGATTCCAGCCGAAAACCGTCTGGGTGAAGAAGGGGAAGGATTTAAAATCGCCATGGCTTCGCTTGATAATGGAAGATTTACAGTAGCGGCAGGAGCTTGCGGTTTGATCATGGCTTGCTTAGAAGAAAGCGTGAAATATTGCCAGTCGCGTTCGACTTTCGGGAAGCCGATAGGTGAGCATCAGCTGGTCCAGCAAATGATTGCGAATATGGAAGCTGGGTTTCAAATGAGCCGCCTGTTAGTATACCGGGCCGGTGAAATGAAAAACAAAGGAATTCGCAACACGAGAGAAACTTCACTTGCGAAATGGCAGTCATGTGATTTCGCCAATAAAGCAGCAGATGACGCGGTCCAGATTCACGGAGCTTACGGCTATTCAGATGAATACCCGGTTGCGCGTTTTTTGCGGAATTCCAAAGCACTCGTTATTTATGAAGGGACCCGGGAAATCCACACGATCATGCAAGCGGAATACGTACTCGGAAAACGGCAAGATAGAAAACTGAACCGGATGCTGCCGAAATGGCCATTTGAAGACTAAGAAAAAGGATGGCCGCTTTGGCGGCCATCCTTTTTTGCGTTAAATAGCTGTTTCTTCTGCTGTTTTTGGCACAAGCATTTGCAGTCTTTTTGGCTGGATTTGAATAGTTACAGGCGTTTTCAAATAAATCTCCCCGTCAGTATCCACTTCCATTTCCTGTTCTGTCCGGATGGTGATGTGTTTTCCTTGATGATGCGTGATATGGTCCAGTTCTTCCGGGGAGACATCCGGCTGGGAAAGCGAGAACCACTCCCGAATCGCTGCAAGTGAGGATGTCTGGATGATGAAAATATCAAGCAAGCCATCAGCAGGATCAATTGTGGCGAGTGGAAATGTGTGGGTGCCAATCGATTTTCCATTCATCACCAGCACTGCCACTCCTTCCTCGATATAATGAACGCCATCAATTTCCATAAAGATAGAAAAAGATTCGGATTGGCGCATCGTTTGAAGGGCACTCATAAAATAACTCAATTTACCGTAGCGCTCTTTTAAATCCGGATCAATATTCATCGAAGCGTCAGCAATCAAGCCGATGCCGGCAAAGTTTAAAAACGAATGTTCATTGATCTGGGCAGAATCGATTTCCTTAATCTCCCCGCTGACCAACTCTTCGGCAGCTGTGTCGAGTGCCATTGAAATAGTAAGTGTACGCGCAAAATCATTGCAGGTACCGCTTGGAATGATGCCGAGAATAGGGGGTTCTTCTACGCTGGAAAGTACTTGGACAGCTGAATGGACAGTTCCATCTCCTCCGGCAACAAAAAGGACGTCTGCAGCACCAGATGAATTTTTACAGGCTTCTTCAAATTCCTCTTTAGAATGTGTTTGGATGAGTTCCAGCTTTTTTGACGCCCTGGCGAGAGCCGGTACGGCTAAAGGAAGTACCGCCTCGGACGTTGCTGCTCCTGCCGCTCCGTTATACAATAAGACCGAACGCCCAAATCTCGGCATGCATTAAACCTCCTTAAATCTCGTGTTAGTATTCATTTTCCACTAATCATTCAATCATAAACTATGCAGTGCAATCAGTCATTCAAAAGAAAGAAGGTATATTTTCATGACGTCGAAACTTTATTACGAGGATTCTGAGCTGGCCAAGGTGCCTGTTACAGTCACTCAGACAGGTGAAGATGCAAAAGGGATATTTGCTATTTTGGATCAGACTTGTTTTTACCCTGAAGGCGGAGGCCAGCCGGCGGATACCGGCACAATTGGAGATGCCAACGTTCTGGATGTTCAGACAGCCGATGGAGAAATTCGCCATTATACGGACTTTAAGCTGACTGAAGGCACTTTTCCGGCTGAACTGGACTGGAAACGCAGATGGGATCATATGCAGCAGCATGCCGGCCAGCACGTTCTCAGTGCGGTTTTTGATGATGGCTATGGCATGAAGACTTCCAGCTTCCATTTGGGAGAGGAAAGGGTCTCAATTGACTTGGATACACCTCAAGTTTCCAAAGAACAGCTGCTGGAAGCGGAGACCGCGGCAAATGAGGTCATTCGGCAGCATCTGCCAATCAGCACGGAATGGGTTTCCAATGAGCAGGCAAAAAACTTGGAGCTGAGAAAAACTCCTGCTGTGACAGGGGAGATCCGGTTGGTGAAAATTGAAGGTGTGGACCTTAACGCTTGCGGAGGAACCCATCCTAAAAATACAGCGGATATCGCGATGATTAAGATCATCGGCACGGAAAAAGCGAAAGGCGGCACACGCGTATATTTCTTATGCGGAAACCGGGCAATGGATTATTTCCGGCATTTGGTTGAAACGACGGACGAATTGGTCCAGCAGCTGAATGCCCCGGTACAGGAACTTCCGGAAGCTGCAGCTTTGCTGCTGAAAGAAAAAGTGGGAAATGAGAAAGCGCTGAAAGAACTTCGAACCCAATTGCTGGAAGCGGAAGCAGAGGCCATCCAGCCGGAAGATGATACGGGACTGATCCAGCAAGTATTCCACAATCGTTCGGTAAAAGAAGTTCAGCAGCTGGCGCGTCTGGCAATCGCCAAACAGCCTTCAGCGATTTTACTGTTTTTGATTGCAGAAGAAGAAAACATCCGCTTTGTTTGCGCTAAGGGTGAAGAAGCGGAAGGGGACATGAGAAATGTATTGAAAGAACTGCTGTTGCTGACGGATGGAAAAGGCGGCGGCAATGCACAGTTTGTCCAAGGCGGCGGAAAAGCAGAACATTCTCCTGAAATGTTCTTCCGTGCTTTTCAATTGAGTTTGAAAAATATCCAAGGAATTCTGTAACTTTTTCAGATTTTTTCTGTCTAATGGAAAAAGAGCGGATTGAAAGGATGTAGGCGAAAATGAAGAAAAGGAGTATTTGGCTAATAGTTGCAGCAGCTGTTGCAGCAATTGCTTTATCACTTGTTTTTATCGTCGATAAAGTATCGGTAAGTGCATCTTCCATAGCCTTAGCGGAACAAGGATGGCAGGCGAACTTTTCTTCTGCGCTTCATCCCGATGCCGTCAAAGACGGGGATCTGTATATCACAAATGAAAATGGTGAACCGGTTGAAGTGGAAATGGCTTTGAATAACAATGGCAAGACCGTTGAAATTCCGCAAATCCCAGTGGGAGAGTACAAGCTTCATATCAAAAAGTCTGCATTAAAGGGGAATTTATTGAAATCGCTGGACGTAAAAGAAATCGCTTTTAGCGTCCAGGAAGAAATTACTGCCTTGACCAGTGAAGAAGAATTGAAAGCTTACTTTGCTCAATTGCTGGCTTTGCAAAAGAATAGCCAACAGCCGGGATTATTCAATAATGAAGGCGGAGCTGTAGAGGAATCTGCTGAAAGCGGCGATGCCAGCCGAGATTCTAGTAGCGGCGGTGAACATTCGACGACAAACAACCAAGTTGAAGGCGTGGATGAAGCCGATATGGTGAAAACGGATGGTTCTTTTATCTACTCAATCAGCGAATCACAGGTCATCATTTCAGACGTCCGCAAACCGGATGCAATGACCGTCGCAAGTGATATAAAATTTCAAGAGGAAATGTATCCGCAGCAGCTGTTTTTGTCTGGAGATACCTTGATAGTAATAGGCAGCCGGTATTCTGCCATACCGTTTGAAGACACGGTCAGAGAATTCCAGCCCCATATTGGTTTAACCTCTGTTTTCCTTTATGACATCAGCAATCCAGCAGAGCCGCAGCTGATCCGGGAATTTGGGACAGAAGGAAGTTTGAACAGCGCACGTCTTGCCAATAACATCTTATACTACGTCACAAATGTTTATCCTGATTTTTGGACATTGGAAGAACAAAGTGGCGTTGAATTGCGTCCGCATACCTATGATTCTAATGACAACAATGATCTTAAGCCCATGCCTTATGAGAACATTTCCATCCTTCCAGGAACCATGGAAGGCAGCTACAGCATTATATCGGCAATCGATTTGGCTGAACCGGCACAGAATACTGTCTCAACAAAAGGTTTTTTAGGAGGCAGTGAACAATTGTATATGACAGAAGAAAGCATGTATTTGACTGCAGCGAAATACATGCCGGTGGATGAAGAGAATGTAGAAGATGATGTGCGCATGTCGATTTGGCTTCCGCAATTGGCTAACACGGAAATCTTTAAATTCACATTAGACGGAACAGATGTGCAGTTCCTGTCTTCAAGCGAAGTAACAGGAACTTTGCTCAATCAATTCTCGATGGATGAGCACAATGGATATTTCCGGATTGTTACGACGGAAGGAATTGCCTGGGATGAGGCAGCACCTTCCAAAAACCATTTATTCATCTTGGATAGCGGCATGAAACAAGTGGGATCTGTGGAGGATTTGGCTAAAGGAGAGCGAATTTACTCAGCCCGATTCATCGGAGACAAAGCTTATATGGTGACGTTCAAAGAAACGGATCCGTTGTTTGTCATCGACGTTTCGGCTCCAACAGCCCCGAAAGTATTAGGCGAACTGAAAATTCCAGGATTCTCGAATTATCTGCATCCACTGGATGAAAATCATTTAATCGGCTTTGGTTATGACACCAAATTGGAACCGGTAAAAGATGGAGAGCCTCGAATCGTAACAGGAGGAATGAAGATTTCGCTATTTGATGTCAGTGATTTTTCAAATCCACTGGAAAAAGATACGGAAATCCTTGGTGGCCCAGGGACTTATTCGCCGCTGCAATATGACCACAAAGCCTTGTATATTCATCCCGAAACCGATTTGTTCGGCTTCCCGGTTACTTTATACGGCGAGTCAGATGGTGCAGAAGTGAACTTTGAAGCAGCCGGAGCCATGATTTATACGATTACTCCGGAAGGCATCACCGAAACGGCGAATCTGATGACAGCATCTGAAATGCCGTATGAGGACTGGGAAACCAGCGTACAGCGCATCGTTTCCATTGGAGACACTTTATATACGGTAGCGAACAGTGAAGTGAAAAGTTATAGTGCTGATACGTTCGACTTGCTGCAAACTTTAAATTTCTAAAATAAAGGACTGGACCGCAGATGCACTCGAGAAATCCGAGTGCATCTGCGGTCTTTTATATGTGGCATGAAGCCAAAAAGTTCATAGGCTATTTTTTTCTAACGTTTTTCATTAGCAGAAAAAGGGAAGAAGAAAAGTATTCTGAAAATAAACGGAGGGATATGGATGAAAGCGGTAACTTTTCAAGGCACGAAAGATATGAAAGTCAAAAACGTGAAAGATCCAGAAATCCAGAAAAGAGAAGACATTATTGTCAAAATTACTTCAACGGCAATCTGTGGAACGGATTTGCATATTTATCAAGGGGCGCTGCCGACGACAAAAGACACGGTCATTGGCCATGAGCCGATGGGGATAGTTGAAGAAGTCGGCCCTGGAGTGACAAAAGTGAAAAAAGGCGACCGTATTGTATTGCCGTTTAACGTAAGTTGCGGCCAGTGTTTCTACTGCAGCCATGACATGGAGAGCCAGTGCGACAACTCAAATGGCAACCCTCATTTCGATACCGGCGGTTATTTAGGACTGACTGAGCGCTATGGCGACTATCAAGGAGGACAAGCTGAGTATTTGCGTGTCCCTTATGGAAATTTCATGCCTTTAGTGATTCCGGAATCATCAGAACTTGAAGACGAATCATTGCTGTTCTTATCGGATGTTTTGCCAACGGCTTGGTGGAGTGTGGAGAATGCAGGAGTACGGCAAGGAGATACTGTGGTTGTTTTAGGTTGCGGACCGGTTGGTCTGATGGCTCAGAAATTTGCCTGGATGCAGGGCGCTAAGCGGGTTATTGCCATTGATGAAATTCCATATCGTATGAATCTGGCTAAAAAAATCAATAATGTAGAAGTATTTGATTTCTCGCAGCATGATAATATGGGGGCGTTCATCCATGAAATCACAAGCGGAGGAGCGCGCGTCGTCATTGATTGTGTAGGGATGGACGGCAAAAAATCCCCGGCTGAAGCAGTTCAGCAAAAATTGTTCCTTCAAGGCGGTACACTTAGTGCGATTAAAACTGCCAAAGATGCAGTTAGTAAATTCGGGGTTATCCAGTTAACCGGGGTTTATGGTTTAAACTATAATCAGTTCCCGTTAGGCCATCTTTTTGAACGCAATATTACACTGAAAATGGGACAGGCACCAGTTATCCATTTGATGCCAATGCTTTACGAAAAGATTGAAAATGGTGAATTCGATCCGCGTGAAATCATTTCGCATATCATGCCGCTTGAGGAAGCAAGCGATGCCTATAAAATTTTCAATGACCATACAGATGATTGTACAAAAGTAGTCTTAAAACCGTAACGTCACAAACATGCTAAAACTTATTAGATTAAGCGCCCCATATGGCTTGGGGCGTTTAATTTTTGGCCCAAATACGTTATGATGAGAGATAAAGTGAAACTCACTCAGCGGGGCTGCGTCCCCGCAGAGTGCTAGTTGAACCAATCGGACTTTTACGGACAGTGGATCTTCCGCTCGGAAAAGCGGAAGCCGTACTGACCGTTAAAGCGGGATAAAGTGAAACTCACTCAGCGGGGCTGCGTCCCCGCAGAGTGCTAGTTGAACCAATCGGACTTTTACGGACAGTGGATCTTCCGCTCGGAAAAGCGGAAGCCGTACTGACCGTTAAAGCGGGATGAAAGTTAGGGGAGGAAGCCTGTGGCTCAAATTGGAGAAACTAGACGCGAGCTTGCCTTGGATTGTTTTCTGTTAGCTGGAAAAATTTTAATGGAAAATGGAGCAGAAACTTATCGCGTGGAAGATACAATGATCCGGATGGCGGTTTCTCAAAAAATGACGAATTCCCATTGTTTTGTGACACCTACCGGAATTATGTTTTCTCCAAGCGATGAGTTGTCTACACGATTTGTCCGAATCAACAATCGCCAAACAGATTTAGAACGGGTTGCCCTTGTGAATTCGGTCTCTAGAAGATTGGTAGCAGGTGAATTTACGCTTTCGCAAGCTTATGATGAATTACAGAAAATTGACCAAACAAACCTGAAGTTTAATATATGGCTGCAAATTTTAGCGGCTGCTACTGCAAGCGGCTGTTTTCTTATTTTACTTGGAGGCAGCTGGACTGATTTGCCTTTTGCTTTTGTATTCGGAGGCACCGGTTTTATCATTGTGGAAACCATCTTAGAAAGAACCCGTGTGAAATTTTTTGCTGAATTTATCGGCTCACTCGCTATTGGCCTATTAGCTTTATTGGCTGTCCATTCCGGTTTCGGGAAAGATTTGGATACAATTATAATCGGATCCATCATGCCGCTGGTTCCGGGGCTGCTCATTACCAATGCAGTTCGTGACTTGATGGCTGGCCATTTCGTTTCAGGACTATCAAAAGGCGCGGAAGCATTTTTGACAGCATTTGCCATAGGAGGCGGCATTGCTTTAATTTTATCATTTTAGGAGGAAATTGAATGAATTGGCCATTAGAGGCATTTCTTAGTTTTCTGGCGGCCGGTGCATTTGGCGTTATTTTCAATACACCGCGCCAGACCTTAATCAGTTGCGGCTTGGTGGGAATGACCGGCTGGCTCATTTACCGCAGCTATAATTTCATGATGGATGACTCGGTTCAGGCGACTTTTGCGGGAGCTTTCGGAGTCGCGATTGTAGCCCATTTGCTGGCGAAAAAGTTCAAGATGCCCATGATCATTTTTAGTGTGGCGGGGATTATTCCGCTGGTGCCGGGAAGCAAAGCTTATAATGCCATGCGCAATATTGTTGAAAATAATTACCTGGAAGCCATCACATTTGCTTCTGAAGCCTTGATGATTTCTGGGGCAGTAGCGATGGGACTGGTATTTGCGGAAGTGCTCATGCAGTCTTTCTTCAAACATCAGGCAAAACGGATCCAAAAAAAAATCGGTATGACCCTGGAGTAAAACTAGGGTTATACCGATTTTTTATTTTAGCCATTTTTCTAATTCTTGGGCTTCCATAGGGCGCCCTGAAATATATCCTTGGATAATGTCGCAGTCCATGGCCTTCAGCAATTCCAGCTGATCGTTCGTTTCGACTCCTTCAGCGGTAACTTGGAAATCCAAGCTCTTGCCGAACTGAATCATGCCTTTGATCATTTTCTGCATTTTTTCTTGTTTGGTAATCGTTTGAATAATGTCACGGTCAATCTTTAAACTGGAAATCGGCAGCATGAGCATATAACGGAACGATGCATATCCTGTGCCGAAATCGTCAAGCGAGAATGAAATGCCGGCTTGATGCAGCTGTTTCATTTGTTTGATGATGGATTGTTCGGCCTCTGCTTCTAAGGCGAATTTCTCAGTTATTTCAATGGTCAGCGAGCTGGCATCGCATTCGTTAAGCTGCAGCTGCTGCAAGAAAACTTTCGCCATATCCTTGTCGCGGAATTCACGAATGGATGAGTTGATGCTGACATTTATGTCGATGCCTTTTGCTTTCCATTCTTTCATCTGTGCGCAAACCGTCTCAAGGACATACATTCCAATTTCATGGATGCTTCCGCTTTCTTCAGCAATTGGAATCAATTCATCAGGGGTAACAACCCCGATCTCTGAATCTTCCCATCTCACCAGCGCTTCCACACCTTCCACTTTTCCGGTTTTCAAGTTGACTTGCGGCTGATAAAGCAAGCGCAAATTCCGGCGGTCAAGTGCATGGACCAGACGTTTTTCAATAAGGGATTTCCGGTTCAGCCGTTCGTGGTCGCCCGATGTAAGAATGGAAATGGCGCTGCCGCCGCGTTCCTTCACTTTTTTGATGGTTGCGTAAGATGCTTTGATCAAATGGACGAACGATTGCTGATCTTCAGGATATCGGGTAATAGCTCCACTAATGGTTAAAGGAATAGCCGTTCCTTGCAGGTAAATTGGATGCTGCTGCAAGTAATGCAGGAAACCTTCGATAAACCAGCTGCTGAGAGGTGTCACTAAAGCAAACTCATGCAAGCCAGCACGGGTAATGACCGAATCAGAGAAATACATGCGAAGGCGTTTTGTAAACTCGATCAGGAGTTCATTTTCCGTATCTGTATTGGAAACGTCCCTCAAAGTATAAAAACGGTCAATATCTAGGAAAACAAAAGAAAAGTGCTTGCCTTCCTCGATGAATTCATTGACCACTTGTTCCAGGCGATGGCGGTTTTCGAGACCAGTGATTGGATCTACGAAAGCAATTTGCTCCAGATGCTGCTGAGCTTTCTTTGCGGTTGTTATATCCTTTTCAAGGAAGATATAATAAGTATCATCCCCTTTGATCTGCATAGGGATGGCTGTTAAATCGACCCAGTAAACCTCGCCGTCTTTTTTCAGTTTCTTAGCTTGGCCGTTCCAAACGCTGCCTTCTTTTAATGTAGTTGTGAGCGATTCTACAAACCGGATATCCTCGCTTTGTTCTCCAAACATTGACCAGATCGGTTTGCCGAGAATGCGTTTTGGCGTCCATTTGCTCAATTTCAAGAAAAGGGGATTTGCATACGTGATTAAAAATTCTTCGTCAAAATACAGAAGCATGAACGAGTCATCCAATCCGTTGCGCAAGCTGTTGAGTTCCCTGCTGGCTGATCCTTCTTCATCAGCCTCATCCACTTCAAAAATAGACATGACAAATTGCTCGTTATCCGCCGAAAAAGCTTTTGTTACGATTGTTGTATAAGTGCGAGAGCCGTTTCCTAAACCTACTTCCATTTCTTCGAACCGTATAGGTTCTTTGCTATGTAAAATGGTTTCCCAAGAATGCTTGTAAAGCGCAGCTTTTTCAGGGTTCATATAAGGATAAAGTTGCCCTTTGAGCAAATTCGTTTCGAGTTGGAAAACACGTTCAGCATGGCGGTTGCACCATACAACAAGTCCGTCTTTGTCCATAATGATAATGGGAAAAGGGATATGGTTAAAGACGAGATTATCTGATAATAGTTCTTGCAATTCACTCATTCCATGACGCTCCTTCTCCGTAGTTTATTTCCATTATAAAGAAGAAAAGGACTATCGTCATCCTTTTCAAAATATCTGCATGCGAAAGTTCAAGATACATTCACTATGTTTATTCTAACAGCCATGAGAGAATGGTGGAAGAAAAAAAGAAAATTATGAGAGAAATGAAAGAAGAGGGAATAAAAAATGAAGAAAATTACAATTATTTCAATAATGATCTTGCTCATGCTGCCGCTTTCCGTACAAGCACATACCACGCTGATTTCATCCAATCCTGCTGAAGGCGAAGTTCTTCAAATGCAGCCCGAAGAATTAGAATTGGTTTTTGGCACAGTCATTGAAGAAGGAAGTACGATGACGCTGAAAGGGCCGGACCAATCTTATCCTATAGAAGATATCGCAATTTCTGAAAATACCATGACCGGTGCAATCAGTGAAGAACTGCCGAATGGCCAATATATTATTGGCTGGGAAATCATCGGAGAAGACGGCCATCCGATTGAAGGCGAAGTTCCTTTTAACTTAACTGCAGAAGCTGCTGCAGCAGAACCGCCTGCTGAAAATGAAGCCACTGAAGAAGAACCCGTAATTGAAGAGCAAACAGAAAGCCCGGAAGCCACGGAACCTTCTGAAAGCGGCCAAGAGGAAGGCAGTCCATTGTCCACCATCTTGCTTGTTGCTGCTGCTATTTTAGTGGGATTCGGTGTTTATAAGCTTCTTAAGAAAAAAGCATGATTTTTTTTACGGCGCTTTCCGATGTCTTGATGTATATTGCATTTTCGTATATCATCGGTTCAGTGGTTTTGGGGTTTGTACCAAAGACGCATAAGCCGGCAATGCAGGAATCCAAGATTATGCGGCTTTTGAGTGTCGCCGGCATTGCCTTATTTTCACTTGCACCGGTAATTGAACTGACCGTTTTTTTGAATAATGGAGAGAGCTGGTTCAGTACATTCTTCCATATACTGATCGATTATCGTGTAGGAAACGGCTGGGTATTGACACTGCTGTTTTGCGTTCTTCTCGGACTTACTGTGCATTACGATGGTTCAGTTCATATGCGCGCGTATTATACGGGAATCTTAGTCTTGATCGTCGGTTTTTTCAGCCATGTTTCCACTTTGAATTTATGGGGCGGCTTTATCAGCCATTCCCTTCATTTTTTAGCCATGTCGCTATGGATTGGCGTTTTGCTCCATGTGGCATGGTTTGCGCGGGACGGCTCAAACTGGCGCCGTTTCATTTCCTGGTTCACTCCTTTTGCATTAGTCTGTGTAGCGATGCTAATAATCAGCGGAATCTTCATAATGCTGTTTTTTGTAGAACCTGCCGATTATGTGAAGTCATGGGTGCTACCGTACGGCCAATTGCTGTTACTGAAGCATCTGGTCATCATTCCCGTTTTGGCTGCTGCATGGATCAACGGATTTTTGAATAGAAAAGGAAGTTATGAACGGGCTTGGCTGAAAGTGGAATTTTTATTGATTTTGCTGGTTTTTGTTTTTACCGCTTTTATGAGCAAGCAAGCACCGCCGCATGATATCAATAATACATTCCGGTCAGAAGGGCCAGCTCCGCTGATCGAGCTGTTAAAAGGCCCGCAGTTCATCCCGATTGATGGAGCATGGTCTGTTTCGATGAACGGCATCTTGTTGATGGTTATAGGCATCATGTGTTTAGCCATGATGGTGCTGGGCTATAAAAAACAATTGCCGCTTTGGCTGTCATTCATTTTCGGACTGATTTTTGTAGGTGCGGCATATGCCGGGTTAATGTTGAATATTGCATTTTAACAATAGCAAAGAATAGACTGCCAGTTGGAGAAAGGAAAGGTTCGATGGGGCGTATTAAAGGGATTGCCATGATTATAAGCGGTGCCATGCTTTGGGGTGCGACAGGTCCATTGATGGAGTGGTCACTGGCAACCTTCGGCTTTTCTGCATCATTCCTATCCACGGTCCGGCTGGTACTTGCCGGGCTCCTGCTGCTTGGATTTTTAAAATTAAAAAATATCCCGATTACTTCAATTTTCAGAGACAAGGTCTGGATTCGTCCGCTGCTGATTTTCTCTGTCTTCGGCATGCTTGCTGTCCAGTACTCATTTGTAGCAGCAATTGAAGCAAGTGACGCGGTCGTTGCGACGCTGCTCCAATTTTTGGCGCCGATTTACATCATTTTATTTGTTTCGTTGCGGCAGAAAAAGCTGCCCCCCTTTTATCAGATTACAGGTATGGCTGGAACGCTGATCGGCTTGTTTCTGCTGTTGACGAATGGACAGCCGGATAAATTGATCATCAGCGGAGAAGCGTTGTTCTGGGGGCTGCTTGTCGGTTTAACGTTTGCATTCTATACTTTGTATCCGGCACGGTTGATGCAGGAATGGGGCGTGCTGCTTGTCGTAGGCTGGTCGATGCTGTTTGGCGGAGCTTTTTTAGGGATAGTCGACCCGATTTTTCTTTCAAACGAGTGGGAGAAATTCCTTGATGTTCGGGCAGTTCTGGCAATGGCAGCCATTATTGTGATCGGGACAGTGGCTTTTGTTTTGTTCTTGAGCAGCATGCGTTTTATCTCTCCTATTGAAACAAGCATCCTGTCTTCTCTTGAACCTTTGACAGCCATGGTGATTTCTGTTTTCTGGTTTCATCAGATGCTAGCGCCTGTCCAACTGGCAGGAGCTTTGACCATGCTTGTTTTTGTTACTTGGCTGTCTTTAGCCGGAAACTTAAAATCGAAAAAAAAGAAAGCGGAATACTCAGCACGCAGTACCTTATGAAGGTGCTGCTTTTTTTCTATTTTTCAGAGATTATTGCTGTCTGTTGTCAGAGAATTGTGGCATAATAGTCAACATAAAAGATTCGTGTTTCGAAATGTTTAGGGGGTTAACCGGGTGAAAACTGTTTTTTCTTACGCCAAGCCGTATAAGTTGCTGATTGGAATCGCTTTGGCTTTTATGCTACTGGAATTGACGGTTGAGCTGATGCAGCCATTGGTTATTGCAAAGATTATCGACGAGGGCATCATCGCTGGAAACCGGGACCAAATTATCCAGTATGGAGTTATCCTGATCGCATTATCCGCAGTTGCTTTTGGAGCTGGAATTATTAATTCTTATTATGCCGCGCATGTATCGCAGAGCTTTTCTTTTGATTTGCGCAAAGCTCTCTATGGGCGCATCCAATCGTTTTCAATTGCCACTTTTAACAAGTTTCCGGCCTCCGGTTTGATAACGCGCTTAACAAGCGATGTCACGATGGTGCAGCAGGTGCTGTTCATGGGGCTCCGCATTATGCTGCGTGCGCCGCTACTGGTAATCGGAAGTATGATTATGGCACTCGTGGTAAATGCTGAACTGGCGTTTTATTTGGTGATTGTCTTCCCATTCCTGCTGATTTTTTTATATGTCATGGTCAGAAAAGGCGTGACGTATTTCAGTTTTGTCCAGCGGCGCCTTGACCGCCTAAATCGAATGATTCAGGAAAACCTGCAAGCGGTGCGGCTGATCAAAGCCTATTTGCGGGGCAAATATGAATCCGGCCGTTTTTCAGAAGTGGCCGGGTCATTAAAAGTGGATACTGTCAAAGCGTTCCGCATTATGGAAGTCATTTTGCCGGTCTTATTGTTCGGCATGAACTTGGCGTTACTGGGAGTCATCTGGTTCGGAGCTAATGAAATCCGGCAAGGCGGCGCCCAAATTGGGGAGCTGGTGGCCATAGTGAACTATGCCATGCGCATGACGGGAGCTTTTTCAATGTTTTCGTTTATCATCATGGCTTACGCACGGTCGAAAGCTTCTTCCGGACGGATTGAAGAAGTGCTGCTGGCAGAAGATGTCCGTGAAAAAGAAGAAATAGGGGAAGAAAAGGCGGTTCGCCGAGGAGAAGTGGTATTCGAAAATGTTTCGTTCACTTATCCGGGAACAAGCCGGAAAGTTCTGGAAAATGTCTCTTTTAAAATGAAACCTAATGAAAAATTGGCGATCATGGGAGCGACGGGTTCAGGAAAATCTTCACTGCTCCAGCTCATTCCGCGATTTTATGACGCAACAGAAGGCACCGTCTATATCCATGGCCGTGATGTAAAGGACTGGTCATTGCGTTCGCTCAGGAAAACAATCGGCGTTGTCCCTCAGCAATCATTGCTCTTTACAGGGACGATTTCCGATAATCTGTCATGGGGCAAAGAACAGGCGCTGCAGGAAGAGCTGGCTGGCGCAGCTGTAAAAGCACAGATCCACGATACGGTCGTGAGATTTCCGAAAGGCTACAGCACCCGTGTCGGCCAAAAAGGCGTTAATTTATCAGGCGGCCAAAAGCAGCGGCTGTCCATTGCGCGGGCGCTCGTCCGGAAGCCGTCGATTTTGATTCTGGATGATAGCACGAGTGCACTTGACGTAAAAACAGAAGCGGCATTATGGGAAGAACTGGAGCGCGAAAAAGCGACGATGCTTGTCGTAACCCAGAAAATTCGCACCGCATTAAAAGCGGATCGTATCCTGCTCCTTGAAGAAGGAGAAATATCGGCATATGGAACCCATGAACAGCTTCTGGAAAGCTCAGAATTATATAAACAAATTGCGAAGTCGCAGCAAGAGGAGGAGGTGGACGAGTATGTTTGATGCAATCCGCCGGCCTTTCGGTTATGAACCGGTCATCAAAAAAGAGGATCTGGCAAAAGGAGCTTCCAAGAAAACGGAGCGGGCGGAAAACTGGAAGTCCACACTGCTGCGCATCTGGAAGCTGGTGGATGAGCACCGTTTGCTATTGATCACGGTATTGTCGCTTGTATTTGTCAGTTCTGCCCTGGCCCTTCTTGGCCCTTATTTGATTGGCCATATTATTGATGCCTATATCGTGCCGCAAACATTCGAAGGAATGGGGCCGATTGTGTTGTGGCTTATTGTGATCTATATCGGCCATTCCGTATCGCTTTACTTGCAAAACTATTGGATGGTCGGCATTGCCCAGCAAGTGATTTATCGGATGCGTACAGGCTTATTCCAGCATATGCAGCGTTTGCCGGTATCTTTCTTTGATAAGCGGCAGCACGGAGAATTGATGAGCCGGATGACCAACGATATTGAAAACGTTTCTACAACATTGAACAGTTCATTTATCCAGGTTTTCTCAAGTGTCTTGACGCTGACGGGCACGGTGATTGTCATGCTGATGCTCAGTCCATTGCTGACTGTGCTGACGTTGCTCATCATCCCGCTTATGTACATTGCCATGCAATGGATCACGAAAAGAACAGGCAGGCTGTATAAAGAACAACAGCAGGCGATCGGTGAACTTAACGGTTTGATTGAAGAAACCATTTCCGGCCAGAAAATCATTAAAGCATTTTCCCAGGAGCCGCGGGTCATGGAAGAGTTTCTCGTCAAAAGCGAACGCCTTCGGAGAACAGGGTTTTGGGCGTGGACTTATTCCGGATTTATTCCTAAAGTCATGAACTTCCTGAACAACGCGAGTTTTGCAATTGTCGCGGGTGCAGGCGGGATTCTGGCATTGAACGGTGAAATCACTATCGGGGTCATCGTCATCTTCACGGAATATGCCCGCCAATTTACCCGGCCGCTCAATGATTTGGCGAACCAGTTCAATACGGTATTATCCGCGATTGCAGGAGCAGAGCGCGTTTTTTCCATCATGGGAGAAAACGAGGAGAAAGACGATGAAGTCCAAAATGCGGATAAAGAGCTGCAGGGCTATGTCGAATTCGACGATGTATCATTCAAATACGAAGGTGCGGAAGAAGATTGGACGATCCGCAATGTCAGTTTTACTGTGGGAATCGGGCAGACGGCCGCTCTTGTCGGCGCCACAGGGGCCGGGAAAACGACAATCATGCAGCTGCTCGCGCGTTTTTATGATGCCAATGAAGGCGAAATACGGATTGACGGCACGCCGATCGCTGAAATGCCGCGCGAAACGCTGCGAAAGCAAATTGCATTTGTGCTGCAGGATCCTTTTCTGTTTGAAGCGACGGTTTGGGAGAATATCCGCTATGGCCGCCTGGATGCTTCAGATGAGGAAATTATCGAAGCCGCAAAAAAAGCGAATGCCCATGATTTCATCGTTAAACTGCCTGATGGCTACGATACGGTCCTGAAAGGGGACGGTTCAATGATCAGCCAGGGCCAAAAGCAATTATTGTCGATTGCCCGCGCATTGGTGGCTGATCCGGTCATTTTGCTGCTGGACGAAGCGACGAGCAGCATTGATACGGTCACGGAACTTAAAATTCAGGAAGCTCTGGAGCGCCTGATGGCGGGGCGGACGAGTTTTGTCATTGCCCATCGCTTGAATACCGTACGGCAAGCTGATTTGGTCCTGGTCATGGAAATGGGTGAGCTGGTAGAATACGGAACACAGCAGCAGTTAATAAATACACGCGGCCTATATGCCAATATGCTGGCAGACGCCAAATTATAACTAGATGTAAAAAGGCTGATCCGTTTTTTCGGATCAGCCTTTTTTTATGGATGGGTTTGCATAGGGGCTCTTGGTTTAAAGCGCCCTAATAGAATTTCACCAAGCGGAATTGTTTTAGGGATAAGAATCGATAAAATGATTGGCACCATCAAACCGAGAAGCGTGTATGTGAGTAAATTAAACGGCAGGAATTCTTTTACAAAAAAGCCAGCCAGAATGTGCAAGTACATAATGGAAATCGAGTGTTTTTCAATTTTCATTAGCCAGGGGAAAGTCGCCATTAGAGATAGTTGCTGAAAAATGCCGACGATTAGAATAGTGAAAGCAATTGGAATGACAAGGTCTAATAGAAAATGGTCATAACGCAAAAACTTCATGCTCAGATGGTAGTCAATCCATCCGGCTTTATCCGCGAACATGGCGGTTGCTGCCACTCCGGCTGCTGCCACTATGGCAGTTTTAGGGATTTTCATCCAGAAAGACTTAAAGTAATAGCCTATGGCATAATAAATGACGGCCATCAAAGCCACATCCAAATTCCAGATCATCGGAATCTGCTGGGAAGCAGCATCGGGATCGCTTGCTAAGGCCATTGCAAAAGTGCCTTCGATTTGGGCGAGTACATAACATCCTGCTAAAATGACAAGCTGGATGGAACGCTTAAACCGGGTAATCCATAGAAACAGCAAATAAGTGGCGAACATGACCGTTACAAACCAAAACACACCGTGTTCACCACGCAGAAAACGTCCTCCAACAGTCAAATCGATTAAATCCTGCCTTAGGAAAGAAGCTGTAAAATTTCCTTCGCCAATGGCAATGCCATATTTTATCGATGTCAGCAGCAATAAGAAAAACAAATAAGGAACCATCAATTGCATAAAACGTTTGTGAATGGCTTGCTTTAAAGCGGTAGAATCAATCACAGGTTTAAAAAACAACCCGCTTAGAAGAAAAAATGCTGGCATATGGAACCAGTATATGTATTTTATAAGGGGGAAATCTGTTATCATGGGTCCGGAATAATGTCCGATGACAACTAAAATCATCAAGAAACCTTTTGCCGAATCGACCCAAGTCAAGCGTGTTTTTGCCAAGAAAATGACCTCCATGAGTAAACTTATCAACTCAGTATATCCTAATAGATCAAGGGTTAACGCGTTGATACAGAACGGTAAAAATTCGTTCAATTCAGTATTCTTATGTTAGGATAAAAATAATAAGGGAAAGGATGGTGGAAAATGAATATCTCTCTATCAATTGAGTCATTTCCGCTGAATACAGAAACCATAAAAGACATGAAAAGTTTTTTATCTTTATTTCAGGAAGATTACAGCATGGTGATGCAGGAGCCGGTCTGGGGAAGGGCGGATGCCAGAGGTTTTGCAGTAGTTGCTTATACGGATGAAGGTAAGTTAATTGGATTTGCAACTTCTGTTGACATCGTCGGCCTTCATCATTATGAGTGGTCGGCTATTGTTCATCCGGATTACCGGAGGCAAACGATTGGATCTGCACTCGCAGATGGCATTCATCATGGGCATGTGCAGCGGGAAGCTGAAGAAGAATTGGCAGCTTTTATTGAAGAACCGGGAGCGGCTGAATTTCTTAAAAATTTGGGCTATGAAGCTGATTTTAAAGAAATCCAGTTAGGGGTAACGGCTTTGGAAAAGCTGGATTTGCCGGATGGCTTAACGGTCGCGCCTTTTGGTGGTGAACGTGAAGAATTGGAATCTCTGCTGCGGGCAGCTTTTGATGAAGAAGTGATTCCAGTGATTGCACATAACCTGGAACAAGCGGGAAGAGATGTCTGGGTCATGAAAAAAGAGGGCCGTCTAGTGGCAACCGCTACAATGATTGCTGAAGAAGACGCTTTATGGGTGACCGCTTTTGCGGTGCATCCTGAACAACAGGGAAAAGGCTATGGACAGGCTTTTCTATCCTGGAGCCGCAACTTGGCATTTATAAAAGGCAAGCAACAAGTACTGCTTGATGTAGAAACGGATAACCATGCACTTCGGGTATATGAAAAAGCTGGGTTTGTGCCTGTAAGTACAGTCGCGTATTGGAAGAAAATCTCAGTCTCCGAATAGAAAAACCATCCGTTTACACGGATGGCAGTGTAGCAGGGAAATCAGTTTCCCGTTCCTTTAAATTCTTTTTCAGTGCCGTCAGAAAAGCGCACATCTATTTCAATTGCATTGTAGCCCGCTTCAATGCCAAATGCTCCAATCACTTGTTCAATGGCTTCGTCATTAGGCGTATCGGGAGACAAGTCCAGCTGCTGGAAAGCCGGTTCAATTTCATCCATCGCATCATTTCCGGATAAATCCTGGTTTTCTAATTTGTTCTCGAAGCTGGCTTCTATATTGTCGCGGTCTTCCTCATAACTGATATCGATCGCATCATCTTGATCGGGATAATCTACGTCGACACTGAATTCAGTAAAGCCGAACGTGCCGCCTCCAATGCTTTCTTCATCAAGTCCACCGCCAGGGGAAGCGTCACCCGTACCAGGTGCAGGGTCAGTTTGGGATTCATTGCCGACCGGTTCGTTCACTTCGTCGCTTTCTCCGCAGGCCGACAAAACTAAAGCGGAAGAAAGCAGCAATGCCGTCAGTATAGATGTTTTGTTATAGGTCATGGAAGTCATCCTTTCGCATTAGATTCATTACCGACAGTATTCCCGATTTCCTTGGTTTTAATCGTTGTATGGAGTGGTTGAAAGTGTACACCATAGCAGAGAACTGAGCTGAGCGGAGAAAAAGGAGAGCCGGAACGGAGCAGCCTACATGAATGATTATACAAATGGGCAAAACATTGCAGCGTCTTCTGAAAAAGGCATTCATACAGACTTTCAGCAAAACATGACTTACGGAGAATATTTGCAACTTGATCAGTTGCTATCGGCCCAGAGCAGTATGAGCGGAGAACATGACGAAGCGCTGTTCATCATTATCCATCAAGTTTCCGAGCTGTGGATGAAACTGATTTTGCATGAATTGGACGCTGCAATCAGCCATGTGAACCAAGACAAGCTGCAGCCTGCCTTTAAACAATTGGCAAGGGTATCAAAAATTCAATCGCAAATTATCCAAGCGTGGGATGTATTGGCAACCATGACTCCTGCAGATTATCTGAAGTTCCGGGATACCCTTGGAAATGCCAGTGGATTTCAATCTTATCAATACCGCATGATTGAGTTCGGTTTAGGGTATAAAACTAAACATGTACTAAAAATTTATGAAAAAGAGCCAGCGCTGCATAAAGAGCTTGTTTTAGCGTTCAATAAACCAAGTATTTATGATGCAGCTATCCAAAAACTTGCACGAAGCGGATTGTATATCGAGACGGGCGTACTCGATCGAGATGTTACAACAGTCTATGAATCAAACATCAGTGTAAAAACTGCATGGAAAACGGTTTACCAGAACACCGACGCATACTGGGAATTGTACCAGCTGGCAGAAAAGCTGGTGGACATTGAAGATTGCCTGCAGCAATGGCGATTCCGCCATATGAAAACTGTGGAACGCATTATCGGTTTCCGGCAGGGGACAGGCGGCTCTTCAGGCGTCCATTATTTGAAAAAAGTGCTGGATCACTATTTTTTTCCTGAACTTTGGGAACTGCGGACAGATATTTAGGAGGACAAGTCATGAAGATTTACGCACACAGAGGATGCTCAGGCACCTATCCGGAAAATACATTGGCTGCTTTTCGCGCAGCTGCAGAATTGCCGATTGACGGCATTGAGATAGACGTCCAATTGACCAAGGATGGAAAAATGGTCGTCATTCATGATGAAAGAATCAACAGGACAACGAACGGCAAAGGTTATGTTAAAGATTTGACACTTGAGGAACTGCAGAAGTATGACGCTGGATCCTGGTTTTCTGAAGAATGGAGCGGAGAATACATTCCAACGCTGGATGAAGTGCTGGAAATCTTTCAGGACACCGAACATATCCTGAACATTGAAATCAAGTCAGATATATTCCCGTATGTGGGCTTAGTGGACAAAGTCATTAACTTGGCTACTAGAAGAGGGCTCCTTGACCGTATGATCATTTCTTCTTTCAATCACGAAGACGTTCAGAAAGTCTGCCATGAAACCGATGCGAAGTCTGCCATTATCACTTCACAAATTTATGTAGACATCTATGACTACGCACGTGTCATTGGCACAAAGCGGCTTCACATTTCATTGCCTTCCGCCTATCGGAAAATGACCACTGAAGCACTTCGGAAAGGTTCCATTGTTTATGTATGGACAGTAAACAGCCTGGAATATGCACAAGAACTGCAAAAAATCGGCATCCACGGAATCTTTACCGATTATCCCGAACGGATGCTGAAAGAGCTTAAGTAAAGTGAAGAATTAATTTAGATAGACTGTTGAGAAGCTCTCATTAATTTTCATTTCGCTTTAGGCGGACGCTTTCTTATCCGCAGTCAAGTGGTTTTCTCTTTTTTCTGAAAGAACAGACGAAGAAAGGTTTTTGAAGCGGTTGCTTTCCGTTCCGGCGCGCGCTTTCCGCGGGCTCGCGCCCAAGCCTCCTCAGCCGCTCTGCGTCTTGCGGGGTCTCGGTCGTCTCGCTATTCCGCAGGAGTCGCACACCTGCACTCCAAGCAACGGCGAATCCCTCAAAAAGGGGCATGCCAAAAGCCTGCCGGTTCCTATTTTTTTCGCCAGGTCGTCTATGCTTTGGTGAAAGAGAAATATTTTTACGAAGCCTTGTCGGATTCGTACTGGTGAAGAAGTCCATATCGAATAAGGTGAAATACGACTTTCCTGACCTCATTGACACAGGCGATGACTGCAACCTGATGGAGTTTTCCAAACCGTTTGTTTCCGAGCGGACCTTATGCTTCATTCAACTTCTTTTTGTTTTCTTTATCTGTTCTTTAAAACAGTAACTGTATAAGAAAGCCCTTATTCTTCTTTCCTTCTCTCCAGATATGGAGTTAAACAGCGGAGGAAACCGTACTGTTTCTGTCTTTGCATCGCTGCGCTAGCTTCGAGACATGGAAAAGCGTATCGGTTAAGTGATAGCAATTAAATGATATTTCTATTTTTAAAATAACCAAAAAAGAGGCGCAATTTGCGCCTCTTTTACCATTTTGCATAATGTTCTTCAACTGCTCCAAGCATTTGAAGGATTTTTAGTTTTTTGCCATCCGGATAACGGACATAGCCATTATAATAGCCGAAAAGCTGATGGACTTCAGATTTCACCAGTTTCATATCCGTTTTAGAAACCCGTTCAAAAAATGGGGTGAAGGTCAGTTTCACATCATCGGAGAATTTGGTATGAATCAGCCATGGTTCCTTATAATTTTCCGGATTATAGTGAAACAGTACATCTTCATGGATTTTAGTCATTTTGCCGTTAACGAAAAATGCATTTTCCGTCATGCCAGTGCCGTCTGTCCACTTGCCTCCTAAATTCAATCCAATCGATCTCCCCAACGAACGCTGCGAAGCTACTGCCCAGTTCCAGGAAGATTCACGCGGCCAAACTCCTCTGCCATAATCCAGAACGGCCAAACTGTCTTCCGGTTCGAAGTCAAAACGCTGGCTTCCGATTTTTACATATCCTGAAGTGGGAAGGGAAAGATGTTTCCCTGTAAATTGAAAGGTCTGCCGATTCCAGGGGATCACAACATTGAGAGAATCATAGGCTTCTGGATGCTGGATTTCCAATGAGGCATGAAGAGATTCCCCATCGAAGTCCTCTATACTTACCTGCATCTGTGTCGTGTTCTGTTTATAGCTTATTTGAATATTCATATCGCCGTGGCGAAAATGGCAAGCATCTAGCACTTCATCCGATAATTTTAATTGACGTGTAAAAGGTACAACTAAGGTCTTTTCATGAAACCGCTGTGTTTCATAATTTAAAAAATAGACAAAACAGACTGTCGCATAATCCAGATGGCAAATAGTGGCAGAAAACATGATTTCATCACCAAAAACGCACCAATAATTCCACTTTTTCTTTCTCATGAAATTTCCTCGAAGATTGCTGACAACGACAGGCTGGCGTGCATATCCGATGGCTGCCGGATTTAATTGACCTTTTGCATCACAAAGCATTACGTGTTCTGTAAGTTCTCGTTCTACATGCTGCATTAAATCCACCTCGCTCATCATTCTACTTCCATTGTAGCAGAACAACCATGTGAAGACCGTGAAAAAGTAAATGAGAAGGTACGAAAGGAGGTGTTATCCATTACTTGCTTATGTGAAAATACCTTGTTTTATACTAAGTATTACTGAACAGGTTTTCTCCACATCAATACTAGTGTCCCTTCACCGGCATGGACAGCAAGAGAAGAACTAAGGTCGCCTATCAGCACGCGGGCTTGCGGATTGATTTTCAAGACTTCTTGTTTCAAGTTCTCAGCTTCCTCATGAACATTGCCATGCATAATTTGGAAAGTGTCTATTTTGAACTTTTCATAGTCTGCCTTGGCATGGTCGATCAAATACTGCACGGCTTTTTTATGAGACCGCACTTTGTCGATTGGCACCAATTCACCTTCAGCGCTTAACTGGACAATCGGTTTCACTTTTAAAAGGCTTCCTAAATAGTACTGGGCGCCACTCATTCGGCCGCCTTTATACAATTGCGACAAGTTTCCGATTAAAATATAATTACGGAAGTTTTGCGTTTCCTGCTCCAGGCGCTCAGCGATTTCTTCAGCGCCAATTCCTTGGTCAGCCAATTCCATGCCGCGTTCTAATAATCCGCTCAATCCGTAAGACAGAGCCAATGAATCGACAGCATAGACTTTGAAGCCGGTCATATCGGCTCCGGCAACAGAAGAAGCGATCGTGCCGCTAAGTTTAGCGGAAGGATGGACTGCGATTGCACATTCGTACTCTTCCTGGAGCTTTTCATATAACTCAGCAAATTTTCCAGCAGAAGGCTGTGAAGTTTTGGGGAACTCTGAAGCGTTTTTAATGCGCTCATATAGTTGTGTATTCGTTAAATCGACTCCATCTACAAATTCTTCTGAGCCGAAATGGATATTAAGCGGCACGATATAAACATCCGGATGAGCCTTAAATTCTTCTGTTACAAATCCAGTGGTATCCATAACCCAAGCAATTGGTTTTTTCATTTTTAAACATCCTATCATAAAAGTATTTTGAATAATTAAACTATAACACGGATAAGGAGCGTCGAATAGCCTATAAGGTAGAGGTTCAAGACAAACTGCCGACTTGTCTAAAAAGATAAGTTTACAGTTAAACTACAGTTTGGCAAAACGTTTTTCGAATGATTCACGTAAGTCGTTTTGGTGTTTAATCAGGATTAGGATAATTGCAAGAATCAACGGCCATAAAACAGACAGTTGACCAGTAAGCGAAACCGCAATGATAAATGCTGAGAAACTAGTGAGCATGGTCAGGGTTGCGCTTTTAAGGATTGGGAAGAAAATCCCGAAAACAAGAAACATCACCAGAAAAAGTGAAGGCGTAATCAATAAGCTCACGCCTATAAATGTAGCAATGCCTTTGCCCCCGCGTCCTTTTAGCCACAGCGGGAAAAGATGGCCACAAATCACCACAAGGCCGCCGATGGCAATAACCCACTCGTTAAAGCCTCCATAATGTCCAAGTCCCACAACTAAGGCGCCTTTTGCGGCATCTCCTAAAAAAGTCAGGACAAAAGCAGTTTTGCCGATTACAGCTCCTGCATTCCGGGCACCCAGATTGCCACTGCGCTCTTTTCGCAAGTCGATGCCTTTCCATTTGCCGATCCACCAGGCTGTCAATAAATTTCCGATAAAGTATGAAGCAATCCAATAAATGACCATGCCGGCCTCCTGAAAGGGTGTCGTTAATCCTATTTAAACAGTTTACAGCAGAGAAGGAAAGCCCGCTCTGCAAGACACAAAGAGATCTCCAGTTTTTCTATGGAGGAATTGAGAGTTGATTCAATGCACAGCGGGTATAGCAAGAGGAAAAAAGGAGTGGGGATGATGGAAGATTTGACGCGCGAAAAATACTTGGCTCATGGCATTCCGCCGCAATCCCAATCACGTAAGCCGGGTTTGGAAAAGGATATGGATCCGCTGCCTGTTTTTGATTTGGAAAGCCGCCGGGGAAGCGGCAAACTGACGGATAAAGTGGCAGTGGTGACAGGAGGGGACAGTGGCATCGGAAAAGCTGCGGCAATCGGCTTTGCTAAAGAAGGGGCTCATCTTGCAATTGTCTATTTCGATGAACATATTGATGCAGAAACGACAAAGCATTTGATTGAAAAGCAAGGTGTACGCTGTTCGCTGCATGCAGGAGATATCGCGGACGAAGCCTTTTGCTGGAAAGTCATCGAAGATGTAATCGAAATTCATGGGAAGATTGATATCCTGGTTAATAATGCTGCTTGGGCAAACAGGCAAGAAAGCATCCTGGACATTTCAGCTGAACAATTGCAGAAAACGTTTGCGACGAATGTATTTTCGATGTTTTATTTAACTAAAGCGGCATTGCCCCATTTACAGGCCGGCAGCTCCATTATCAACACATCCTCGATTGATGCCTATGCCGGCCAGACTGGACAGGTGGATTACTCGGCGACAAAAGGGGCAATTGTAGCGTTTACTCGGGCAATGGCGCTGGAGCTTGCAAGTGACGGGGTCCGAGTAAATGGCATTGCTCCAGGTCCTATCTGGACACCGCTCGTTGCTTCCAGCCATTCAGAGGAAGAAGTCGCTGGATTTGGAATATCTACCCCGCTTGGGCGTCCGGGTCAGCCAGTGGACTTAGCGGGCAGCTTTGTATTGCTGGCTTCTGCCGACTCAGCTTATATGACTGGGCAGTTTTTGCATATTAACGGAGGAGCCTATTTGTCTTCGTGAAAACGGAGATGCTGAATAAATAGGGATACAAAAGGCCATCCTATTTCAGGATGGCCTTTACCAGCTTGTTGAGAAAGTTAAAATTTGTATTAGTGACCATCCCTTAACCGATATTCTGCCAACCAGCTGCGAAGCTATTGGCCGAATCATTTCGATCAATAGCTTTGCGACGAGCTTGCGCAGGAGCACATGTTTTGTGGCCGAGGTTTGTGAGGCCAAGTCTGTGCAACGAGCTTGCGCAGGAGCAGCGTACTTTCATGTCTCGAAGCTAGCGAAGGTACGGTTTTCTCCGCTAGTTGGCTCCATATCTGGGGAGCAGGAAGCAACAAAAGAGAAATTACTCAAACAAGTCACACTTTTAGAGAGTTTCAAAAGATAACAAAAGGAAGATTAATGCAGCGGAAGGTGGGCGAAGGGCAAAGATGTGCTCCTGCATCGCTGCGCTAGCTTCGTCGCAAACGAACCGTGCAAAAATACTTTTGCACAGTTCGCTTCCTGCGGAAATAACATGAGCTGAAGACCCTGGACTGAGCGTAGCGAATGTTTTTTCAATTTGCGACGAGTAATCGCAGGAGCAAAGGAAGCGGCTGAAGCCATGTCCGCGGAAAGCGTCCTGCCTGGAGCGCAATGACAGAAGAAGATTGAGGCCTGAAAAAGGCCATCCTATTTCAGGATGGCCTTTACTCCGCTATTTCAAGTCTGCTGCTTCGAACAGGTAATCGCTGATGACGCGAAGGCCTTTGTCAAAGTTTTCTAGGTGGAAATGTTCGTTTGGTGCATGGAAATTCTCGGAAGACAAACCGAAGCCCATTAAAACGACCGGCAAGCCAAGAACTTGGTCAAATACAGCGACAATCGGAACCGATCCGCCCATGCGGGTAAAAGCAGTTTTGACATTATAGACTTTTTCATAAGAGCGGCCTGCAGCCTGGATAGCTGGATGATCATACGGCGTCAGGAACGGCTGTCCTTTATCGAAATCGGTGATTTTTACGGTAACGCCTTTTGGTTTATTCGCTTCAATGTGGGCACGAAGCTTCGCAACAATATCGTCTGGATCTTGGTTTGGCACAAGGCGGCAGGTGATTTTAGCGCTGGCTTCAGCAGGTAGAACCGTTTTGATGCCTTCGCCGGAAAAGCCACCGGTGATGCCGTTGATTTCGAGTGTCGGGCGGATCCAAGTGCGTTCGACAAATGAATAGCCTTTCTCACCGAAATCTTCGGTAATGCCCAGATCTTGTTTTTCTTTTTCAAGATCGAATTCCAAAGCCGCAAATTCCGCACGTTCTTCATCGGACACATCCAGCACGTCTTCGTAGAAGCCCTCGACTTGAATGACGCCTTCTTTGTCGCGAAACGATTGCAGGATTTCCACGATGGCATGGAGCGGGTTTTGGACAGCGCCGCCGTAAAGCCCTGAATGCAAGTCGCCTTTAGGGCCTTTGACATCAATCTGGATGCCGGCAAGGCCGCGCAGGCCGTAGCAGACTGCCGGGCGGCCAGGGCCCTGCATGCCGGTATCAGAAATGACGATCAAATCAGCTTTTAATTGTTCTTTATTCTGTTCTACGTATTTAGGAAGTGTAGGGCTGCCGATTTCTTCTTCGCCTTCAACGATGAATTTGATGTTTACAGGAAGTTCACCGTTCAATTTAAGCAATGCTTCGACCGCTTTTACGTGCATGAACGTTTGTCCTTTATCATCACTTGCACCGCGCGCGTAAAGTTTATTGTCACGGACATGCGGATCGAAAGGAGGTGTTTCCCAAAGGTTCAGTGGGTCAACGGGCTGGACGTCATAATGGCCATAAACCAGCACAGTCGGCTTGCCTTCAGCATGAAGCCAGTCAGCATAGACCACTGGATGGCCTTCAGTCTCAAGGACTTTGGCATTTTCCAGCCCTGCATTTTGCATGGCATCTCTCAGCCATTCGGCGCCTTTTCGGATGTCTCCTTTATGCTCTGATAATGAACTAATGGAAGGGATTCGCAAAAATGCTTTCAGTTCTTCCAGGTGTTCTTCCCGGTGATCTTTGAAATACTGGTCTATCACTTGTGCATTCATTTTATCCCTCAATTCCTTATTTTTTAATTATGGAAAAATTATAACATAAGAGCTGGGGTTTTCGACATTTGGATTTTTGCTGTGGTATAATCTTTGATACGGAAAGAGCTCGTAAAATCTGTGTTTTATACACTGGAGGAACCAAATTTGTTTATCGCATTAGGAATCTGTTTAGTCATGTCGTTCTTCTTCTCGGGAAGCGAAACGGCGTTAACTGCTGTTAATAGGATGAAGGTCCATCTTCGCGCGGAACAAGGCGATGCGAAATCGCTGCGGGTACGGAAGTTAATCGCGAAGCCGGACCGAATGATTACAACAATCCTAATTGGAAATAACATTGTGAATATCCTGATGCCGACGTTAGTGACAACAATTGCTCTTACAAGAGGCTGGGAAGTGGGATTAGCAACGGCCATTTTGACAGTGATCATCATCATTTTCGGTGAAGTGCTGCCGAAAACGATTGCCGCTACATTTGCTGACCGACTCGTTTACGTGGTGGCGCCTGCCATCAGTTTTTTTGTCATTATTTTTAAACCGCTTACATGGCTGTTGTCGAAGTTTACGAATATCTTTATTCGCATCATTTCTAAAGGAACCGTGAAAGAAGCTACCTTGACGAAAGAAGAGCTGCGGTCGATGGTGGACATTGCCTCCACTGAAGGGACATTTGCCGAGGAAGAATCAGAACGGATTAAAGGCATTCTCGATTTTCCGAATAAAGATGTGTCCGACGTCATGTCAACTCACCGTACCGATACGGTAGGCATTGCAATCGATTCTACTTACGAGGAAGTCCGGGATTTGATCTTGTCATCTGCTTATACGCGTTATCCGGTTTACGAAGAAAGCTTGGATAATATTGTCGGCTTATTTTATTCGAAAAAATTGATTGAGTGGTCGATGAATCCGAATTTGACGATTGCGGAACTGATGGATGATAATCCGCTCTTTGTTGTGCAATCGGTAAGCGTCGAGAAAGTCTTTAAAATGATGATGTCCAAGAAAAAACACATGGCAGTCATCCTGGATGAATACGGTGGAACGCTTGGAATAGTCACTCATGAGGATATTATCGAGGAAATGATCGGACAGGAGATTGAAGATGAAACGGACGTAGAAGACGATGAGCTGGTCTTCGAAATTACCGAAACCCAATTATCCTGCCATGGACGTCTGGAAATTGAAGACGTCAATGATATGTTTGATGTCGAAGTCCCGAATGACCATGACACGATTGCAGGATTTGTTATGCAGCAGCTGGGACATGTTCCGGATGAAGGCGAAGAATTCACATATGAGAACCTTCATGTCAAAGTCGATGAAATGGACCGCAACCGGATCATCCGGTTGACCATTACTAAACTCACCGATGAAGAAATAATGGCAAACCCTGTTTAAGGCAGGGTTTTTCTTTTTGTCTTTTTTCGCATCTATTCTTGTCAAAGGGAAGGGTGCTTCCGCTTTTCTTATTGTCCAGCTCCGACGCCTAGACCCTCGAGTCGCTTCAGTCTGGCCTGCGATGGCAAAGAGCGCCATCACTGCCCAGCCTTCCAGCGCTTGTCGGAGCTACACAGGCACCTGCGCTTTTCTTGTGTCCAGCTGCAGCGGCGAGGTTCTCGGGTCATAAGCCACTCTGGTGTCTAGTTCAGTGCCTAGCTCTTCGGGTCATAAGCCATCCCAGCTGTGTGGCAACGAGCGCCACTTCGCTGTTCTGTCTAAACCCTTATTGCTCCTGTCTCTGCATCGCTGCGCTAGCTTCGAGACATGAAAGTGCGTTGCAGCACTATGTGCTTCGTCGCAAAGATATGGACCAAACTGCTTTTGGTCCATATCTTGCCTGTCGAATCTTTACGGCCGCTTCCGCTTATCTAAATTACAACTTTGTAAGGTTTATGAAAGTGAATCCGATAGAGCGTAAGCTTCGGTTAAGGCACAATAAGGTTAATAAGAAAAACGGACGGGGGCACTATTCATGGAAAGTTTATATACAGAATACAACCGATACATTTATCATTTGTGCTTAAAATTGACTCGCAATAAATCTGAAGCGGAAGATTTGATGCAAGAAGTATGGTTAAAAGTTGTGCGCTATGAGTCATCGATTCAGGAAGTGGATCATTTGAAAGCGTGGTTGACGACCATCTGCATGAATACTTTCCGTGACCGGTACCGCAAAAATGTACGACGCAGCAAGCATGTGATGCATCAGCCGGAAGGATTGGATGTTTCGCTTCTTGATTTGATTCCTTCTGACGAAGCGGGAGCCGAAGAAATTCTGGAACAGCAAGACGTTTCAGTTATGATTCGCCACAAGATTTCAGAACTTGATTCCATTTACCGCACAACGATCATGTATTTCTACGTTCATCAATTGTCATTGATTGAAATTGCGGAAGCCATGAAAGTATCAATTGGAACCGTGAAATCACGCTTGTTCCGAGGCAAACAACGGTTAAAAGACATGTTGCTGGAAGATGCACGCACGCGTGAGTATGTACAAACAGCTTAATATTAAACTGTCAGCCAGCTGAATCTTTCAGCTGGTTTTTTATTCCATAGAAATAATAAATTTCTTTTTATTTCTTCTTGCTATAATGAGAGCGAGGGGGAAGGCTATATGAAGAGAAAGAGGTTCCAAGGGTGGAGCAAGCGAAAAAGAATTGTCAGAGGAATAGCGGGAATTCTGGCTTTATTATACATAGCAGTCATTGTCTGGCATACATATAAACCATTGCCGCCCGGTGTTTCCTATGCAGGAAATACGCACAGTGTAGAAAATATTGATATGCTTTACGACCTTTCCTATGCCCAGGACATGAAAGGGTCAGAAAAGGAATATGAACTGCAGATTTTCGAAAAAATATACGACATGATTGATCAGGCGGAAGAATTTATTGTATTGGATTTGTTTTTATTTGATAATTACAACGACCAGAAAACCGCTTTTCCTGCTGTAGCGGAATTGCTGACCGATCATTTATTGAAGAAAAAACAGGGAAATCCGGAAATTCCCATCTATTTTATCACTGACCCATTAAATACGGGCTATGGCTCTTATGGAAGCCAGTTGCTTGGAACATTGGAGGATGCAGGAGTCGAAGTCATTTTCACCGATCTGGATCAATTGCGGGATTCCACGCCACTGTATTCCGGCTTTTACCGCGTGTTGTTCCAATGGTTCGATACCGACAGCCAAGGGTGGATTGCGAATGGCATGTCGAGCGATGCTCCTAAACTGTCAATCGCCTCGTATCTGGAAATGATGAATATCAAAGCCAACCACCGGAAAACGGTCGTCACCGAAAAAGAAGCGATCATCAGTTCCGCAAATCCGCACAATGCCAGCGGTCTCCATGGGAACATGGCTTTTACAGTAAGTGGGCCGATTATAAATGACATCCTTGAATCGGAAGAAGCGGTGTCCAAATTCTCAGGCGGTCCCGAGTTTCCAAGGATACAGGCTGCCGAGCAAGAAGGAAACTATAAAGCTCAATATTTGACTGAGAGTCAAATATTTGATGCGTTGATACAGGATATTGGGAAAGCGAAGAAAGGAGACAGCATCTGGCTAGCGATGTTTTATATTGCTGAAAGTGATGTAGTCGGGGCTTTGAAAGAAGCGGCAAACCGGGGAGTGGAAGTGCGGATGATTCTTGATCCGAACGAGAACGCTTTCGGTACGGAAAAAACCGGACTGCCGAACCGACCTGTTGTCAACGAAATGTACGAAGAGGCAAATGAAAACATGAAAGTCCGCTGGTATAATACCGTGGTCGGGCAATTCCATACCAAATCCATCATGATCAAGACTACTGAAGAAACAATTGTGATGGGAGGTTCAGCGAATTATACGGAGCGGACACTGGACAATTATAATCTGGAAGCCGATATTCGAATTGTGGCACCGAATGACAGCGAGTTAGTCGGGGAAATGGATAGCTATTTCAATCGCTTATGGACAAATGAAGACGCTCTTTATACCCTGGACGTTGAAAAATTCCAGGATGAATTCTCATTTTGGCAGCGCGGGGTATACGGATTCCAAAAGATATTTAAATTAACAACCTATTAAAAAACGGCCTCTCCTTAAAAAGGAGAGGTCGTTTGTATATTATTAAAGAGATTGCTTGCCAGCATTGACCCATTCTTCAACGTTCCAGACTTTTGTTGCCAAGCCTTCGTAAAATTCAGGTTCGTGGCTGACGAGTACGATTGTGCCTTTGTAGGCTTGCATCGCGCGTTTCAATTCCGCTTTTGCATCAATGTCCAAGTGGTTCGTCGGCTCATCGAAAATCAGCCAATTGCTTTCTTCCATCATTAATTTGCATAAGCGGACTTTGGCTTGTTCGCCGCCGCTCAATTGCGTCATCGAACGGGAGATGTGTTCGTTTTTCAATCCGGTCCGGGCAAGAGCGCCACGTACTTGGCCTTGATCCAAGCTCGGGTAAGCGGACCAGATTTCATCAAGCGGCGTATGGGTAGGTGCTTTGGTTTCCTGTTCAAAATAACTCGGTGTCAAATATTCTCCGAGCAGAACGTCGCCATCCAAAGGTTTAACTTTGCCGAGCATCGTTTTCAGCAAAGTCGATTTACCGACGCCGTTCATGCCGACAAGCGCGATTTTCTCGCCTCGTTCAATCATGAATGTAAGAGGCGGAAGAAGCGGCTTGTCGTAGCCGATGGTCAAAGCTTCTGCTTCTACTACATAGCGGCTCGGGCTGCGGGTTTCTTTGAACGAAAATTGCGGTTTGGCTGCAATTTCCGGTTTTTCAATGCGGTCCATGCGATCCAATTGCTTCTGGCGTGATTTTGCGCGTCCAGTTGTGGACGCCCGCGCTTTGTTTTTCGCGATGAAGGTCTCGGTTTTCTTGATCATATCGGCTTGTCGTTCGTAAGCGTCCAAATGCTGCTGTTTTGCAAGCTCAGCAAGCTCGATGAATTTTTCATAAGTCGCTGTATAACGGGACAAGCGGGAAAATTCCAAGTGGAAAATGACGCCGGTTACGCTGCTCATAAATTCCGTATCATGCGAAATCAACAAGAACGCATGCGGGTAATTCTTTAAGTAGTTAACAAGCCACTGGATATGTTCTTCATCCAGATAGTTGGTCGGCTCATCCAGCAAAAGGACTTTCGGTTTTTCCAAAAGCAATTTGGCAAGAAGCAGCTTGGTCCGCTGTCCCCCTGACAGAGCTTCAACAGGACGTTCCAGGCCGATTGCATCAAGTCCGAGTCCGCGTGCAATCTCTTCAATTTTTACATCAAGCGTGTAGAAGTCGCCGGCATCCAATGCATCTTGCACTTCGGCCATTTCTTCAAGAAGTTCTTCAAGGCGGTCAGGATCGGCATCGCCCATTTGCATAGCGATGTCATTCAATTCTTCCTCTTTTTTATAAAGTGGCAGGAAGGCATCTTGAAGCGTTTCGCGCATTGAGCGCCCAGGCGTCAATTGAGTATGCTGGTCCAAGTAACCGTAATGCGTTTTCGGCTGCCATTCGACGCGGCCGGAGTCGTACATAATTTTTCCTGTTAAAATATTCATCAATGTGGATTTGCCGACGCCGTTAGCTCCGACAAGGCCCACATGTTCGCCTTCAACTAGACGGAACGACACATCATTGAAAAGTGTGCGGTCTCCGAAAGTATGGCTTAAATTCTCTACTGTTAATAAACTCATTTATTTAATTCCTCCATATTTTAAGAAAAGTGTAGGTGCTAAGAAAAGCGCAGGTGCCTGTGTAGCTCCGACAAGCGCTGGAAGGCTGGGCAGTGATGGCGCTCTTTGCCATCGCAGGCCAGACTGAAGCGACTCGAGGGGCTAGGCGCCGGAGCTGGACAATAAGAAAAGCGGAAGCGGCGGTTCAGGTTCGACGGGCATAAGACGAACCGGCGAAGCGGCATTTTTCCAGCCGCACAGCCATGAAAAGTAGAAGTGCCTGTTCAGCTCTGACAGGCATAAGACGGACCAGCGAAGTGGCGTTCTTTGCTGCGCAGCTGGGTTGGCTTATAACCCGAAACCCTCGCCGCTGCAGTTAAACCATAAAAAAGTATAAAGTCCTTGAGGGATAAGGGACGAAGGGGAGAAATGCAAAAAAAAATTCGCGGGCTACAGTTCCGCGAGTTTTTTATTCAATTCCGCGAGGCGTTGTTCCATTTTTTCCAAGCGTTCTTCTGCCTGGTCCACCATTCTTGCATGTCCAGTGGTTTCCAACTTTTCAATATCACCTTGTTGGCGTGTGTAATCACTTTTTAGTTCAGCAATTTCATACTCAAGTTCCTGTCGGTTCACTAGATTCACCCTTAGATTTTTTTCCATTGTATCACATTATACACAATTTTAAATCCCTAACGGCTTAGTTGTTGCTTTTCACATCAATAGTAAAACCTCTATAATGGTCAAGGAAGTTTTAGCAGAAGAAAAAAAGTATGATTTAACTATCAAAAAGGGAGGCAATATCTCATTAATTCTATCTTATTCGGTTTGATGCTGATTTTTTTCCTTGGAGTTTTATCACAATGGATTGCTTGGCGGCTGCAGCTGCCTGCCATTGTCCTTATGTCGATTTCCGGGCTTCTTGTAGGTCCCATATTCGGCATTATTTCTCCAGCGGAAAGGTTCGGTGAATTATTCAGCCCGATCATTTCATTGGCTGTGGCCATTATTTTATTTGAAGGAAGCCTGAATTTAAATTTTAAAGAAGTAAAAAACTTCAGCAAGCCGCTATGGCGCATTGCTACATGGGGGGCGTTTATCGCCTGGATTGCGGGATCGCTCGCCGCTCACTATATGGCCGGTCTGTCACTCGCCGTTTCGTTTGTTATCGGCGGCTTGTTCATTGTTACCGGGCCGACAGTGATTCTGCCGATGCTGCGGCAGGCAAAATTAAAACCTCGTCCGGCAGCGATTTTGAAATGGGAAGGCATTGTCGTCGATCCTTTCGGTGCATTGCTGGCATTATTCGCTTTTCAATTTGTTTTATTCGCAATGGGAGAAGAATCCGCATCGGCGTTCGGCTTGTTCTTTTTAGCCTCATTGTTTTCAGTGCTCCTTGGCATTGTTGCCGGCTGGGGGATGGGCAGGATGTTCGAAAAAGGGCAAGTGCCTGAATTCCTCAAGTCGCCGATGGTGTTTGCGGTTGTGCTGCTGGTATTTGCCGTTTCAGATACCGTTATGCCCCAAACAGGATTGCTTGCCGTTACGTCAATGGGCATCATGATGGCGAATATGAATATCACATCCATCAATGAAATGCGCCATTTCAAAGAAAATATTTCGGTGCTGTTGATCTCGAGCATTTTCGTTATGCTGACGGCATCGTTGAGCTTGGACATATTGATTGGAATCTTTAATCCTCGGATTATCGCCTTTGTCCTGGCGATGCTCTTTATCGTCCGCCCGCTGTCTATCTGGCTTTCAACAATCGGAACTAATTTATCGTTCCAGGAAAAGTTGTTGGTCGGCTGGATTGCGCCGCGCGGAATTGTCGCGCTGACGGTCTCCGGCTACTTTGCCGCGACATTGATGGACGCAGGATTCGAAGACGCGGAATTATTGACGGCGCTGACGTTTGCCTTGGTCTTCTCAACCGTCGTGGCACATGGATTTTCCATCGGCTGGCTCGGGAGGAAGCTGGGGCTTGTTTCATCCGTTGAACCCGGAATACTGATTGTTGGGAGCAGCCGGTTCACTGTAAAACTGGGCAAAATGCTGCACGATATGAATAAGAACGTTTTGATTGTGGACTCGGCGTGGGGCCGCCTGCGATTGGCCCGCGAGGAAGGCGTGCCAAATTTCAACGGAGAAATCCTATCGGAACATACCGAGTATGAGAAAGATTTAACGCCTTATGAAACGATGATTGTAGCGAGTGAGAACGATTCGTATAATTCATTGGTCACCAGTAATTTCGTGCCGAAACTGGGGCGTACGCATTTATTTCAAACTGCTATCCATATAGGAAATCCGAAAGATTTCCATGCTTCTCTCAGCGGCAAAACCTTATTCGGCCCAGAATGGAACATCCAGGCACTTGAAGAAAAGGCTGAGGAAGGATACGCCATGCGGAAAACGCAGTTGACTGAGCAATTTACTTATGAAAAATTCCGTGAGAAGTCAGTGGAAGGCACCATTCCTTTATTCATTGAGCGGGCGCAAGGAAAGATTGAATTCTTTACCGCTGAAAACGGGGCGGAACCGAAAACAGGAGATACCATTGTCAGCTTTTCACCGCCGGCCCATCAGGAAATCCGCACGCAAGAGAAATTGGAAACCAGCCGGATTAAAAGCGGAATTCAGTCTTAAGAATGAAATCTGACTTGGATAAGCTCAATCAATACGTATTATGAATCGGACTTTGCTATGATAAAGTAAATCAGCTTTGGGAAACTCTGTTAAGTTTTTCAAAGTGAGACATTCAGGGACAGCGGAACTGTCCGGCAGATACGTATTCAAGGAGGATTTATCTTATGAAGATTTTATTAGTGGATGGAACCATTATTGGTTCGAAGACCGGTGTGATTTTGGAGCAAGTGCAAACATATATCAAAGATTTCAATCCGGAGATGGAGCTTCTCATTTTAAACTTGGCTGATTATGAGCATCAATTTGTTGATGGCCGGCCACTTGGCGAATACAACGAGGATATGCGGGAAATCGTTCGCCGCTTTGAAAATGCAGATGGCTACATTATCGCATCTCCGATTTTCCAAGGCTCTATTCCTGGAGTGCTGAAAAACACATTTGATATGCTGCACCCTCGCACGATGCGCTATAAGCCGGTTTCCATCGTAGCAAACGGAGGCACGTATCAGCATCATCTGGTCATTGAAAATCAGCTGAAGCCGATACTCGATTATTTCCGCTGCCTCGTAACACCGAACTATGTGTATACGCACACTAGCCATTTTGATGACAACAATACTATCATTAATGAAGACGTTCACGATCGCTTGCGCGAATTGGCCCGTGTTTTCGTCCAATATGCTGAGATGAGCAAGCATTTATCCAAGGAAACGATTGACAATCCTTGATTGGCAGAAGAAAAACCTCCCGCGGGAGGTTTTTTTGTTTTATTTGAACCGATTGGCGGCGAAAAAATGGCAATACTGTCCGGGAATGAACTAATACTGTCCGCGATTAATAAAATACTGTCCTAACTTGGTAGAATACTGTCCGCACTCAAAAAATCCTCTGGAATATGGTATACCCGATCTTTGAAACTTCCCTCAAAGGCCATCTTGGAAGCAGCCAAAAGTTTAGAAGCAGCGGATACAGAAGAAATGCCGGTAAATGCGCGAAATTCCCGATTTGAAATCGTAGAGCCAAATAAAGAACGATATTGTTTTAAAGCATCCAGGTGTGCGTGTGGATCTGAAAATAGACAAATGTTGCAAAACCAGTTTTTTCGCTTATAAAACATTTTCTCTCTTTCGCATCTTGAGCATAGAACTCCAGTCAATAAGCCGCTTGGCAATATTAATGGAGAAAGCGGTTTTATTAAGTGGAGTTTCGTGAGTTGACCTGAGAGCTTCTTGATTAATGCTTTTGAAAGAATCTCCCTTGGATATTCTTTCAGCAATTGATCCATCAAAAAAGGCAACCCTGAAGATTGGATCATGATGCGTTTTCCAGCTCTCGATTGAATAACTGCAGAAGGATAAGTAAAAACGATGGCACCGATAACGGGCAGTTTTATTTTACGTTCGGTTAGGAATTGCTCAATCCATTTCTCATGGCGCCGTACTTGGTCATCGGGATTCCGCAAGCCGTCAATGCTGCCGTCTTTATTTGTCCTAGAAAATTGACGAGTTTGCACATCAAAATGAAGCAGGCCGGAAATGCTTTTGACTTCAAGAATTAAAATGAAATGGCTGGTTATAAGAAGAGTGTCGATTTGATGTGAGGATTGCTGTTTTTGAATAAATAAATCATGGATAAAATAGTGGGGGATTGGGATGTCGATTTCGTGCCAAAGGGAATCAATGCGTTGTTCGCCGTGATAGCCGGCGCTGATTCGCCGAAGTTTTTCTGACCAATGGGGGAATTGGGTATGGGTAGGAGGAAGTCTCTTGAGTAAACTTTCGAGCTGGAAGAGTTCGGGCGGAGCCTGGCGTTGTTTAAGTATCAATCTAACAACTCCTTTCTTCTTTATGAATATAGCTTACAAAAGTGAAGACAGCAAGTTGAAATTGGAAAAAAGCTGGCTACTGTCCGGGAACCGAGATTTACTGTCCGCACAGCATAAAATACTGTCCGCAAACCGACAAATACTTTCCAACCCCCGCGAAAAGCCATCAAAACCGGAAGATGCTATAATATACGCTATACGAAATGAGGGTGAATAAATTGAAATCAGTAGTACTTGCAGAAAAGCCATCCGTAGCACGCGATATTGCACGCGTACTGGGATGTTCACAAAAAGGCAATGGATTTTTGGAAGGCAAACAATATATCGTCACATGGGCGCTTGGCCATTTGGTGACACAGGCACAGCCGGAGCAATACGACAACGACTTCAAAGAATGGAAAATGGAGAACTTGCCGATTATTCCGGATCCGTTTAAACTCGTGCCGATCAAACAGTCAATGAAACAATACAATGCAGTAAAAGCGCAATTAAACCGCAGCGATGTCAATGAAGTCATCATTGCAACCGATGCCGGGCGCGAAGGGGAACTCGTCGCACGCTGGATCCTGGAAAAAACGAAAACGCGCAAGCCGATCAAGCGGTTGTGGATTTCTTCTGTCACCGATAAAGCAATCAATGACGGCTTCAACAATCTGAAAGACGGCAAAGCCTACGAGAACTTATTCCAGGCAGCAGTTGCCCGTGCGGAAGCGGACTGGGTGGTCGGCATCAATGCGACACGCGCCCTGACGGTGAAATACAATGCGCAATTATCAACCGGCCGCGTCCAGACACCGACGCTCGCCATGATTGCCGAACGCGAGCAGCAAATCCGCAATTTCCAGCCGAAGCCATATTACGGCATGCAGGCAATTACGGAGCAAGCCGCTTTTACTTGGACTGACGGCAACTCGACGCAGTCGTTCGATAAAGAAAAAATCGATAAGCTGTTCAGCAAACTGGGCGGGACACATGAAGGAACGGTCACGGAAGTGAAAGTCACGCCGAAGAAGCAGCCGGCGCCGCCTTTATTCGACTTGACGGAACTTCAAAAAGAAGCGTATAAACGCTATAGCTGGTCGGCGAAAGAGACGCTGAACACGTTGCAGGGATTGTACGAGCGCTATAAAATCGTGACGTATCCGCGGACCGATTCAAAGCATTTGACATCCGACATGAAAGATACATTAAAAGACCGCATCAAAGCGGTGCAAGTCGGACCTTACCGGGCGTTGGCCGCTACCATCCTGAAAACGCCGGTGGCTCCGCAAAAAGGAGTGATCGATGACAATAAAGTCAGTGATCACCATGCCATCATCCCGACGGAAGAAACACCGCAGCTTCATAATTTATCCGATAAAGAGCATAAATTATACGACATGATCGTCAAGCGTTTCCTGGCCGTCTTTTACCCGATGTACGAATACGACCAGACAACGGTAATCATCACTGCAGGCGGCGAAACCTTCCAGACAAAAGGCAATACGATCCGCAATGAAGGCTGGAAACGCGTTTACAATGACGACGAAGAAGACGGCGACACAACGCTGCCGCCTTTTGAAAAAGGCCAGAAGCTCCATATTAAAGGAATTGCACTGACAGACGGCAAGACCAAACCGCCAGCTTTCTTCAATGAAGGAACGCTCCTTGGGGCGATGGAAAATCCGTCACAGTTCATGGCCGGCGAATCGAAAGAGTTGATCCAGACGCTTGGTGAAACAGGCGGGCTTGGAACGGTGGCAACGCGAGGCGATATCATCGATAAATTGTTCAATACGTTCCTGATTGAGAAGAAAGGCAAAGATTTGACGATTACGTCGAAAGGCCGCCAATTGCTCGAACTGGTTCCGGAAGATTTGAAATCGCCGAAACTGACCGCAAGCTGGGAGCAGCAATTGACGAAAATCGCCAAAGGCCAGCTGAAAAAAGAGCAGTTCATGAAAGAGATGATCGCTTTCGCCCAGAAGTCGGTATCGGACATCAAGAAAAGCGACAAGAAATTCAAGCATGACAACGTCACCGGAAAAACCTGTCCGGATTGCGGCAAGCCGCTTCTTGAAGTGAACGGCAAACGCGGCAAGATGTATGTCTGCCAGGACCGTGAATGCGGCTATAAAAAACAAGTAGCAGTACAAACCAATGCCCGCTGCCCGGTATGCCATAAACGAATGGAAATGCGCGGCGAAGGGGAAGGGAAAATGTTCGCTTGCCAATGCGGCCACCGTGAAAAACTGTCGGCATTCGAAAAACGCCGCAACGCCAATCAGTCAAAAGCGACGAAGAAAGATGTCAATAAATACTTGAAACAGCAGGACGACACACCTGTGAATACAGCAATGGCAGATGCGCTGAAAAAATTATTGGGACAGAACGATTAAAATCCAAGCGCTGGCATGATATGCTTGTTGAAAATAGAGCGTGTGAGGTGCAGCCTGTGGCAAAGAAAATCGTGAAAACCAATGCAGCGCGCATATTGGATAAAGAGAAAATTGCGCACGAAGTTCTGCAATATGATCCTGAAGACGGCAAGATCGATGGCGTTTCGGTTGCGGCCAAAATCGGTTTTTCACCGGAGATGGTCTACAAAACTTTAGTAGCTGCCGGGAACTCAAAACAGAATTATGTCTTTGTGGTTCCGGTGGCGGAAGAGCTGGATTTGAAAGCCGCAGCCAAAGCAGCAGGCGAGAAGAAAATAGAAATGGTTCCTGTGAAGGAGATTTTAGGCCTGACCGGCTATGTTCGCGGCGGCTGCTCACCGCTTGGCATGAAAAAAGCATTTCCAACCTTTATCGCTGAACAAGCGGAATCGTTGGATGAAATCATCGTTTCTGCTGGAAAAATCGGCATGCAATTAAAACTGGCCCCTGACGATTTGATCCAAGCGACTGGCGGCCGCTATGCTGCTATTGTGATTGCTGGTTAAACCAATCGGACTTTTATGGTCAGCGGGTTTCCCGCTCGGAGAAGCGGAACCCTTACTGACTGCTAAAGAAAAATAAAAACCATCCGTTCTTTTTCGAATGGATGGCTTTTTATTAATACATAACAGAAAGAAGGATGGCAATGGGACGCGCTTTTTTTTATCGGTGGCTGTTTTTCATTAGTGGACTTATTGTTTTAGCATTAGGCTTTACCATGATCATCAAAGCGGACAAACTTGGCATCAGTCCTTGGGATGTATTGAATGTCGGCCTCTTCAAGAATTTCGGCCTTAGTATCGGCACATGGGCAATTATAGTGGGTCTTGCGGTTATCGTTTCCACGATGCTGTTCACACGGAAATTCCCGCAAATCGGCACATTCTTGAATATGCTGCTGATTGGAGTTTTCATTGATGTATTCAATTGGCTGATACCGGATATTGAAACGCTGATTGGACAAATACTCATTTTTCTTGTGGGGATCACCATTTCCGGGTATGGCGTCGGCCTTTATGTGTCACCAAGAATCGGAGCTGGCCCGCGTGACAGCCTGATGCTGATTGTGGTTGAAAAGACCGGACTCAGCATTACAGTGGTCCGTGCAGGCATTGAAATCACAGTCGCGTTTATCGGTTGGATGCTCGGTGGGCCGGTCGGAATCGGAACGGTCGCCGTCGCCTTATTGACCGGCCGAATCGTGCAAATTTCATTGCCTCAATTCGAAAGGCTGTTAAAGAAAATTATTGATAAAAAAGATAGCGTACCCCCAGTCCTTAAAATTTAATAGGCGTTTCAGAAAGTTGAAACGCCTTCTTTAATATGTTATAAATAAAACCAAGTAAGGCTATTGGTTTTATAAAAATAGGCAATCAAAGGGGGATATACATGGGACGCGAATTTGTAGAAATATTTGATGAGTGGGTTCATACTTACGACGATTCAGTTTATGGAAAAGATAAAGAATATGAAGATGTTTTCGTAAAATACGATGAAATATTGCAGGCTGTCGCCGATTTGGCCATCAGTCCGGTAGTGGAATTTGGAGTAGGCACTGGAAACCTGACGGAGAAACTTTTGGTACGCGGGCTTGAAGTAACAGGAATTGAACCAAACGAGGCCATGCGCGAAGTAACTGCTGGAAAATTAGCTGATTTAAAATTAATAGACGGAGATTTTTTGCAGTTTGATGATAACATTAAAGCGAAAACCTTTGTCAGCACTTACGCTTTCCATCATTTGACCGATGAAGAAAAAGCTCAGGCGTTCCAACTGTATGCGGAAAAGCTTCCAGCAGGCGGCAAAGTGGTGTTTGCGGACACGGTGTTTGAATCCCTGGAAGCAAAACAGCAGAAAATTGAATTTGAAGCATCTCGCGGGTATGTTAATCTTGTAGAAGATTTAAACCGCGAATACTACACGACGCTTCCGGCAATGAAAGAGTTGATCGAAGCGGCAGGCTTTTCAGTTGAGTTCACTCGATTGAACGGGTATGTTTGGTTAATAGACGCGACTAAGAAAAGCGAAAGCGGCCGTTAAGCTCCGGCAGACATAAGACGAACTATCGAAGCGGCGTTTTGTGCCGCATAGATAGGGTGGCTTATGGCCGAGGAGCTGGCCGGTGGAGACTGGACACTAAGAAAGGTTGAAGCGCCTATCTCAGCTCCGACAGGCGTAAGTCGATTTGGCGAAGCGGCGTTTTTTCAGCCGCACAGCCGAATTGGCTTACGATCCGAGGAGCTAGGTGCTGAAACTGGATACTAAGAAAGGTTAAGGCGCCTGTTTAGCTCCGACAAGCGCTGGAAGGCTGGACAGTGATGGCGTTATTGCCATCGCAGGACTGCCTGAAGCGTCTCGAGGAGCTAGGCACCGAAACCGGACACTCAGAAAACCAATAAAAACACTAACTTATAAGGAGACGATACTCATGAAAAAAATGAATGTTGAAAGCTTCAACTTGGACCATACAAAAGTGGTTGCCCCATATGTGCGTTTAGCAGGAGAAAAAACAGGTGCAAACGGCGACACAATCCGCAAATATGATATCCGTTTCAAACAGCCGAACAAAGAGCATATGGATATGCCAGCCCTACATTCCCTTGAACATATGATGGCGGAGCACAGCCGCAACCATTCCGATCAAATTATTGATATCGGGCCGATGGGCTGCCAGACAGGCTATTATTTGTCCGTGATCAACCATGATGATTTTGAAGACATTTTGCGCATTTTGGAAAACACTTTAAAAGACGTTATTGCTGCGGACGAAGTGCCGGCCTGCAACGAAGTGCAATGCGGATGGGCAGCAAGCCACAGCCTGGAAGGCGCAAAAGAGTTGGCGCGTGAAATGCTGGCGAAAAAAGACGAGTGGCGCCAAGTATTTGCGGAAGAAACTGTTTAAGGAGAATGGGTATGAAATTTGCAACCGAAATCCAGCAGTTGATCGGCAATACACCACTTTTGGAATTGACGCATATCGATATTCCCAATAATTGCCGGATCTTCGCTAAATTAGAATTCTTTAATCCAGGCGGCAGCGTGAAAGACCGCCTGGGTGTTTCTTTGATAGAAGATGCGGAAAACCGGGGAGTATTAAAACCGGGCGGAACGATGATTGAGCCGACTGCCGGCAATACCGGAATCGGATTGGCGCTTGCCGCAATCGGCAAAGGGTATAAAGTGAAATTTGTGGTACCGGAAAAGTTCAGCCAGGAAAAACAGACGCTGATGCGCGCGCTTGGAGCGGAAGTGATCAATACACCGACCGAACTCGGCATGAAAGGCGCAATTGCAAAAGCCAATGAACTGGCTGAGCAGCTTGATGCTTTTTCACCTTCTCAATTTTCAAATCCGGCCAACCCTGAAACTTATGTCCGGACGCTTGGACCGGAATTATGGGAAGCTTTGGACGGCAAGATTGATGTCTTTGTCGCAGGGGCAGGATCCGGCGGTACGTTTGCCGGGACTTCACGCTTTTTAAAATCAAAAAATGCAGACATCAAAACTGTCATTGTGGAACCGGAAGGCTCGATCATCAATGGCGGTGAACCCGGCCCGCATTTGACGGAAGGCATTGGCATGGAGTTTTTGCCAGAATATATGGACCGAACGCATTTCAACTCAATCCATACGATTTTAGATAAAGAAGCGTTCGAAGCATTGAGAGAGCTGGCGAAACGGGAAGGCCTGCTTGTCGGAAGTTCTTCAGGAGCTGCATTTGTCGCAGCGATGAGAGAAGCGGAAACCGCAAAACCAGGCAGCCATATCGTGACGATTTTTGCTGATTCAAGTGAACGCTATATGAGCCAGAACATTTACGGAAGAACATTTTAGGAGGATCATTCATGAAACCAAAAACTAGATTAATCCATGGTGGAATTTTTGGAGACGAAGCGACTGGAGCGGTCTCCACACCAATTTATCAAGTAAGCACGTATAAGCAGGAAGCTGTTGGGAAATTCAAAGGATATGAATATTCACGCACAGGAAACCCGACGCGCCATGCACTGGAAGAATTGATTGCTGACGTTGAATACGGACATGCGGGCTTTGCATTCGGCTCGGGAATGGCAGCTATTTCATCGGTTATGATGCTGTTTTCGGCTGGGGATCATATTATCTTAACTGATGATGTATACGGTGGTACATACCGCGTTGTCAATAAAGTCCTGAACCGCTTTGGCTTGGAGTTTACCTTTGTCGATACAGGCGACTTAGCAGCAGTTGAAGCAGCTGTAAAAGAAAACACGAAAGCGATTTTCATTGAAACACCAACAAATCCTTTGCTAAAAGTGACGGATATTGAACAAATCTCTGCTTTCGCAAAATCAAAAAACCTGATGACGATTGTCGACAATACGTTCATGACACCTTATTTACAAAACCCGATCAAACTTGGTGCCGATATTGTCTTGCATAGTGCTACCAAATATATCGGCGGGCATAGTGACGTAGTGGCTGGTTTAGTGGTAGTAAATTCTGCGGAATTGGCAGAAGACCTCCATTTCGTTCAAAACTCAATCGGGGCAATTTTAGGGCCGCAGGATTCATGGCTATTGATCCGCGGATTGAAAACGCTTGGCATCCGTATGGAAGAAGCAACTGCCAATGCGCAGAAAATCGCTGAATTCCTTGATCAGCATGAAGCAGTAAATGCTGTGATCTATCCGGGCCTTTCAACGCATACTGGCCATGAAATGATGAAGAAACAGGCAGATGGATTTGGTGCAATGATTTCATTTGACGTGGGAAGCAAAGAAAAAGCAGGCGAATTGCTTGCGAAACTGAAATACTTTACACTTGCTGAAAGCTTAGGCGCTGTGGAAAGTTTGATTTCTGTACCGGCTCAAATGACGCATGCCTCAATTCCCGTGGAACGCCGCGCGGAGCTTGGCATTGTGGAAGGGTTAGTGCGCATTTCCGTAGGCATTGAAGATGCTGAGGATTTAATCGAAGACTTAACAAACGCATTAAAATAATAAAAAAAACCGCCCTCGAGGCGGTTTTTTTGTGCCATAAAATAATAAACTATCAAAAATAACAAATAACTTATTTTGACAGAAAAATTACTGGTGAATATTACACTATATTTCGGAATTCGAAATATATCTTTTAGCATATTCTTCTGAATAGTCAAACATGATAATATCTTATCTAGTAGTAATATTCTGACAATTAAAGGAGGACACGACATGAAGATGAGCAAATGGGCGTCGATCATTTCAGCTAGTGCATTGGCACTTTCTTTATTGACTCCAGCCGCAGCACCGGCAGAAGCAGCAACAGCAGCATCAAACGAATGGAACAGTGAAAGATACGGGGACCGGGTGGACATCGACCAGAAACTGAACGAACTGGCTCAAGACGAAAACTTTAAAAAAGAAGCAGATAAAAAGATCAAAGCGCAAGCTGATGAAGTGGAAAATCCTGAAAATGAAACAAAAGCCGACAGCACATTTACTTATGACGGCGGGACAAAGTTTTTCCTGAATCGTAACCTTGAATTTAAAGAGTTCACACTTCGCAGCATCGGTGACAATGTCGAAATCTGGGTTGCAAAGGACTTAGCTTATGGACCGAAAAACCCGAAACCGGCAGACGTGGTAACTCAAGCACAAGTGGATAAATTGCGTACTGAATTTGACAGCAATATCTATCCGAAAGCGACAAGCTTCTTTGGAACACCGGACCAGTTGGATGGCTCGAATTCTCCGCTTCCAAAAATGGTCGGCCTTCCTGAAGACTATTACGAAGGTTCGGATAAAGTCATCATGCTTGTAGATAACGTACAGGATGAAGGCTGGGACAACCCGTCTTATCCATTCTTCGTAGCTGGATTCTTCTGGCAGACGCTTGAAAATTACATCGACCGCAACATCATCACGATCGATACAAATTCTTGGGAAACACGCTTGGAATCCACTTTCTTCGGCACCACCATTCATGAATTGCAGCATTTGATCCATGCGGATAACGATCCTGCAGAAGAAACTTGGTTGAATGAGGGCATGTCTACGTTCTCTGAATATCTAGGAGGCTATGGCCATGATGCCGGATCCATCAACTTCTATCTGGATCATCCGGAAAACTCTTTAGTGAATTGGGATGAGCACGGAACGGCCAAAACAGGCCCTGAAACAATTGCCGATTATGGACAAGTGTATTTATTCACTTTGTATATGTACGATAAGTTTGGCCAGGAATTTATCCGTGAATTGGCAGTAAATGGTTCTAGCCAAGGGATGCCAAGTGTTGACGAAGTGCTCCAAAAGTACGGTTCAGACAAAACTTTTGCTGAAGTGTACCAAGACTTCATGGCTGCTTTGACTTTGGACAATCCGAAAGCTGGCAAGCAATTCGATATCGACAGCATCGACCTTCGTAATCTTCCGGTTGGCACAACAGGAGCAGTTCGCGGGAAAACTGTCGATTTCGAAAAAGCGAAAACCTTCGAAAAAGCAGGGGTCCCGGCATGGGGCGGCGACTTTAAAGAATTTAACTTCGGCAAAGATGTGCGCGGCATGAAGTTTGATGGGGCAGAATTCATTCCACTTCAATGGGGAACAGTGGCTGACCCAGCAGGATCTGGCGCTCAAGTATTGCATGCCAACAACGGCGTCGAAGCGGACCAGGCATTGATCTTTGGAGCAACAGTTCCGGCGGCAGATGCAAAACTGACCTTTGACCATTATTACGACATTGAAGAAAAATGGGATTTCGCAGCTGTGCAAGTTTCTACAGATAAGGGCGAAACGTGGACTTCCTTGGAAAATGAAAATACACGCAGCGATGTAGTGGCTGAAGGACATCCAACCATCAAAGCAAACGTTCCTGGCTTTACAGGCCATAAACTGAACTGGTCAACTGAAACATTCGACTTGTCTGCATATGCCGGCCAAGAAGTACTGGTATCATTCCGCAATATGACGGACTGGGGCTATAACGACAAGGGATGGTTCATTAAAAACGTTCAACTGGGCGACTTCTCAGCTGACGGTACTTCAACTGAACCCTTTAAATCGCTTGGTCAATTGAAAGGTGAATACGTTGATTTCACGACTACATTCATCCAGACAAAGAAAAATGGGCAAGAACGCGTCTTCCACGTTGATCCGTTTAATGTGACGAATAAAGAAGCGCTGGATCTTCAGCAAGTGCTTCGTGAAGGCAATGTCAAGATGATCACTTCTTTTGCAGCAGTACCAAACCAAAAAGAAGCACAGGACTTCACGTATGAAGTGTTGTACAAAAAAGATAACCCGAACAAAGCAAAAGTCAAAAAGTAAGAGGAAAGCGGACCCCGGTCCGCTTTTTCTTTTGGGAAAATTTTGCGTTGTGATAAGATGGAAAGTGAAATTGGTTTCGAAAGGAAGAGGACATTGTCAAAAAAATTGGATGCGTTTTTAGAAGAGAATTTGAGCGAATTGAAAGAGCAAGGCTTATATAACGAAATCGATCCGGTAGAAGGACCAAATGGTGCAATCATCAAAGTGCGCGGCAAAGAATTGATCAATTTGTCTTCAAACAATTATTTGGGGCTTGCAACAAACGAAGACTTGAAACAAATTGCGAAAGACGCGATCGATAAATACGGCGTTGGAGCAGGGGCAGTCCGCTCAATTAATGGAACTCTTGACATTCACGTGAAACTGGAAGAAAAACTGGCTGAATTTAAAGGCACAGAAGCAGCGATTTCGTACCAGTCCGGCTTTAATTGCAATATGGCAGCAATTTCTGCAGTCATGGATAAAAACGATGCCATTTTATCCGATCAGTTGAACCATGCTTCCATCATTGATGGCTGTCGTTTGTCAAAAGCGAAAATCATCGCATTCAAGCACTCGGATATGGAAGACTTGCGTGCGAAAGCAAAAGAAGCGACAGAATCCGGCCTTTACAATAAAGTAATGGTCATTACAGACGGCGTGTTCTCGATGGACGGCGACATTGCGAAACTTCCCGAGATTGTGGAAATCGCGAAAGAATTCGATTTGATTACTTACGTGGATGACGCTCACGGATCTGGCGTAACCGGCAAAGGGAAAGGCACCGTGAAGCATTTCGGGCTTGAAAAAGAAATCGATATGCAAATGGGTACATTGTCGAAAGCGGTTGGCGTTGTCGGCGGTTATGTAGCTGGCAAAAAGAATTTGATCGACTGGCTGAAAGTTCGCTCACGCCCTTTCTTGTTCTCAACAGCGGTGACTCCAGGCGACGTTGCAGCAATCATTTCAGCGCTGCAAATGATCATCGACTCAACGGAGCTGCATGACAAGCTTTGGGACAACGGCGACTATTTGAAAAAAGGCTTGAAAGAGCTTGGATTCAATATTGGTGATTCTGAAACACCAATCACACCTTGCATCATCGGCGACGAGAAATTGACGCAAGAGTTTTCTAAGCGTTTATTCGATGAAGGTGTTTATGCAAAATCAATCGTCTTCCCGACGGTTCCTAAAGGCACTGGACGCGTCCGCAACATGCCTACAGCGGCGCACACAAAAGAAATGCTCGACAATGCGATTGAAGTTTACGCAAGAGTCGGCAAAGAATTAGGCGTTATCAAGTAAAAAAGCGAAAACCCGCCAAGATGGCGGGTTTTTTATTTGATTTGCCGGAATACGACCAGTAGTAAGTGAAATACGACCAGTAACCGCAAAAATACGACCAGCAGCGACAAAAATACGATCAATAACCAGGAAAATACGATTCTGCAGCAAAAAGCGGACACAATATGTGCCCGCTTCAACTAATTTATAATCCTTGCGCTTTAAAATAAGTTGCCGCAAATACTTTTGCAGCAAGCACCATCGCTTGTTCATTAAAATCGAAATTTTCATGATGATGCGGATAACTTAAACTGTCAGCAGCCATTTTTGCTCCGACAAAAAAATAAGCGCCTGGTTTTACTTGGGTATAATAAGCAAAGTCTTCAACCGGCATAATCGGATCAATATCGATGACATGCTCTTCACCGACAATCTCATTTGCTCCCCGGCGCACGGTATCCATCGCTTCCGGATGGTTCCACAGAGCGTCATAGCCTGTTTCAATCACAACTTCAGCTGTTGCTCCCATTGCACGTGCTACGTTTTCTGCAATGGCTGCAACGCGTTCATTGGCCAGCTTGCGCAGCGCCGGATCAAATACCCGGATCGTGCCTTCCATAACGGCTTCACTCGGAATCACATTGTCTGCATCACCGGCATGGAATTTGCCGATGGAGACGACAAGTTCTTTCAGCGGGTCTGCATTGCGGCTGACAATCGATTGAAGGGCAATCATAATATGGCTCGCTGCCAAGATCGGGTCGGTGCCTGTATGCGGTTCTGCGCCATGCGTGCCGTATCCTTTGACGATGATCTTGAAGGCATCCTCAGCGGCCTGCAAATAGCCATCCCGCACAAAGACACGCCCATTCTCCATCATGCTTTGAATATGAGCACCGAAAACCAAGTCGACGCCGCCTAAACAACCATCTTCAATCATGCCGCGTGCTCCTCCAGGAGGCAGTTCTTCACCAAATTGATAGATCAGCACAATCGTTCCGGGAAGTTCGTCTTTTATTGACGCCATTGCTTTTGCAAAACCTAAAAGCCCTGCAGTGTGGCCGTCATGCCCGCATGCGTGCATAACACCGGGAACTCTAGATTTATAAGAAACATCTTTTTTATCATCGATTGGCAGCCCATCAAAATCGGCCCGGAAAGCGATTGTCTTGCCAGGTTTTCCGCCACGGATATAACCGACTACACCACGTCCGCCAACGCCGCGCCGAACTTCCACGCCCATTTCTTCCAAGCGCTCTGCAATAAAAGCAGGCGTTTCGACTTCCTGATGGGATAATTCAGGATACATATGCAGGTGACGGCGTGTTTCCACCATTTCCTCATATAACGATTCAATCTTGGTCATTACAGCTGATTGCATAGGATTGATTCTCCTCATGGTTTGAAATATGAACTTATAATCAGTATACATTCAGCGAAAAGAGGGAAGCAATAAAGAACGTATAAACAACACATTTTAAGAATACTTATTCAAAGAGCATAAAAAATGCGCTGCCCAATTCGGCAGCGCAGAGTTAAATTACATCTGTTTTTTCAATCAAATTCAAAAATTGCTGTGTGCGTTCTTCTTGAGGGTTGTTGAAGATATCTTCCGGTCTGCCGCGTTCCACAATCTTTCCGGCGTCCATAAAGAGGACTTCATCCGCAACACCTTTTGCAAAGCGCATTTCATGCGTTACGACCACCATGGTCATTCCTTCAGAAGCCAAGTCCTTCATAACTTGCAGCACTTCACCGACAAGTTCCGGATCCAATGCTGAAGTTGGTTCATCGAAAAGCATGACTTTCGGTTCCAGAGCAAGCGCACGGGCAATGCCAACGCGCTGCTGCTGCCCGCCCGACAATTGGAAAGGGTAATAATCCATTTTATCTGCAAGTCCGACTTTTGTTAAAATTTCTTCGGCTTTTTTCCGGGCAGCCGCTTTATCAAGTTTTTGTACAATGACTGGACCTTCCATGACGTTTTCAATCGCTGTCATATGAGGAAACAAATTATAATGCTGAAAAACCATCGCCGATTGTTTCCGGAAAGCTGTGATTTGCTTTTTAGAAAAAGGCTTGGAAAAATCAGCGGTTTGTCCATCGATAGTGACCGTTCCGGCATTAGGCACCTCTAGAATATTCAAGCATCTCAGGAAAGTTGTTTTACCAGATCCAGAAGGGCCAATGACGACAATTGCCTGTCCTTTTTGGACGTCTAAATCGATGCCTTTCAGCACTTCAAGATTGCCGAACTTTTTGTGTAGATTTTTAATGGAAATCATATTTCTCTCCTTACTGCAGTCTTTGAATGCCTGTATTATCGGGATACATAACGGTCAAAACGATGTTCCAGTCTGCCCTGTCCGATTGACAATAAGAAACAGACGACCCAGTAAATAAGTGCTGCTTGGGCGTACAACAATAAAAACTCATAGTTTGTAGCGGCGATTTGCTGAGCAATGCGGAACATCTCTGTCACGAGAATGAGCGACGCCAACGAAGTATCTTTAACCAAACTTATAAATGTATTCGAAAGCGGCGGAACAGATACCCGTGCTGCCTGCGGCAAGACGATGCGGCGAAGCGACTGCACGTAAGTCATTCCGATTGTATTGGCTGCCTCCCACTGCCCTTTTGGTATGGAAAGGATGGAAGCGCGGATTACTTCAGAGGCATAAGCCCCGACATTCAATGAAAAACCGAGGACGGCTGCTGGGAATGGATCAATGACAATCCCGACTGTCGGCAAGCCGTAGAACAAAATGAAAAGCTGAACCAATAATGGTGTGCCGCGGATAATCGATACATAAACCCGGGCGATATACTGCAGGATTTTAACGGTAGAGATGCGGGCTAATGCAGTCAACACCGCTAAAATCAGTCCCAATACAAACGAAATCAGTGTCAAAGGTATGGTGTATTGAATCAAGCCTTCTAATAAAGGAAGCCAGGCTGACTGTGAAATTTCCGTGAGCCGTTCCAGTCGAACAGGGTTGGAGAAAATACTATTCAAGTACATTTTCGCCGAACCATTTTTCAGAAATTTTATCGTAAGTGCCGTCTTCGATCATTTCAGCTAAAGCAGTATTGGCTTCTTCAACGATAGCGCCGCTGCCTTTACGGAACAATAATCCACTTTGAGCTGCATCCGATGCTTCATCAACGATTTTGATGTTGGCATCCGGGCGCTGTTTCAAAAAGTCCAGAACTGTCAAATTATCATTCACTGTCGCATTGACGCGACCCGAATTCAATAATTCGATGGCTTGGTTAAAACCTTCCACGCCTTCGATTTCAGCCCCGAAAGAACGTGCAGTTTCTGCATAATTGCTTGTTAAAGACTGGGCGGATAATTTTCCTTCCAAATCTTCGAAGCTTTTGATATCTTCATTGTCTTTTGAAACTACTAATACAGCTGTAGAAGTGATATATGGATCTGAAAAATCATAGCTTTCCTGGCGCTCTGGATTGATGCCGACCTGGTTTGCCACCATGTCAAAGCGCCCAGCATCTAAACCTGCAAACATGGCATCCCATTGAGTTTCCAAAAATTCAACTTCCACACCTAAACGCTTTCCGATTTCTTGCGCAACTTCTACGTCAAAGCCAGTCAATTTACCGGAATCGTCATGGAACGTGAAAGGAGGGTAAGTTCCTTCCGTACCCACACGCAATGTACCTTCTTCTTGGACTTTCGCCAAGACATCTTCTTCAGAACTTCCAGAACCAGTTGCGTCATCCGTGGTTGGATCTTCTTCCGGAGAGCCGCCTCCGCATGCTGCCAACAAAAACATGGCCGCTAACAATAAGAGCATAAAACTAAACTTCTTCATAAATAATCCCCTCAATTTCTTTAGTTTTTTATAGATTAAGTGCATTTGCATTTCAAAAAAATACAGTACCGTACCGCTTTTTATACCCTTTTTCAGTGAAAAAGAAACTATGGTAACAAAACATAGTGGGATACTTGGTTTACAAAGCGAAAGGTGCCCATCAAATTTAAAAATGCAGTACTTATGCAGACCTGTACCATTATAGCACCAAGGTAACAGACGTTCAAATTAATAGTTTCAGCTTTTTCATTGATGGATATTTTGAAAGTTATTGTATTTTTAAAGAGAACAATTTATAATGGCAACAGGATAAAGCTTAAAGAGACAATGAATTCATAGATAAGAATGTATTTATGCACAGGACATTTGTTTTACGGGAAGGGAGATTATAAAATGAAGCGAATTATGATTACTGGGGCACTGGGGCAGATTGGTTCTGAACTGGTGGAGAAATTGCGCGGAATATACGGGATAGACAATGTACTGGCAACTGATATCCGGCCAGCAGCTGGCAACGAAGGGCCATTCGAGTTGCTTGATGTGACAGATGGGCAAAAGATGTATGAGTTAGCAAAAGATTTCGGAGCTGATACCATGATGCATATGGCAGCTTTGCTGTCAGCGACGGCTGAAGAAAAGCCATTGCTTGCATGGAACTTGAATATGGGTGGACTGGTCAATGCGCTTGAAGCTTCACGTGAATTGGACCTGCAATTTTTTACGCCAAGTTCAATCGGCGCATTTGGTCCATCTACTCCTAAAAAAAATACGCCGCAGGATACGCTGCAGCGTCCGACGACAATGTATGGCGTCAATAAGGTTTCCGGTGAATTGTTATGCGATTATTATTTCCAGAAATTCGGCTTGGATACTCGCGGAGTCCGTTTTCCGGGCTTAGTTTCGTATGTGGCACAGCCGGGTGGAGGTACGACCGATTACGCAGTGGACATCTATTACAAAGCGGTTGAACAGCAAAGCTATACGTCATATATCGATAAAGGCACATATATGGATATGATGTATATGCCGGATGCTCTTCAATCGATTGTTGATTTGATGGAAGCAGATCCATCAAAATTGGAACATCGCAATGCCTTTAATGTTACAGCCATGAGTTTTGAACCGGAAGAAATTGCGGCATCAATCCGCAAGCGTATTCCTGACTTCAAAATGTCTTACGAAGTTGATCCGGTCAGACAAGCAATTGCTGACAGCTGGCCTGACAATATCGATGCTTCAGCTGCAGAAAAGGAATGGGGCTTTAAAGCTACCTATGATTTGGATGCAATGACTGCTGATATGCTGGAGAAATTGAAAAAAAAACTGATTCACGCCTGATAAATGAAGAAACGATCTGAGATTATTTCTTCATTTATTTTCGGCCAAATATCTTTAAACTCATCGATTGAAGGCACCAGAAAAGGCCATCCGTATTTTGCGGATGGCCTTTAAATTTAATTAAAATATTAGGTGAGCGATTCCCGCAACAATCGGCAGGGCAATGACTGTGCGAAGCAAGAAAATGACCACCAAATCCAGGATGTTAACCGGAATCCTAGAGCCAAGCAGCAAACCGCCGACTTCCGACATATAAATCAATTGGGTGACGGACATCGTAGCGACTACGAAAAGCGTCAATTCCGATTCGATCGTGCTTGCCGCCAGTATAGCCGGCAAGAACATATCGGCAAATCCGACTACCATCAGCTGTGCCGCAGCTTCTGCTTCGGGTATACCTAATAAATTTAAGTATGGTTCGAAAGGTTTTCCGAGAATCGTGAAAATAGGTGTATAGGTAGCAAGCATCAAAGCGACCGTACCGAACGCCATAACGACCGGAGCTACACCGATCCACATATCCAAGACGTTTTTAAAGCCGTCTTTAAAGAATTCGCTTATTGACTTATTTTCTTCAGCTTTTGATAAGGCGTTTTCAACACCGTGAGAAACAACGTTGTATCCTTCCGGAACTTCTTCAGACATTGCATCCTGAGGCTGTCCGTTCATGAACGTCGTCGGCTTTTGGGCCAAAGGGTAAATGCGCGGCATAATGATTGCAAGTACAATGCCCGTCAAAACAACAGTTCCATAGTAGGGGAGGAAGTATTGGCTTAGTCCAACTTGCTGAATCACGACAATGGCAAAAGTAATTGAAACAACTGAGAAAGTAGTGCCGATTATCGCTGCTTCACGCTGTGTATACTTATTTTGAATATACTGCGTATTGGTTAAAAGAACGCCGATCGTTCCGTCGCCTACCCAGGATGCCAAGGCATCAATTGATGAACGGCCAGGCAAACGGAACACTGGACGCATGACTTTCACCATCATGGTACCGAACATTTCCAGTAGTCCGAAGTTCATCAAAAGCGGCAAAAACAGTCCAGCGAATAAGAAAATCGTAAAGAGGAATGACAATAGCCCATCAGGCGACAATAATAGACCACCCGTATCAGCACTCCAAACAGCTTCGGGACCAACTTGGAACAACACCATGACGGCAAAGACGGCTCCGATGATCCGGACGATCGTCCAGAACAAATTGACGTTGAATAATCTATCAAAAAATGAGACTGTATGGTGTTCATTAACTTTTCTAGTAATACTGAATATGGATCCTGCAGCGGCAATCAGCATGATAACAAGCATGATCCATGGTGCAATTGGCTCGATAAAACCTGCCACTAAATTGGCCAGCAAAGCGATTGGTACAACCCAGCCTTCATCTGTTGGCACCGGCACGATAAATAGGAACACGCCCAGGACAGATGGAATCAAAAACAATAGCCAGGTCAAAACTGTAAACTTTTTCACGAATAAACCCCTTTTCCTTGTGCATGAAAACACGTGATGAATAGTAATTATACAGCATTTTCTCCCCGTAAAATGCAATATAGCCAAAGTTTATATTATCTGAAAAAGGCTAGAAAAAACACCCCTATTTCTAAAAAGAAAATAGGGGTGTTTTGCTTAGAAAGATTCTTCGAAATCCTGGTTCCAACGGTAATTATAGAACCGTTCTTTTGTCAGCCAGTTTTCAGTTTCCGCATCGCCTTGAGCAAGTTTATGCTCCATTTCTTCGAGCATCCAGGCAGTCTGGGAAATATGGGCTTTCATGGCATCCATCTTCTGATCGCGCACCGCGGTAATATCGTAAACAATATCGGGATCTCCAAGCACTTCCAATGTGTTGTTGGCAAATGCCACACAATGCAATTTCGGACGATCTTTCATACGGCGAACTGCGCGGACAACTGCCCGTGCGGTTGCTTCGTGGTCAGGATGCACTGAAAGATCAGGATAAAATGTGATAACCAGTGAAGGGTTCAGCTCAGTAATTAAATCAGTCATCATGCCGACCATTTTTTCGTCATCTTCAAATTCGACTGTCTTATCACGCAGTCCCATCATCCGCAAATCAGTCAATCCCATAGCTTCTGCAGAAGCCAGCAGCTCTTTTTTCCGGATCTGTGGAAGTGATTCCCTTGTGGCAAATGGCGGATTTCCCAAATTACGGCCCATTTCACCTAGCGTTAGACAAGCGTATGTAACTGGAGTTCCTTGTTTAATATGAGTGGCAATCGTTCCCGAAACGCCGAACGCTTCATCGTCCGGGTGAGGGAAGACGACCAGCACATGCCGTTCTTTTGGAATTGTCATCTGTAGTCCCCCTTAGTAACTGAACGGTGTTTCGCTGATTTGCAGCGCTACCGCCAATTTTCCTGTACCATCATGTCCTGCAAGCAAGAGCCTTCCTTGCTCATCCAGCTCATAATGGGTGATGCCTTGTGCGTAAACCCAGCCATGCGGCAATTTCAATCCGACGCGATGCGGACTTTCACCGACCACTTTTCCCAGTTCATAGTTAATCACGACGTTGCGGATAAACGCTCCGGCATTGAAAAAACCTTCGTTAAAATGTGTGGCATAAGAGCCGTTTGTTGTTTCTAAGTGCAGGTAAACATCTCTGTTCGCAAATGCATCAAGTTCTACTTGCAGTTTTTTTACTTCTACTAATTCCATCTTATTCACTCCTCAGCCAATCCGTATTCCTTTAGTATAGGGAATATTAGTCAAGAATGCGATTAGGATGCTTTAAGGAAAGCGTAATAATGCTGCTGTTTAAAAAGGGAATATTCAAACAGCTTCAAATAGATTGAAGGCTCTTGGGTTTATTTCTATGGCAGATATAATGGCAGTATGAAGGTTTAAGATGCCTGGCTTTGAAACCACGGCAATTCAAGTCCATAGCAATGGAACAACAAAAAAAGAGGGCGCCTCAGCGTCCTCTTTTACATAGATCAAACTTCCGTTACTTGAACTTCAGGTTTTTCGAATTTATTGGCGGCGCCGTGCATCACTGGTCCAACGTACTGGTTTAGTTTCCAGCCGTGCTGGATAGCTGCAGACACAAATGTTTTGGCATTCAGCACTGCATCGTTTACGGATTGCCCGTTCGCCAAATTGGCTGTAATGGCTGCGGCGAATGTGCAGCCGGCACCGTGGTTATAAGTGGTATCCGTTTTATCAGCTGTCAAAAGATAATGCGTTTTGCCGTCGTACAGCAAATCAGCCGCTTTTTCATGCTGAAGCTGTTTGCCGCCTTTGATCACAACATATTGAGCGCCATGCGCATGGATTTTTTCAGCAGCCGCTTTCAAATCCTCTACTGTCCGAAGTGTGCCAAGACCTGAAAGCTGTCCTGCTTCGACTAAGTTCGGAGTCACGACTTTAGCGACTGGCAATAGATGTTTAATCATGGCATCAACGTTTTCCGGGAACAATACTTCATCTTCCCCTTTACATGCCATTACCGGATCGATGACAACTTCTTCCAATCCGGACTTTTTAATGGCTTTGCCAGCCATTTCTATGATATCGACTGTTGGCAGCATGCCTGTTTTCAAAGCATCCACTCCTGTTGAAAAAGCAGTCTGCAATTGTGCGTGAACCGTTTCAACAGGAATTGGATGGATGCCATGGCTCCAGCCGTTTTCAGGATCCATCGTCACGATGACTGTTAAAGCATTCATGCCGTAAGTTCCGTGTTCTTGGAAAGTCTTTAAATCTGCTTGTATACCAGCTCCGCCGGATGTATCTGATCCTGCGATTGTTAAGGTCTTTTTCAATGTCATCGTTAAAACTCCTTTAATATATTATTTTCATCACTTTATTTTAACAAAAATCGGAACATTTACAATGAATCAAACTTTGACGGGTATAACAGAAGGACAGCCATTGCTGTGCTTATGAGAAAGAATAGCAAGATAACTAAAGCTATCATCCAGCTGCCGCTTATGAAAAGACCGATGGCCAGAAAAAATGTTAATATGGAAACAGCCAGTAGTGCAACCATTAAGCAACCCATACCAAGCCGCTTGGCATTTTCCGGCGCACTCGATCCGTTGGTTGAAGAGATGGTTTTTATTTTTTCACGAAAATCGGCCATCATCATCGCTCCTTTATTCCATCCTAACATGGGGCCCTGGTGAAATGAAAAAAAGAAAGTAGGTTTATAAATGGCGAAAGATCCAAAATTGACAGAGATTGAACGCTTACTGAATGAAGTAAAAGGGAAAGAAGATACAAAAGAATCCGGCTTCTGGAAAACATTTAAAGTGATGATGAGCGTTTGGCGCAATTCGTTCCTTGTGTTAATCGCCATACTGTTATTGCTTTTAGTCGCATTGCCGCTCGGGACGTTCTGGATGATCAAAGGCAGCACATTCACTGAAGACAAAGGTGCATTCTTGGAACAGATCCAGGATCTCAACGAGCTGGCGACGGCTGAGGCTTTTTCGAAAGTCATTATTGAACGGCAGGACAATGCCGTATTCGGACAGGAAATCGGCCTGGACTTGCCCGGCACAAAACGCCAATTGCTGGTTGTCATCCCGGGATCGGTCAAAGCCGGCATTGACTTTTCCGAAGTGACAGAAGAAGATATCGAACTTGACGAAGCAGCGAAAACGGCCACGCTGACGCTCCCGAAAGCCGATTTTTTAGGCGGTCCGGAAATATTTATGGATCAAGTGGAAGTGTATTCTTATGAAGGATTATTCAGAAGCGGCGCTGATATATCAGAAGCATATGAATTGGCAGAAGAAGCGCAAAAGCTGATGCTTGAAGAGACAAAAGGGCAAGGTGTCCTTGAGACGGCTGAAGATAATGCGGTCCGTTCGGTGCAGGAAATGTTCAAGCTGGTGGATTATGATGTAAAAGTCGAATTTAAAGAATAAGGAGCGATGTGTATGCCGAAGGAAATATTTCAAAATGACTGGCAGGAAATAGTCGGGGAAGAATTCAGTAAGCCGTATTATTTGAAGCTGCGCGAATTTTTGAAAGAGGAATACGCCAACGAAACCGTGTATCCTGCAAAAGAAAACATTTGGAATGCGTTCAAACATACGCCTTATAAAGATGTCAAAGTCGTCATTCTTGGGCAGGATCCTTATCACGGGCCCAATCAGGCGCATGGCTTAAGTTTTTCCGTTCAGCCCGGTGTACCGCATCCGCCAAGCCTGCGCAATATGCTGAAGGAACTGAACGATGACCTTGGGTGTGAAAAACCGAAAGATGGAACGCTGACAAAATGGGCCGACCAAGGCGTCATGATGCTTAATACGGTATTGACGGTGCGTGCTGGACAAGCCAATTCCCATCGCAATCAAGGATGGGAAATCTTTACCGATGAAGTGATCCGGAAATTGTCAGCCCGTGAAAAATCGGTGATTTTTGTATTATGGGGCCGGCCGGCGCAGCAGAAAAAGCCGCTCATCGATTTGGAGCGCCATTCCATTATTGAAGCCCCGCATCCAAGTCCATTAAGTGCCAGTCGAGGATTTTTCGGCAGCCGGCCATATTCAAAAGTGAACGAACTGTTACAAAAGCAAGGCGACGAGCCGATTGATTTCTGTTTAGCCTGACGCCTGCCAGCAGGCATGATAAAATAAATGAGAATGTAAACGGAAAGGGGGATTTTGCATGGCAATCGATGCAGCACGCATTTTGAATGAAATCGAAAAGCACACTGCGCAAGCGCGGAAAGGCGATCCGGCAAAAATGCGCGAGTCCATCGCTGCGGTACGGGCTCTTTGTGATCTTTTATTGGAAGATGACCAATTGCAAAAAGACAGCACACCGCGTGCAATTCCACTCGCCTCCCCTCAGATACAGCCGGTTTCTTCAGCCAGCAAACTGCAGGAAGAAGACGGCGCAAACGGTGATTCACTGTTTGAATTTTAATCGGAAAGAGGAATAGAAATGAAGTTTTTCTTGATAGCCGGAGCGGTTAATGCTTTATTATCCGTAGCTCTTGGTGCTTTCGGTGCACATATGTTAGAAGGACGCGTTGCGGATAAATATTTAGATACCTGGCAGACGGCTGTCCAGTATCAGATGTTCCATGCAGTCGGTTTGATGGTTGTAGGAATTCTGATGAGCTCGTCATTGATCGGCACGCTCAGTTCTTTGTCTTGGGCAGGATACTTAATGCTTGCCGGAATCATCATTTTCTCTGGAAGCCTTTATGTTTTAAGTCTGACCGGCATCAGTATTTTAGGGGCTGTAACACCAATCGGTGGAGTAGCGTTTATTGTTGGCTGGATCATGCTGATTGTTGCAGCATCAAAAGCTTTGTAAAATATTAAGAAGGCCAGCGCTTAAGCGCCGGCCTTCTTTTATTATATTTCCCGGGAAATATATGTGTTTTTATCATTGTCCAAGCAATTCTTTCAATTTTGCAGGATGGTCCACGGTTAACGCGATGTGCGAAACCTTTTTGGTGCGCCCGAAGAATAAGATGGCTTCTTGCGGTTCTTTAAACTCAATGATTACTTGCGGTTCGGGTTCCACAAAGTCCTTTGCAATAAAGGAAAGGGTCTCTTTATCGGCTTTGGCACCCCAATGCAATTGGGCAATGGCTTCAAGCGGAACCGTCATGCGTTTGCTTAAGCCTAACGATACGTACAGTTTTTTGCCTGTAATTTTCAGCGGATTCAAGCGCAGCGCCTGGATTTCACCGACAAAATACACGACAGAATAAATGTTCAAGATGAGTAGCACAATTGACAGCACAAGTGATTTATCGTGCAGCCACCAATGGAGCCCGATCGTCTCAATGACAATTGCATGAATCAGCATGATGTAAAAGGCGATGGCGCTTGAGTTCTTATGGAGTGAGATCAGATTGGGACCTTTTGCCGGCTTCTTTTTCCAGGAACAGAACGCGTAATAGAAGATGAGCGATTCCGATAAGATTACATTAACGAGCAGATTGGGTTTGATTCGTTCATAGGCGGTCGGCAGCAAAGTGAATAAAGGGCTTTCTGCCTTTTCTTTAATGGCACGGACTATTGCCGGAATGTGGTAAAGGAGCAGTCCGAGAAAAGCGAGTTCTGCGAATAAAACCACTGCTTCCAGGCCAATCCCTATGTAAAACAGAAAAGTGAACGGTTCAAAATAAAGGGAAGGGATAATGAAGCGGGCGAGCACGAATCCTCCGGCTACAAAGCCGGCAAAGTGCTTGAGAGACAAACGGAAAGCGGCGAGCATTAGAAGCGGCGCAACAAAAGCAAAGTCGATCAGCGAACCGGTAACGACCCAGAAGGTTTCTTCAGGAATGACGAGTGAGGAAAGAGGCGAGCGGTATAACAGGAAATTGCTGGTCAGTACGAGCAGCAGCAAAGCGAGAGCCCATTTGGCAAAACTGTTCTGGCGCATCACAAGCATACAAACACCCCGTTTTTCTTTTAGTATACCGTGGGATATATTGGAATTGAAATGTAATTCGTGGCGAAATTCTGAAAATTTCGGAGCGAGCCGTTTTTTCCGCATAATATATGTGAATACGGCGGGAATTTGTGTTCCGGACAGTAAATCCTGGCTGCGGACAGTATTTCACCATTTCCGGACAGTATCTGCTTTAAAGCGGACAGTAAATGCGCCCAGCTACTCATTTAGGCAAGAAAAACGGCTAAAAGCACTCCGCGTAAAACAAAAAAACCGCCCGGGGGCGGTTTTAAATCTTATACTTGCAGGAATTTCGCTGTACGTTCTGCGTCCAGGCGAGTGCCGACGTAGAATGAACCGAATTCTGCGTAACGTGCGCTGACTTCGTCAAAACGCATTTCGTAGATCAATTTTTTGAACTGAAGGACGTCGTCCGCAAAAAGCGTAACGCCCCATTCGTAGTCGTCAAAACCGACAGATCCTGAAATGATCTGTTTTACTTTGCCGGCATAGCTGCGGCCGATTTTGCCGTGGGACAGCATCAATTCTTTGCGAGTGTCCATTGGCAGCATGTACCAGTTGTCGTCGCCTTCACGGCGTTTATCCATCGGATAGAAACAGATGTACTGTGAACGCTGAAGTTCAGGATACAAGCGTGCACGTACGTGAGCGTTTTGGTATGGATCTTCGTCTGATTTTCCAGAGAGGTAATTGGAAAGTTCAACAACCGATACATACGAATACGTAGGAACTGTATAAGCGATCAAGGTCAGCTTATTGTATTCCGTTTCAAGTTCACGCAATTCATCCATTGTTTCGCGCAATAGCATCAGCATCAAGTCGGCTTTTTGGCCAACGATTGAATACAATGCGTGTGCACCTGTTTTATTTTCATCGGCTTGGTTTATTTTGTCCATAAATGCCTGGAATTCGTCAATCGCGAATTGGCGTTCTTCATCCGTCAGCATTTTCCATGAAACCCAGTCCATCGAACGGAAATCATGAAGGACGTACCAGCCATCTAATGTAATCGCTGCTTCATTCATTATCTAAACACTCCTTTTATCTAAATCTCACAAAATCAGTTTATCACATTGGCCATGTAAGTTCCTGAAAAACAAATGCCTGTCACCAATTCGTCATCCCTGAAGTGCCTTTTCAGCGGGGCATGAGTCGGGTAAACTAAAGACAAGCTATAGCCTGATGAGGAGAATTAGTATGCCATTATTTTCACAACAAACCAAATGGCGTTTCTGGGATCAATCCTTGAGCGCCAAAAACCGTTCCGCACTGGAATCCTTTGCTGCGGATGATACATTATGCGAACTGGTCGGATCCGGAAAAAGTCCATCGACCATCCGGACATGGGTACACGACGATACAGTGGTACTCGGAATACAGGACCATCGTTTGCCGAACATCGAAGCGGGTATGGATTATTTAAAAGCGCACGGCTATGCGCCGATTGTCCGGAATTCGGGAGGACTTGCTGTCGTGCTCGATGCGGGAGTTTTGAATATTTCGCTGGTGGTTTCAGAAAAAGAACAAGCCATCGATATTTCAGCAGGGTACGACATGATGCTGGAGCTGGTGCAAGCTCTATTTCCGGAAGCGCCGATTGAAGCTTATGAAATTGTTGGATCCTATTGTCCGGGATCATACGACTTGAGCATCGGCGGCAGGAAGTTTGCCGGCATTTCCCAGCGCCGCATCCGCCGCGGCATTGCGGTTCAGGTTTACCTGTGCGTAGAAGGGTCTGGGGCACAGCGTGCTGAACTGATCCGCGGGTTTTACGAAGCCGGGCTCAGCGGAGAACAGACGAAATTCGCCTACCCGGAAATAAAACCCGAAGTGATGGCGTCGCTCAGCGAACTGCTCGGTAAAGAAATCACAGTCCAGGAAGTTGTGCTGAATTTGTACGAATTGATCGGCATGCCATCACCGCAGCCGCTGATGCCTGAAGAGACAGAGCTTTACGGATTTTATTTGAACCGCGTTGTCGAACGCAACCGGAAAATGCTGCCGGCACCTCTTGAATGAGAGGTTCCGGCTGGTGTAGAATACTTGTTACGCAGAAAAATTGGAGGTGCGCCCGTGAGCTATGCGACACAGAAATTAGCTGAAGAAAAAGTTTTCAAAGATCCGGTTCACCGATACATACATGTGCGCGACCAAGTGATTTGGGACCTGGTGAATTCACGTGAATTCCAGCGTCTTCGGCGCATCAAACAGCTTGGCACCTCTTATTTAGTATTTCACGGAGCTGAACACAGCCGCTTTAGCCATTCGCTTGGCGTCTACGAAATCGTCCGAAGAATTTCAGATGATATTTTCCATGGACGGCCCGAATGGGATGAAGACGAACGGCTAGTGGTGTTATGCGCTGCGCTTCTTCACGATCTGGGCCACGGGCCATTTTCCCATTCATTTGAAAAAGTGTTCCATGTGGACCACGAAGAATTTACACGGGAAATTTTGCTTGGCGATACAGAAGTCAACCAGATCCTGTTAAAAGTCGGCGAAGACTTTCCGAAGAAAGTGGCAGAAGTAATAGCCAAGACATATGCCAATAAACAAGTCGTTTCTTTGATATCCAGCCAAATTGATGCAGACCGCATGGATTATTTGCAGCGCGATGCCTATTATACCGGTGTTTCCTACGGCCATTTTGATATGGAACGAATTCTTCGTGTCATGCGTCCGTTGGATGATCAAGTAGTGATCAAGTCAAGTGGCATGCACGCAGTTGAAGATTACATCATGAGCCGCTACCAAATGTACTGGCAGGTTTATTTCCATCCGGTAGCCCGCAGTGCAGAAGTGATCCTGCGGAAAATTTTGCAGCGTGCCAAACAGCTGAGTGAGAACGGTTATAAATTCAAGCAGCCGCCGACGCATTTCATGGCATTTTTCAATCGTACTTTTGAGTTGAAAGATTATTTAGCGCTTGACGAAGGAGTCCTGATGACTTATTTCCAGCTATGGATGACAGAGCGTGATCCGATTCTTTCGGATTTGAGTGACCGGTTTGTCAATCGCCGGCTGTTTCAATATGTGGATTTTGATCCCGGCAAAGATTACCGGAAACTTGGGGAGCTTGCTCAGTTGTTCGAGGATGCGGGCATCGACCCGGAATATTATTTGGTTGATGATTCCACATCCGATTTGCCATATGATTTTTACCGTCCCGGCGAAGAAGAAGAACGTTTGCCGATCCATTTGCTGATGCCTACAGGTGAAATCAAGGAATTATCCCGGCAGTCACAGATTGTCGATGCAATTTCAGGCAAACGAAGAACAGATTACAAATTGTATTTCCCGGCGGAATTATTAATAGATGGCAAAAAGAAAGCTGCCAAACAGAAGATACTGGAAATGCTTAGAAAAGGAGGGGTATAGTTGCTCCAGGAACACGCAAAAATTGTGGATTTCATCGCCACAGCGGAAGGGATCACCGGACGCAAGAAATTACAGAAAATGATTTATATTTTAAAAAAGATAGGTTTACCGTTTCAAGAGAAATATGAATTCCATATTTATGGTCCATATTCAGAGGAGTTGACGGCCCGCATTGAAGAATTATGCGATATGGGCTTTTTGGCAGAAGAACTGGAAGACAAAGGATCTTATGTGCGTTACAAATACAATGTTACCCAGGAAGGAACAGATTTCCGAAGTACATTGAAAGAATCGGTGCTGGAGAATCCCGAAGTTGCTGCTCGACTAAAGGAAAAAAGCGGCCGTTTTTTGGAATTGACCGCTACTCTTCTATATTTTGATCACCTGGAACGAGCTGAACAAATTGAAAAGCTTCATATTGTGAAAGCGAAGTTGAACTTTACTGCAGTCGAAATAGAAGAGGCGTTCGGGTTTATTGACGAATTGGGCCAATTGAAAAAACTCCCTTAAGGGAGTTTTTATATATTCGTGGACCTATCAAGTGCCCAGCTCCTCGAGTCGCTTCAGACTGGCCTGCAATGGTAAAGACCGCCATTACTGGCCAGACGTCCAGCGCTTGTCAGAGCTGGACGGGCACTTCCGCTTTTCTTATTGTCCAGCTCCGGCGATCAAACCTTTGGGTCATAAGCCGTTCCGACTGTGTGGTAAAGTGCACCACTTCGCCGGCCCGTCTTATGCCCGTCACTTTTTGCTAGATCACCTGCGCTTTTCTTTAGATATCACTAAATAGCTTACCTTTAACGCCGTAGTCGGTTTTCTTCATATCTTCAATAAAGACGACTACGTTTTCAACTGGAGCACCAGTGGTTTCGGATACCGCTTCAGTTACTTTCTCGACCAATGCACGCTTTTGATCTTCTGTGCGGCCTTCGAGCATTTTGACAGTTACGTATGGCATAATAGTTACAGCTCCTTTTTTAAAGATACATCAATCATATCAGAACGGGAGGAATGTACACATGGCAAATGAAGAAAAACCAAAACAAAAAGTGGGATTCACAATCATCAAGAACGCTCCGACAGACGGCCATAAAGGCTATGGCATAGGTTCACTGTCTTTGGAAAACGTATCTCCGCTTTTTATTGACATAGAAGAAGGCGAAGCATTTGTTGACATTGGCGCGATGCATGCACGCAGCGAAGTGGAACGCGGCATTAAATTCACTGTGAACCGGGAAGATTCAGCCGGAGGCAAACCGTATTGGCTGGTGTGGATTACCATCGATTTCAATCCGCAAGGCCCTTATTACGCTGGAGTAACGGCTTGCGAAATGGTCGTTAATCGCGAAAAACGCCGGGGTTATAAAATTTTAGCTGACCACGTCAATTTAATGGACAAGTCGATGAAACGGAAAATTATCATTGACCATATGGATGAAGCTTCTAAACGGGTTTTGGCAGAATACTTGAAAAAACACAATCTCGAATTGTGGGAACGCAGTACTGAACAACTTCGTCAAGGGCTGGATGTATAATAAAAATAGGATTTGTACGAATTGTGACATTTGGAAATGCTTTCGACAGGCGGTTGAAGTTGGCCAAAAAAGGAAGTAAACTATAACTACAGCTTTTAAATAGAAAGCTAGGACACCTGAAATGCGGGCAAGTGCCGTGAGCCATTGTGAGAAAACCCAAGCCCAATGCCTCATGTCTCTTTCTCCGCGCTATCAGGATAAAAGGGTTTTCTGTGAAGGGAAAGATTCCCAGTACAGAAAACCTTTTTATTTCGGGCATATTAAGAATTGCATCGGGTAAAGAGGACTATGCATAGAGAAACTCAACTAGGGAAGTTGTATCTCCCTGATTGCTAGTTGATCCAACCGGGTTTTTAAGGCCCGTGGTTTTCCGCTCGAAAAACGGAGACCCTACGGACCTTTAAGCGCGATAAAGAGAAACTCAATCAGGGAAGTTGTACCTCCCTGATTGCTAGTTGATCCAATCGGGCTTTTAAGGCCCGTGGTATTCCGCTCGAAAAGCGGAAACCCTACGGACCTTTAAAGCGCGAAAAATTTATTGCACTTTCATTAAAAAGAATTATACTTTTTTAAGTAGTTTTAAAATGACGGGAAAAGGAGTTTGATTATAGATGGCAGGATTTTGGTATACAGAAAAACAAACCGAGAATTTCGGGATTACGATGAAAATCAATAAAACGCTTCACACCGAGCAAACGGATTTCCAATACTTGGAGATGGCAGAAACGGCTGAATGGGGCAATATGCTCTTCCTTGACGGCATGGTTATGACGTCTGAAAAAGATGAATTCGTTTATCATGAAATGGTGGCGCACGTTCCATTGTTTACTCATCCTAATCCAGAGAACGTTCTGGTTGTTGGCGGCGGAGACGGCGGAGTGATCCGTGAAGTGCTCAAGCATCCTTCTGTTAAAAAAGCGACACTTGTCGATATTGACGGCAAAGTGATCGAGTACTCGAAAAAATTCTTGCCTTCAATCGCATCAGGCCTTGAAGATGCACGTGTTGAAGTGATTGTCGGAGACGGCTTTATGCACATTGCGGAGTCCGAAAACAAATACGATGTCATCATGGTTGATTCAACTGAACCAGTGGGCCCAGCAGTAAACTTGTTCACTAAAGGCTTTTACGCAGGGATTTCCCGCGCATTGAAAGAAGACGGCATTTTCGTCGCACAGTCTGACAACCCTTGGTTCAAAGCAGAATTGATCGAACAAGTACAAAAAGATGTAAAGGAAATTTTCCCGATCACGAAATTGTATTTGGCGAATATCCCGACTTACCCGAGCGGTCTGTGGGCATTCACAATCGGTTCGAAAAAATACAATCCATTGGAAGTGCCAGCTGAGCGTTTCCATGACATCGAAACAAAGTATTATACAAAAGAATTGCACAATGCGGCATTCGTATTGCCAAAATTCGTGAAAGATATGGCAGGCGAATAAACGATGAGATTTGACGAGACATATTCAGGAAAAGTTTTCATCAAAAGCCATCCGAATTACGAAGAATCCAAAGCAGTGCTTTACGGCATGCCAATGGATTGGACGGTAAGTTACCGCCCGGGTTCACGCTTCGGCCCAAACAAAATACGTGAAGTATCTATCGGTTTGGAAGAGTACAGCCCGTATCTGGACCGGGAGCTCGACGATGTGAAATTCTTTGACGCCGGAGATATTCCCTTGCCGTTCGGCAATCCGGAAAAATCCTTGCTTGAAATAGAAACCTATGTCCACACACTTCTTGCTGATGGCAAAATTCCAATGGGTATGGGCGGCGAGCACTTAGTATCATTGCCGGTCATGAGAGCAGTGGCAAGCAAATACAAAGATTTGGCGATTATCCATTTTGACGCGCACACGGACCTTCGTGAAAACTACGAAGGTGAAGAATATTCACATTCCACGCCGATCCGCAAAATTGCAGACCATATCGGGCCGACAAACGTCTATTCATTTGGCATCCGTTCCGGTATGAAAGAAGAATTTGAATGGGCAAAAGAGCAAGGCATGCACATTTCGAAATTCGAAGTGCTGGAGCCGCTGAAAGAAGTTTTGCCGACTCTTGCCGGACGTCCGGTATATGTCACGATCGACATCGATGTACTCGACCCGGCGCATGCGCCAGGAACTGGCACGGTTGATGCAGGCGGCATTACTTCACGTGAGCTGCTCGCATCCATCCACGCAATCGCAGCGTCGGATATCAACGTTGTCGGCTTTGACCTTGTTGAAGTATGTCCAGTTTATGATCATTCGGATCAAACTGCCAATACGGCAAGCAAGTTGATTCGCGAAATGATTTTGGGCTGGGTGAAATAAGAAAAGCGGAGGCGATCGTGCAAAACCTGACGGGCATAAGACGGGCCGGCGAAGTGGTGCACTTTATCACACAGTCGGAACGGCTTATGACCCAAAGGTTTGATCGCCGAAGCTGGACAATAAGAAAAGCGGAAACGCTTTTTCCGCCAATCTCTAATAAAAAAAGCCGGTCTGGAATTTTCCAGGCCGGCTTTAACTTTTTTAAACTAAAAAACTGTGTGAAACAGGCGAATGATCATAGAAATACGTTGAGTGATCATAGAGAGGCCATGAGTGATCATAGAACCGCGAAAACTGATCATAGAACTCCACCGAGTGATCATAGAACCACAATAACTGACCATAGCGCCCCGAAAATAGAATCTCTCCATTAAAAACGGTAAGATAAGAAAGAAACATTAACTGGAAGAGGTGCTGACAATGGAACTATACAAATGGACTGGTCATCGGGACCAGGGCGTGGCAATCCTGGCAGCTATGGCGAATGCGCGGCTTGTGTATTTAGTCGACGGCGAGGAATCGGTATTGCTTTATGAATCAGATGGCGGAGCTCCTTTGCAGGGATTTGAAGCGTATCAGGTGCTGAATGCTGTCGGTGACATCAACGACGGCTATTATGCCGTATTCAATAATATTCCGGTAACGGATGAAGGCCGTGAGCTATTTGAATCGCGTTTCCAAAATAGAGCGGGCATGGTCGAGAAAGAGCCCGGCTTTGCGGCCATCCGCGTGTTGCGCCCTGTCAATTCGGATACGTACATCATCCTGACGTTATGGAAAGACGAGAAGTCGTTTACAGACTGGCAGCAATCACAGGCTTACGGCCACGCTCATGCGAAGCGGGGAACGTCTGAAGGAATCGATAAGAAGCCGAATATCTTTCCTCGTCCTTCTTTTGTGAAAACGTATATCAAATGAAAATGACTTCTTGAAACCACTCCTAATGGGTGGTTTTTTGTCTAGCCAAATTTCAATGCCATTCCTTCAGAGCATAAAATGAAACTTAAATTGAAATAGAACCTTGAATCGGGCTATAATAAAAAGGCTATTGCTATTACATAAAGGAGGCGGCGGAATGCAAAAAGCTGTGAAAATAAAACTCACGACGATTATCCGTCAGCCAGACGCAGAAGAACAGCTGATGGAGTTGTGGTCACACGGCACGCTGACAATAAAAAACGATCTGCGCTACTTGCAGTACGAGGAGCAGCTGGAAGAGCTGTTGATCCGGACCACAGTAAAACTCGGCGAAAACGAAGCTGTGATTATGAGAAGCGGCGGCCTGCAGATGCGGCTACCGTTTTTATTACATAAAGAACAAACAGGGAATTTAACAAATGAGCAAGGCACTTTTATGCTGACGACAAAAGCCCATGAGCTGACGATCAGCGATACACGTTTTAAAGTCCGCTACGATCTGGCAATGGGCTCTGCTCATGCCGGAGAATATGAAATGGAAATCCAATTTATGGAGGGTCAAAAATGAATGCAGTAGAAAAAGTACAGCACGCCATTAAACTGGCAATCAGTGAAGCGGTTCAGAAAGCGGAATTGACGCCTGAACCAGTCGAGGTTTACCTGGAATCACCGAAAGACAAAGCGAACGGCGATTACGCCACAAACATTGCGATGCAATTAGCGCGTGTAGCGAAAAAAGCGCCGCGTGCCATTGCGGAAGCGATTGTCGGAAATCTAGACAAAGAAACAGCGAATATCGAAAAAGTGGATATTGCAGGACCCGGGTTTATTAACATCACGATCAAAAAAGATTATCTGTTGGACGTAGTTAAGACTGTCCTGGAGCAAAAAGAGAATTATGGCCGCACCAATTCAGGGGAAGGTCAGCGGATTCAAGTCGAATTCGTATCTGCCAATCCGACAGGCGACCTGCACCTTGGGCATGCCCGCGGTTCATCGGTTGGCGATTCACTTTGCAACGTACTGGATGTTGCCGGTTACGATGTATCGCGTGAATACTATATCAACGATGCCGGGAACCAAATTAACAATTTGGCGCTGTCTATCGAAGCACGTTATTTTGAAGCGCTTGGCGAACCATTGAATATGCCGGAAGACGGCTACCGCGGCCAGGATATCAAAGACATCGCTGCAGATCTTGTGAAAGAGCATGGCGATAAATTTGTCCATCTTACAAAAGAGGAACGTTTTGAAGCGTTCCGCAAACATGGCTTGAAAGTGGAACTGGCGAAATTGCAACAAGACCTGGCTGATTTCCGTGTTGAATTTGACAGCTGGTTCTCTGAAACTTCTCTATACGAAAAAGGCGAGATTGAAATTGCGCTGAACAAGCTTCGCGAGAACGGCCATATTTACGAAGAAGACGGTGCGACTTGGTTCCGCTCGACGACATTCGGCGATGACAAAGACCGAGTATTGATCAAGAACGACGGTACGTTTACGTATTTGCTGCCGGATATCGCTTATCATGAAGACAAATTGTCCCGTGGTTTTGATAAGCTGATCAATATCTGGGGAGCTGATCACCACGGCTATATCCCGCGCATGAAAGCGGCGATTGAAGCGCTTGGCTATGATCGCGATACGCTTGAAGTGAGCATCATCCAGATGGTTCAGCTGTACAAAGACGGCGAAAAAATGAAGATGAGCAAACGCACCGGGAAAGCAGTAACGATGCGTGAACTGGTTGAATTGGTCGGCTTGGATGCAGTGCGTTATTTCTTCGCTATGCGTTCAGGCGACTCCCATATGGACTTCGACTTGGATCTGGCTGTATCACAATCCAACGAAAACCCGGTTTATTATTCACAATATGCCCATGCGCGAATCTGCTCGATTTTGCGCCAAGCGGAAGAGCAAGGATTCTTAGCTTCCACAGATAACTTAGATCTGCTGGCTTCGGAAAAAGAAATCGATGTCCTGAAGAAAATCGGTGACTTCCCTCAAGTTGTGGCAGATGCTGCAAAACTGCGTGCGCCGCATCGCGTGACTACTTATATCCAGGAATTGGCGGCTCAATTCCACAGTTTCTATAATGCCAATAAAGTATTGGATGCTTCAAATGCGGAACTGACAACTGCGCGCCTTGCGCTGATCACAGCTGTTAAAACTACTTTAGCTAATGCGCTGAAATTAGTTGGAGTTTCCGCTCCTGACAAAATGTAAGAGACACGAAAAGAATTTCGTGTATAATAAAGATAATTTGATAATTCAATCATAAAGGTGCTTATGTCTAAGAACATGAGTTAAAAGGGAAGCCGGTTCGATTCCGGCGCGGTCCCGCCACTGTAAGTGAGAGCTATCTGCAAATAAGCCACTGAAGCAACGCTTTGGGAAGGTGCAGCAAGCAATAATCACAAGCCAGGAGACCTGCCTTTATGAGAACGCCCACTAAGCCTGCGAGGACCGGCTGGATGCACACGTTTTTTTATGTCGTCCTTTCAATCTCCCGCAGTGCCTGTGGGAGATTTTTTATATTATAAAAGGGGATGTCGAGATGAAGAAGTTTTGGAAGTTTGGAGCAAGTGCAGGAGTGGCAGCAATGCTGTTAGCAGGATGCGGCGGACAAGAGGCACCTGCAGGAGAAAATGCGGAAACACCGGCAGACCCGCCGAAAGAAGTGGCAGAAACTGAATTTCCAGTAACTATGAAGGACGCAATGGGAGAAGAAGTCGTAATCGAAGAAGAACCGAAAGCGATCGTTTCCATGGTGCCGTCAAATACAGAAATCGCTTATGAACTCGGATTGGGAGAAAAAATGGTCGGGGTATCCGATTTTGATAATTATCCGGAAGAAGCTGCAACTGTTGAGAAAATCGGCGGGCAGGAATTTAATGTTGAAAAAATCATCAGCTTGCAGCCGGACTTGGTATTGGCCCATGAATCAGGTGTGGGCGTCGGCGAGGCTGGACTTCAGCAATTGCGTGATGCCGGCATTAAAGTATATGTCGTCCAGGAAGCCCAAAGTTTTGACGAAGTATATGACACAATGACGATTATTGGACAAGCAACCGGTACAATGCAAGAAGCGGATGCACTCGTTTCTGAAATGGAAGCACAAGTAGATGAAATCGAAGAACAAGCGGGCAAAATCGAAGAACCCAAAAAAGTATTTGTTGAAGTAGGCAGCGATCCGGAAATTTATACAACCGGCAGCGGAACGTTCATGGATGAAATGCTGGACATCATCAACGCGGAAAACGCGGCTGGTGACCTGGAAGGATGGGTCAGCATGGACCCGGAAGCGATTGTCGAAGCCAATCCGGATGTGATTGTGTCAACAGAAGGTGCTTACGTGCCGGATGCGGTTGAAAAAATCAAAGCGCGCAGCGGCTTTGCTGAAGTGACGGCAGTCAAAGAAGATGCGGTTTATAATGTTGATTCGGATAAAGTTACCCGTTCTGGCCCGCGCCTGACAGAAGGCTTGATGGAAATGGCACAAGCTGTTTATCCTGAGGTTTTCAGTGAGTAAAAACAGCCTGGCCTATATCGTCTCTTTCATTCTATTGGGAGGGGCTGTACTGCTGGGAGTAACGGTCGGCACGGTTTCCATTTCGCCGGAAGTGCTGTGGAACCCTGAGTCGGATGAAACAGCTGCCAATATTTTGTGGAATATCCGGATGCCGCGCGTGGTTCTGGCAGGTTTAGTAGGTGCAGCGCTGGCAATTGCCGGTGCTGCATTCCAAGGCTTGCTTAAAAACCCGCTGGCCGATCCTTACACTTTAGGAGTGTCATCCGGTGCCTCAGTCGGCGCTGTGATGACGCTCTTTTTCGGCATTTCAGTCCCGTTTTTAGGGAATTATACTTTGCCGGTAATGAGCATGCTGGGTGCATTATTGACGATGTTCGCAGTAATGGGTTTTGCTAAATTGGTCGATCGTTCCATGAAAATGGAAACTGTCATTTTGACAGGAATCATTTTCAGTTCGTTTCTCGGTTCTGTCATATCCTTGATGATAGCGCTGACGGGAGAAGAGCTTCGGCAAATCATCGGCTGGCTTCTTGGCAGTGTATCGATGCGAGGCTGGCCCTATGTGCAAATGGCCTTGCCGTTTATCCTCATCGGATCCTTCTTGCTTTGGCTAAACCGGCGTGAGTTGAATGCCATGCTGTTCGGGGAAGAACGGGCACAGCATTTGGGAGTCGACGTGAAAAAAAGGAAAATGATGATTCTCATCAGCGGATCCATTCTGACTGGAGCGGCTGTAGCGGTTTCGGGAACAATCGGCTTTGTTGGCTTGGTTGTGCCGCATATGACCCGGCTCGTATGGGGTTCGGATCATCGGCATGTATTGCCGCTGTCTTTTATCAACGGTGCCGCGTTATTGATCATCTGTGATTTGGTGTCACGGACGATCATTTCACCGACAGAATTGCCAATTGGGGTAATTACCGCATTTATCGGAGCACCGGTTTTTGCGTTTATCTTTTTCCGGCAGCGGAAAGGAGTGGCTTGATATGTTGAAAATAACAAAGTTGATGGGTGGATACGGAGATAAGAACATCGTCGATGATGTTTCTTTCCAAGTTTCAAAAGGCTCGATGCTTGGGATTTTGGGGCCGAACGGCAGCGGAAAATCCACGATGATGAAATTAATCAGTGGGGTGCTGCCTTTAAAGAGCGGGAAAATTGAAATTGAAGAAAAGCCGATCACTGATTTTGGAGCGAAAGAACTTGCCAGGCAAATGGCCGTTTTGCCACAGCTTCATGCGCATGCATTTGCCCATACGGTCCGTGAAACGGTATCGCTTGGAAGATATCCGCATCAAAGCGGCTGGTTTTCTTCCTGGTCTGAAGAAGATGAAATGGCTGTAACAGAAGCCATGCGCTTGATGAACATCACGCATTATGAGAATACACAAATCGACCGCTTATCAGGAGGAGAGCAGCAGCGCGTTTTCGTGGCACAAGCATTGGCCCAAAATGCGAAAATCCTGCTGCTCGATGAACCGACCAACCATTTGGACATCAACCATCAAAAAGAACTGCTTGATACCATTAAAAAGCAAGCGATTGAAAAAGAATTGACGGTTGTGTCGATTTTCCATGACATCAATATTGCGTCCATGTATTGCGATCAACTATTGCTGCTGGACCATGGCAAGATTATCCGTATGGGGGAGCCGCATGAAGTCGTGCGGGAACAGGATATTGAAGCCGTATACCGGACGCGGGTCAGCAACCATCCACATCCAGAGCTTCCAAAACCGCAAGTCACGCTGCTTCCAGGAATAAAGCGGCAGACAGAAGAATGGGCAATCCGTGCAGAAGACTTTGCAGTTTCGCCGAATATGGTACTTTACCAAAGTGAAGTTCCTTTGAAAACCGTATCTTCAGCGGTAATCAATGCCGGAGCCGGTTGGTTCCGGACATTCATTAATCGGCATGTGGACATGAATTATAATATCGATGACAGTTTGATGGAAATGACAGGATTCATTGAAGAGTTGGGTTTTAAACCTACAGATACTGTCGGAATGATGACTGCTGTACAAACCCAGGATGCTATCGTGAAGGAGTACAAGGCTTCTTTTGGTTCCATCGTCATTGCGGTGACTGCAGGAATTGGAAACGCAGTGGATGTCTCGAAGGCACTTGAACGTGCCGTGCAAGTTGGCACAATCAATACATGGATTATGGTCAATGGCAAATTATCGGATGAAGCTTTTATCCAAGCGATGATTACCGCTACGGAAGCCAAAACAAAAGCGCTTCATCTTGAAGGTGTAATGGATCCGCTGACAAATACATTAGCGACAGGAACTTCGACTGACAGCTGTTTGGTCGCTGCTACGCAGCAGGGTGAACATTTGCCATATGCCGGCCCGATCACCGAGCTTGGAAAGTTGATCGGAGCAGGGGTGTTTGAATGTACGGTGGAAGCAATCGGCTTATACCGTGAGGCGAAAAAGGCATGATCAGCCACATTTTTGCCATTGGGCTTGCTCTCATAATCGACCGGATTGTCGGAGATCCGCATGGGTGGCCACATCCGGTCCGGTGGCTGGGAGCATTGATATTAAAGCTGACAGCCAAGTGGAACCATCCTCCGAATGCTTTTCGCAACGGTTTTTCCCTCATCTTCGCCACCGTTGTAGCAGCTTTTGGAACGGCTTATCTATTGGTTTCGGGAGCATATGCCCTTCACTGGAGTTTGGGCTTTCTCATCGAAACACTTTTAATCGCTTCCGGCCTTGCACAAAAAAGCTTGCGTGATGCGGCAGAAGAGGTTTACCAGCCGCTGATTCAAAAGGATTGGAGCCGGGCGAGGGAAAAGTTGTCCTGGATTGTCGGGCGTGACACCGCCAATTTAGATGAAAGTGAAATTACCCGCGGTGTTGTCGAAACCGTATCAGAAAATACGAGCGACGGCATTACGGCACCACTGTTTTGGGCATTTTTGCTAGGTGCACCCGGGTTATGGCTGTATAAAGCAGTCAATACTTGCGACTCGATGGTGGGCTATAAAAATGAGGAGTTTGCGCAGTTTGGCTATGCCTCCGCACGCCTGGATGATGCCTTGAATTTCATTCCAAGCCGCATGACAGGGGCGCTGATTCTACTGGCTACCAAAAACAAACGAAATTTAACGGTGCGTCAGCGTTTTGCGGAATGGGCACGGGACGCCGTCAAGCATCCAAGCCCGAACAGCGGCTGGCTGGAAGCAGCAACTGCCGTTCAACTGGGCATAGAACTCGGCGGTGTCAATACATACAAAGGAGTCCGTTCAGAACGCGCCCGCATGGGAACACCTTTTTATGAACTGGAAGCCAAGCATATCAAAGAGGCAGTTCAGCATATGCATATCGCAACGATTTGGTTTTATATTCTCTTTGCCATAGGAGTGATGATCATTGAATTTGCCTGACCATGGCGCGAACCCGAAACTTTTATATAAACGGCTGAGAATGGAAGCGCCTGAATGGATTCTCGATTTTAGCGAGAACGTTCATCCTTTCGGTCCGCCGGAATTTATTGATGCTACTTGGAAATATCTGCAGGAATTAATTAAATATTATCCGGACCCTGACGGAGAACCGTTCCGAAGCGCAGCGGCAAAATTCCACGGAGTTGAACCGGATCGTGTCATTGCGGGAAACGGGGCAGCGGAAATTTTCACTTGGCTGGCCCACCGTTACCGTGGCAAGCGGGTGTTGTTGATTGAACCGGCTTTTTCTGAATACCGTAAAACGCTTGAGGCAGAAGGAGCGGAAGTGGTTGCGGTCCAATTAACAGAAGAAAGCGGCTGGCGCCTTCAGCTGGAAGAATTGGTGCAGGCGTTAAAAGGATGTGCTGCTGTTTATATCTGCAATCCACATAACCCGACAGGACTTTTACTGCAACAGCATGTGCTGGTGTCAATCGCTGAAGAATGCCGGAATGCAGGCTGTGAACTGGTCCTGGATGAAGCATTCATTGATTTCGCGGGAGAGAAATTTTCGCTGATTCCGCTGCAGAAAACTTTACCTCATATCATTATTGTCCGGTCAATGACCAAGATGTATGCCATACCAGGCCTCCGGCTGGGTTATGCAATCGGCGAACCGAAAGTTTTGAAGCAGTTGAAACGAGGTGCAGCCCATTGGAATGTGAATGCGATTTCAGCTCAAATTGGAGCCCGGTGCTTGGAGCAGCAAGCTTATCGGGTGCATGTAGTGGAGGCTGCAGGAATCGAGCGAGAGTCCATGACACGTTTTTTGGAAGAGAAAGGCTGTGCGGTGACAGATTCCGCTGTGAATTTTCTGTCGTTCCGGCTGCCGGCAGATAAAGCCCCGGACGTGTTTTTTAATGAAATGTTGAGAAAAGGAATCGTTCTTCGGCACACTAGGTCATTCAAAGGGATGGATGGGAACTGGTTCCGCATCGGCATGAAATCAGCTGTCCAAATGCAAGAACTGCGGGAGGCGATCACACAATGGCTGCGGGACAATTGATATTTGTCAGTGGCGGTGTACGCAGCGGCAAAAGCGCTTGGGCAGAAAAGTTCATCTATAAAACCGATGCCGAAAATAAAATCTACCTGGCGAGCGGACAGGCGTATGACGCGGAAATGGAAGAGCGGATTCAGCGCCACCGGCAGGACCGGAAAGATCAAGGCTGGAAAACGATTGAGCAGCCGCTCCATTTGGAGAAAGTTATTCCGGAAATTAGTGCTGGAGATGCGGTGCTGTGGGATTGCGTCACCACTTGGCTTGCCAACGAGTTATATGAAGGCTGGGAACAAGGAGCACCTTGCGCTGACCGCAAAGACTGTATGGAACAAAAATGGATGTATTTACAGGAAACCATCCGGAAAATTCGACATCAGACAGAACTTTTGGTCATCGTGTCAAATGAAGTATTGGATGATTTTGTGCGGGATGCTGCCTATCAGCAATGGCTTGGCCAGATTCATCTATGGCTCGTGGCTCAGTCGGACAAGGCATATGAAGTGGAAAATGGAGTCGCTTATAGAAGGAAGTGATGAAATGCACGGAATCATGATTCAAGGAACTTCATCCGATGTGGGAAAAAGCATGATTTGCACAGCGTTTTGCAGACTGCTGGCCGATCAAGGCTATAGCGTGGCACCGTTCAAATCACAGAACATGTCGAATAACTCTTACGTAACGGTACTGGGGGAAGAAATAGGACGGTCACAAGGCGTGCAGGCTGAAGCTGCTGGCATTGTCGCGACCGTAGACATGAATCCGATTCTGTTGAAACCGGAAAGTGGCATGAAATCCCAAGTGGTGCTGTTCGGAAAGAAATTAGAGGCAATGGACGGCATGGATTACCGCAGCCAATTTTATGAACAAGGGCTGGCCGCCATTGATCAGGCACTGTTGAATTTATCAAAAGAGTTCACTCACATCGTGATAGAAGGGGCGGGAAGCCCGGCAGAAGTCAATTTGAATGACCGCGATTTGGTCAATATGGCTGTTGCTGAGCGGGCCGATGTGCCGGTGATTTTAGTGGCTGATATAGAACGAGGCGGAGTCTTTGCTTCAATCGTTGGAACACTGGCACTTATGCCGAATCCTGAGCGAGTGAAAGGACTGCTGATCAATAAATTCCGTGGAGATATCGAGTTATTTGAAGACGGTGTAGGATTTTTGGAATCTTATACAGGCATTCCGGTTCTTGGTGTGATTCCGTATTTACCGAATCACGCAATTGAACAGGAAGACTCGCTCGGTGTCCTTGAATTAGCGAAAACCGCTTCTCGCCAGCCGATTGATATAGCAGTATTGAAGCATCCTTACCTTTCAAATTTTACAGACATCGAAGCGCTGTTAAACGAACCGGATGTATCTGTCCGCTGGGTGGAATTTGTCGCAGACTTGGGTGTTCCAGACATTGTCATCATTCCGGGGACCAAAAGCACAATTGCAGATTTACGTTATTGGAAGCAGCAAGAGTTGCAAGAACATCTAAAGTCATTGCCAAATGAATCGAAGATCGTAGGACTCTGCGGCGGCTTTCAGATGTTGGGGGAATGGCTGGCAGACCCTTGTGGCTATGACGGCATGAAAGCGGGACTTGAACAAGGCTTAGGCTTTATTCCAGGCATGGAAACGCAGTTCACTGAAGAAAAGTTCGTGCAAAGGCGCACCGGCGTGGCGCATTTTGAGAAGTTGGGCATAGCTGTAACAGGCTATGAAATTCATACTGGAAGATCGACTCCGGTAAATCCGCCACTGATCTATTACGAAACGAGCAGTGAAGGCTATCAAGGCGGCCGGATTCTTGGCACCCATTTGCATGGCTTTTTTGACAGCCCGGACTGCCGCCGTGCTTTTCTGGCGCCGTTCCGGAAAATGAAAAAACTGCCGGAGCCGCCAATCCAGCAAGAAATCGACCGCTTTGGACGCTGGGCGCAGCATGTGAAACAGCATATTGACTGGCAAGCGGTCGAGCGGATGGTGGAGGCAAGCCAATGAGGAAGAATCTTGCAAACGGTTTGGCTTTGGCTTTTCAGTTTTTCTCGGTGGTGCCAGTGAAAAAAGAACTGCCTCTTGAAAAGAACGACGTAACGGCAATGTATCTGTCGCTTCCATGGGTGGGAGCCTTGATGGGGAGCATCTCTGTGTTAATTGTTTTTGCCTTAAGGGATTATACGGAAATGAGCTCCTTGCTTGCAGCGTTCGTGATTGTGCTGTTTTTAGTAACAGCGACAGGCGGCTTGCATCTGGACGGGCTCGCTGATGTTGGCGACGCTTATTTTTCGTATCAGGACAAGGAAAAGCGGCTTGAAATCTTAGAAGATCCGCGAATCGGCGCTTTTGGTGCGATGGTTTTATTGTTCGCGGTCCTTGGCAAAATCATTGTTATGTCAGAACTAGTCTACAAAATTCCGCTGGTTTTGCTTATTGTGGTTCCTTTTTTTTCAAGAATCGGTTTGCTGATGCTATTCGGCACTACCAAGACCGCAAAGAAAACGGGACTGGGCGCTTTTTTTCGCCAGCGTGCCAATGTCAAATGGCTGATTTTAGCGGCTTGCCTTTATCTGCTGATTGCAGCAGGGTTTCTTGTTTATTATGCAGGTGCAGTAAATGCGGCACTTTTTGCCGCCGCTTTCCTGTTGAGTCTCTGGCTATACCGGAAGTGGTGCCTGCGCCAGTTTGGCGGCGTGACGGGAGATTTGTTCGGAGCTTATATAGAAGGGGCTGAATTGCTGCTATGGACAGTGCTTTTATTGTTCATCTGATTCGCCATGCACCGACAAAAGGAAATGGCTTGAAGCAATACGTCGGCTGGACCGATGAAGCGATTGTGCCTTTTGACGGCAAAAAGAATACGGCGGTGCAGCAGGTCTGGGGAAGCGATTTGGCACGTTGCCGCCAGACGGCAGCAATCCTTTTTCCAAACGCTATTTATCACGCTGATCCAAACTTTCGGGAATGCCATTTTGGGGACTGGGAAATGAAAACGTATGAAGAATTGAAAGACGCCCAGAACTATAGGGACTGGATTGATAATCCGGCCGAACTGGCACCTCCTGGCGGAGAAAGTTTGATGACAGTCATGCAGAGGGTGGACGACGCAGTGCAGTCTCTTCCAGAAGGCAATGAATTTTATATTGTTGCCCACGGCGGACCGATCCGGTATTTATTGGCCAAAGGAAGTGGGCAGCCTTTTCAGCGGCAGATGGCACTCCACGGACATTGCTATACGCTGGTCTGGCAAAGCCGAGAAGCATTCGAGGAGGGAGCGCCATGCATATCGTGTTCGGTGGAGCCTTTAACGGCAAACGCCAATATGTAAAAGAGTTATTGGAGAATCGGAAATATGTCTGGTATGAAGGAAAGTTGCCGGACCAAGCTGCATCTTTTCTGGTAATTGCCGGAATTGAGGAGTGGGTTAAAGCTCAGCTCGACAAAGGAATAGATGAAAAAGATATTACTAGAGGGATTGAGCAGGCCATTTCATTGCAGCCGATCAATCAGCAAATTTGGATTTTGACCGACATGAACCGGGGCATCGTCCCAGTGGATCCGTTGGAGCGGGAGCTGCGGGATGTGATCGGCCGGCTGTATCAGCATTTATTCAAGAAAGCAGACCATATTACACGAATATGGTACGGTATACCACAAACAATCAAAGGGGCGGATGAACATGAGAATTTATACGAGAACCGGTGATAAAGGGCAGACTAGTTTGATAGGCGCTCGCGCTGACAAAGATGCACCGCGGATTGAAGCTTACGGCACGATTGATGAAGTCAATTCATTTATTGGCAAGGCGATGACGGAGCTTGATCCGGAGAAATTTGCAGATTTGCTGGCTGATCTGGAAGCGATTCAGAACGAATTGTTCGATTGTGGCGGCGATTTGGCGGATGTCCGCAAAGAGCCTCAATATAAAATGACTGAACAGCCGGTGGAAGTGCTGGAATCGCGCATTGATGATTTGATGGAAGAGCCGCCGCTATTGGAGCGATTCATTTTGCCTGGCGGTACGCCTGCAGCAGCGACTCTCCACATTGCCCGTACGATTACGCGCCGGGCAGAACGCCAGACAGTTACATTGATGAAAGTGGGGGAAGATTTTCCGCTGGTCGTCCAGCGCTATTTGAACCGCTTGTCGGATTATTTATTCGCTGCAGCGCGCGTTGCCAATTCACGGACAGGGGTTCCGGATAATGAATACGTCCGCAGTGCGAAAGTATTCAGGAACGGTGGACGTGCGAAGAAAAATGACTAATCCATCGACAAACAAAATCACGCTGGCTGCTTTGTTCATCAGCTTATCGGCTATCGGCGGCATGATTAAAATCCCGCTCGGAATCGCATCGATTGCCCTCGATTCCTTGCCGGCTCTTGTAGCAGTTTTGTTCCTTTCCGCACCGCTTGCTGGAACAGTAGCAGCTTTCGGACATTTACTTTCTGCATTATTTGGCGGCATGCCACTAGGACCTTTCCATATTATCATTGCATTGGAAATGTGGGCGGCGGTCTGGCTTTTTGCCAAGCTGCACAATGCAAACAGAACGGCCTTAAAATGGCCGGTATTCATTATCTGCAACGGGTTACTCGCGGCGATTCCATTTTACTTTCTATTGTCTCCGGCATTTTTCTATGCGTCAGTACTGGGGCTGCTGATGGCTGCGACTATTAATGCAGTTGGAGCAGCAATCGTTCTGCCGTTTATGAATAAAGTCGGAGAGAAGGTTTTATAATGCGCCATGAATTGCAAATGGGGGAATGGGTGATCACATCCGACAACTCAGCAGCAATCGGAGAAAAACCGCACGATGTGGTGGCGGCTTCTGATAAAATTACGGCTAAATTTGCTGCACGGGTGGCACTGCTTGAGCAGTGGGCAGCCGGAAGCGATCCGGAAGCGATCCTGTTGCATAACTTCAGCGGCGAAACTCAGTGGAACCGGTATGCAGAAGGAATCCATGAGCTGTTCGCCGAAATTGGAATCGAAGCGCCTAAAATTGCCGGCAGTTCTGAAACCAATATGGAAACGCTGCAGTCGGGTCTAGCGGTGACCATGCTCGGCAGGAGACGCGAGGAAATAAACTCCGAAAGCCTGCAATGGTTTATTTACGGGATGCCTTTGGTCGGCAAAGAGGTGCTGGAAAAAAGGGAACAAATTGCGGACATGAAAAAAATTTATGAAGCGTTGAGAGAAAGGCTTGCTGCCCAAATTTGGCCGGTCGGCTCGAAAGGCATTGCCAAGGAAGCGGAGCATTTATTCGGCCGGAAAATTTCAATGGCCGCTGAAGTGGATCTTGAAGTTTCAGGCGGACCAGCGAGCTGCGTGCTGATTGGCGTTCGGCCGGAACAGATTGAATCGTTGAAGCTGCATTTCGGCCAATATGTTTTTCCTTTAGAGATGGAAGCGCCACGATGAGTGGTGCTTTTTTTAATGAAGTGAAATTCTATGAGCGGAACACGGGGTTCTATGATCGCTCGACGAAATTCTAAGAGCAGAATGGGGAGTTCTATGATCACTCCAGTAATTTAGATGATTATTCACAGTTATTCTTTGAACATTCATAATAAATTATTGGTTCATTTTACTAGCCGGGTGTATATAATAGGAAATGAAAACCCTTTCATATTATCTATTGACTGAATGCTCATTCATATTTATTATAGAACATAGTATCGACAATCTTTTATCAGTCACGTAAACTTTGTATAAGGAATTTTTTGAATATACAAACACAAGGGGGATATCATCATGGAGCCATTGCTCATAGCAAACTGGATTTTGTTTCTTGCAGTAACGGTTTATGCAGTTTACCTGTTTCTCTATTTATTGAAAACTAGGTATGATTTCATAAAGCTTGGCAAGAAAGTGGAGTTTGAGGAAAACTTTAAAGAACGTTTCCGCAAAGTCATGGTCAACGTTTTTGGCCAAAAGAAACTATTGAAAGATAAGAAGAGCGGAACGATCCATGTCATATTCTTTTATGGGTTCTTATTGGTGCAGGCAAGTGCCATTGATTTCATCATCAAAGGCTTGGTGCCAGGAGCGCATTTGCCGCTCGGGCCGCTTTATCCGGCGTTCACATTTTTCCAGGAAATCGTCACTTTGACGATCTTGGTCGCTGTCGTATGGGCATTCTATAGAAGATATATCGAGAAATTAGTTCGTTTAAAACGAGGCTGGAAAGCAGGCTTGGTGCTGATCTTCCTCGGCACACTGATGGTTTCTGTGCTAGTTGGAAATGGTGCAGCCATGATTTGGCAAGGCCATGAAACAGCTTGGACCGAACCAGTAGCATCTGTATTTGCGACTGCATTCTCAGCGCTTCCTGTAACTGCGGCAGGCGTTATCTTCTACGCTATGTGGTGGGTGCATCTATTGTGTCTATTAACATTCCTGGTCTATGTGCCGCAATCGAAGCACGCTCACTTGATTTTCGGGCCGGTTAATACATGGTTCCACCGTGTAGACCATGTGGGCCGCTTGAAACCAATCAACTTTGAAGAAATGGAAGACAATGAAGACGAAGAAGCCATGCCATCATTCGGTGTCGGCAAAATCACGGACTTCAGCCAGTCGCAGATGATCGACTTCTACGCTTGCGTAGAATGCGGACGCTGCACAAATATGTGTCCGGCAACTGGCACAGGAAAAATGCTTTCGCCGATGGATCTGATTACAAAACTTCGGGATAACTTAACCAATACAGGTGCGGTCACGACCCGCCAAAAGCCTTGGGTGCCTGCACTCGCATTCAATAACACCAAAGGAAACCAACTGGCGATGGCTGCTGGTGCTGAAGGGATCAGTATCGACGAACTTTACAGCCCGAGCTTGATTGGAGACGTCATCACAGAAGAAGAAATTTGGGCATGCACGACTTGCCGCAACTGTGAAGACCAATGTCCGGTAATGAATGAACACGTGGATAAAATCATCGACCTTCGCCGTTACTTGGTAATGACGGAAGGGAAAATGGACAAAGATGCACAGCGCGCAATGACAAATATCGAAAAGCAGGGCAATCCATGGGGTCTTAACCGCAAAGAAAAAGAAAACTGGAGAGATGCACGTCCAGATATCAGCATTCCAACTGTTAAAGAAATGAACAAAGCCGGAGAAGAATTTGAATTCTTGTTCTGGGTAGGTTCAATGGGTTCGTTCGACAGCCGCTCTCAAAAAATCGCGTTATCATTTGCACGATTGATGAACGAAGCTGGTGTCAAATTCGCGATTCTTGGCAATAAAGAAAAGAACTCCGGGGATACACCGAGACGTTTAGGGAATGAATTCTTATTCCAGGAACTGGCGACAGCAAATATCCAGGAGTTTGAAAAAGCGGGAATCAAGAAAATCGTCACGATTGACCCGCACGCCTACAATATCTTTAAAAATGAATACCCTGATTTCGGATTTAAAGCCGAAGTTTACCACCATACAGAGATGCTATTCGAGTTGGTGCAGGAAGGCCGCTTGAAACCGCAATTCCCGGTAAACGAACGCATTACATTCCATGATTCCTGCTACCTCGGCCGCTACAACGATGTCTATGACGCACCGCGTGAAATTCTGAAAGCGATCGAAGGCGTAGAATTGGTTGAAATGGTACGTAATCGCCAGGACGGAATGTGCTGCGGAGCCGGAGGCGGATTGATGTGGATGGAAGAAGATGCAGGTCACCGCGTCAACGTTGCCCGCACCGAACAAGCACTGGAAGTGAACCCGACAATGATTTCCTCCGGCTGTCCATACTGTTTGACAATGTTGTCAGACGGCACAAAAGCGAAAGAAGTCGAAGATAAAGTCGGCACATACGATGTTGCTGAATTGCTTGAAATGGCAGTTATCGGAAATCGCACAGCAGAATTAGAGCCGGCAACCATTCAATAATAATTGCCAAAAGAAAGAAAATTCTATAAGATAGGCTTATAAGCAAGAAAATGAAAGGGAGTGCATTGCTCCCTTTTGTTTTGAATTAAAACCGAGCGAGCGTTCAGTCAATCATATTGGCCGAACCGGTTCGGCCAATATGATTTGCGACGAAGCAGCGAAGCGATGCAGGAGCAAAGACTTAAATAAAAGCTAGCGAAGCGATGCAGAGGCAATAGTATAACGTGATGCTGGGTTTAGATTTGCGACGAAGCAGCGGAGCTGATGCAGGAGCAAATGGTTTGCCTCGAAGCTAGCGAAGCGATGCAACGCACTTTCATGTTTCGAAACAGCAAAGAAGCATCTTTTCAACGTTCAGATTAGTTTATCTGCGTTCAAAAAGTTTTATCTACGGTCAATCATCATTTATCTTCGTTCACGTCAACTGTCGCCGTTTTAGGCGAAGAATCACAACAAGCATAATTTTTTTACACATAATTGAAAACGTTTACAAAGGGAGGAAGAAAGATCATGGCAAAAACAGTGATTGTCGATGGGGCACGTACAGCATTTGGGAAGTTTGGGGGCAACTTAAGCACTTTGTCAGCAAGCGAATTAGGGGCAGAAGCGATTAAAGCAGCAATGAGCCGTGCGGATATCCAACCGGAAGAAGTGCAGGAAGTAATCATGGGGAACGTGCTGCAAGCTGGCCAGGGACAAATTCCATCACGCCAAGCAGCAAAAAAAGCAGGAATCCCGTACAACGTCAAATCAGAAACAATCAATAAAGTATGTGCTTCCGGCATGCGCAGCGTTACGCTTGCAGACCAGATCATCCGCTTGGGCGATGAAGAAGTCATCGTGGCAGGCGGCATGGAATCGATGTCGAATGCACCGTATTATTTGCCGAGAGCACGTTGGGGGCTTCGCATGGGGGATGCGCAAGTAGTCGACGGCATGGTCCATGACGGATTGTCTTGTTCATTCCATCCGGACCGCGTCCATATGGGGACTTACGGCAACTCGACAGCTGAAGCATTCGCATTGACGCGTGAAGCACAGGACGAATGGTCTGCCCGTTCGCATGAACGCGCGGTAAAAGCGAAAGAGTTATTTGCAGAAGAAATTGTAGCGATTGAAATTCTGCAGAAAAAAGGCGATCCGATTACAGTCGATTTCGATGAAGCACCTCGTGCCAATTCGACTATTGAAGCGCTGGCGAAACTGAAACCGGCGTTCGGCAAAGACGGCACCATCACAGCCGGCAACGCACCAGGCATCAACGACGGAGCAGTAGCCCTTGTATTGATGAATGAAGAGCGGGCGCAAAAAGAAGGAAAAAATGTACTGGCGCATATTTTGGCGCACACAGAAGTAGCGATTGAACCGCATCGATTCCCGGAAACTCCAGGAATCGTCATTAATGAATTATTGAAGAAAACAGGCAAGACGCTCGACGACATTGATTTGGTGGAAATCAACGAAGCCTTCGCAGCAGTAGCGTTGGCAAGTTCGCAAATTGCGAATTTGGATGCTGAAAAAGTGAACGTCAATGGCGGCTCTGTTGCACTTGGCCATCCAATCGGGGCGAGTGGGGCACGCATCATTTTGACACTTGCATACGAATTGAAACGCCGCGGAGGCGGTATTGGAATCGCAGCCATCTGTTCAGGCGGCGGACAAGGCGATGCAATCATGATTGAAGTTCCAAAACAGGAGGCAAACTGAAAATGGCAATTCAAAATGTAATGGTAATCGGAGCCGGCCAGATGGGTTCCGGCATTGCACAAGTTTGTGCACAATCAGGGTTTAATGTGAAATTGAATGATATGAAACAAGAAGCATATGACCGCGGCATCGCGGCAATTACAAAAAACCTGTCACGCAATGTGGAAAAAGGACGCATGACGGAAGAAGAAAAAACGGCTGTTCTTGGCCGTATTTCTTCTTCCCTTGATTTGAAAGATGCACATGATGCAGATATTGTCATTGAAGCGGCAGTGGAGAACATGGAAATCAAACACAGCATCTTCAAAACCTTGGACGAAGTAGCTCCAAAGCACGCAATTCTGGCTTCGAATACATCTTCACTTCCTATTACGGAAGTCGCAGCCGTCACAAACCGTCCGGAACAAGTGATTGGCATGCATTTCATGAATCCGGTTCCGGTTATGAAACTGGTTGAAATAATCCGTGGCCTGGCAACAACAGATGAAGTTTATAAAACAGTCGAAGAAATGACTGTGAAATTATCCAAAACTCCAGTGGAATGCAACGACTTTCCGGGCTTTGTTTCAAACCGCATCTTGATGCCGATGATCAATGAAGCAATTTTCACCTTGCAAGAAGGAGTGGCCACGAAAGAAGCGATCGACAACATCATGCGCCTTGGGATGAACCACCCGATGGGCCCGCTCGAATTGGCGGATTTTATCGGACTTGATACATGTCTTTATATCATGGAAGTGCTGCATGATGGATTTGGCGACAGCAAATACCGCCCAAGTCCGCTTCTGCGCCAATATGTGAAAGCTGGATGGCTCGGCAAGAAAACAGGGCGTGGTTTCTATGAATACAGTTAAATTAGGGGGCACCACAATGGATTTGCGTTTTACTGAAGAGCAGTTGATGATGCGAAATATGGTCCGTGATTTTGCAAAAGAAGAAATTACTCCTTTTATCGAGCAGATGGAACAAGGGGCGTTTCCAAGAGAAATATTAAAGAAGATGGCAGATTTGGGCTTAATGGGGATTACCGCTCCTGATAAATACGGCGGATCTGAAATGGACTTTACTTCCTACATCATCGCGATTCATGAATTGTCGAAAGTGAGTGCGGTGATCGGCGTGATTCTTTCAGTTCATACTTCAGTCGGCACAAATCCGATCTTGAACTTTGGGACAGAAGAACAGATTCAAAAATATATTCCGAAACTGGCGTCAGGTGACTATTTGGGTGCTTTCGCACTGACTGAGCCTTCAGCAGGATCGGATGCAGGAAGCTTAAAAACAAAAGCGGTCTTGAATGGCGATCATTATATTTTGAACGGCTCGAAAGTGTTTATTACCAATGGCGGTGAAGCTGATACATATATTGTGTTCGCTTCAACAAAACCGGAAGCGGGAACACGGGGGATTTCTGCTTTTATCGTCGAGAAAGAATTTCCGGGTTTAATCGTCGGCAAAGATGAAAAGAAAATGGGGCTTCACGGTTCGAGAACGGTGCAATTGACATTCGATAATTTGAAAGTACCGGTTGAAAATCTGCTCGGCAAAGAAAACAAAGGCTTCAGCATAGCGATGGCGAACTTAAATGTCGGCCGCATCGGCATAGCCGCACAAGCTTTAGGGATTGCCGAAGCAGCATACGAATATTCGGTAGCATACGCAAAAGAACGTCAGCAATTCGGAAAATCGATTGCGGACAACCAAGGCATCGGCTTTAAACTGGCAGACATGGCAACGCAAGTGGAAGCGGCAAAACTGCTCGTTTACAACGCAGCCGACTTATACGCCAGAGGCAAAGACTGCAATAAAGAGGCTTCGATCGCGAAGCTGTTCGCTTCAAAAGCGGCAATGGACAACGCCATCGAAGCCGTCCAAGTATTTGGCGGCTACGGCTATACAGAAGATTACCCGGTCGAGCGTCTGTTCCGCGATGCGAAAATCACCGAAATCTACGAAGGCACGAGTGAAATACAGCGAATTGTTATTAGTAAGCAACTATTAAAATAATTGGAGGAATGGGACAATGAATTTTCAATTGAGCGAGGAACATGAAATGATCCGTAAAATGGTACGCGATTTTGCAAACAATGAAGTGGCGCCGACTGCTGAAGAACGCGACGAAGAAGAGCGTTTTGACCGCGAAATTTTTGATAAAATGGCGGAACTGGGACTGACAGGAATTCCTTGGCCAGAAGAATACGGCGGAATCGGCTCGGATTATTTGGCATATTGTATTGCTGTTGAAGAGTTGTCCCGTGTCTGTGCATCAACAGGCGTAACGCTTTCAGCCCATACTTCACTTGCTGGCTGGCCGGTATACACATTCGGCACAGAAGAGCAGAAACAGAAATACCTGCGCCCGATGGCTGAAGGAACAAAAATCGGCGCATATGGCTTGACTGAACCGCAATCAGGTTCTGATGCTGGCGGAATGAAAACAAATGCCAAAGAAGACGGCGACCATTACATTTTAAACGGTTCGAAAATCTTCATTACAAACGGCGGCATTGCCGATATCTATATTGTTTTTGCGGTAACTGACCCGGATTCAAAACATAAAGGCACAACTGCTTTTATTGTTGAAAAAGATTTTGAAGGCTTCTCAGTTGGCAAGAAAGAGAAAAAACTCGGCATTCGTTCAAGTCCGACAACTGAAATCATTTTCGATAATTGCCGCGTACCAAAAGAAAACATGTTGGGTGAATTGGGACAAGGATTTAAAATTGCGATGCAGACGCTTGACGGCGGCCGCAATGGCATCGCAGCCCAAGCAGTCGGCATCGCTCAAGGCGCTTTGGATGCATCCGTAAATTATGCGAAAGAACGCGAGCAATTCGGCAAGCCGATTTCGGCAAACCAAGGCATTTCGTTCAAACTGGCAGATATGGCGACTTCAATCGAAGCGTCACGTTTGTTGACTTATCAGGCGGCATGGCTTGAATCGAACAAACTGTCCTATAGCAAAGAATCGGCGATGGCAAAATTGATGGCTGGCGACACGGCGATGAAAGTAACGGTTGAAGCGGTTCAAGTATTCGGCGGCTACGGCTATACGAAAGATTATCCGGTTGAGCGTTTTATGCGTGATGCGAAAATCACGCAAATTTATGAAGGCACTCAGGAAATCCAGCGTTTGGTCATTTCCCGGATGGTCACTAAGTAACTGGAGGGATTCGCCCATGAACAAAAAGCGTGAAGTACAGTCCTCCGTAAAAGACGAAAGCCTGATTGAAAAGCGCCGTGCGCAGATGATCCGGGGTGCTGTTACGCTTTTTAAAGAAAAGGGCTTTCACCGGACAACCACAAGGGAAATCGCTAAAGCTTCGGGCTTCAGCATCGGAACTTTATATGAATATATCCGGACGAAAGAAGATGTTCTGTACTTGGTTTGTGACTCGATCTACGATGAAGTCCATGCAAGGCTGGATGCGATTGATATTGAAAAAGGGTCGCTGGAAGTGCTGGTGACCGCACTCGAACATTATTACGGCTTGATTGACGATATGCAGGATGAATTTGTGGTCATGTACCAGGAATCGAAATCATTGCCGAAAGACGCGCTGCAATATGTACTGAAGAAAGAGATTGAAATGGTTTCTTTATTTGAGCGTCTGCTTGCAGAATGCGCCGCAAGCGGTGAGATCAAACTGACGGCGAAAGAAATCAAACTGGCGGCCCATCATTTATTCGTACAGGGGCAGATGTGGGCGTTTCGGCGTTGGGCATTGCGGGATTTCACCATTCAGGAATTCACCAAGCTTCAAACTCAATTTCTGCTGCAGGGGATGGCAGGAGAAAAAATCACGATACAGGGGGCTTAATATAAAATGGCGATTTTACAAGAAGAAACAAAGTATAAGCCGAAAAATCATGTCCGTTTTGTAACCGCATCAAGTCTTTTTGATGGCCATGATGCATCAATCAATATCATGCGCCGAATTTTGCAGGCAGCTGGAGCAGAAGTGATTCATCTTGGGCACAACCGCTCAGTGGAAGAAGTTGTCAATGCGGCGATTCAGGAAGATGTCCAGGGCATCTGTATTTCCTCATATCAAGGCGGACACATGGAATACTTCAAGTACATGCACGATTTACTGGAGGAAAGAGGAGCGGGACACATCCGGATCTACGGCGGAGGTGGAGGCGTTATTTTGCCTCGCGAAATCCAGGAATTGGAAGAATACGGCATCGCCAGTATTTTTTCTCCTGAAGACGGACGGAAATTAGGGCTTGAAGGAATGATCCAGGAAATTGTCAAAGAATGCGATTTTTCAACTGTAAAAGAAGACTTGTCTTTTGAAGGAGTGTCTGCAGACCATCCGGTGGCCTTGGCCAATCTGATTACCGCTGCTGAAGAGGCGCATACCCATGAAATTGATACGGATGACTTGCTTCAAGCAGTCCGTGCTCAGACGAAAAATACGCCAGTCCTTGGAATTACAGGGACAGGCGGCGCCGGGAAGAGTTCGCTGACAGACGAGCTGATCCGCCGTTTCCTATCAGAGCTGCCAGACAAAAAAATTGCCATTTTATCAATCGATCCGACAAAGCAAAAGACCGGCGGCGCGCTTTTGGGCGACCGCATCCGCATGAATGCCATCTTCAATAAACGCGTTTTCATGAGAAGTTTAGCGACACGCGGCTCAAGAACGGAAATTTCAGGCGCTTTAGGCGACGTTTTAGATGTTGTAAAAGCGGCAGGGTTCGATTTGATTATTGTGGAAACCAGCGGAATCGGGCAAGGAGACGCGGAAATTGCTAATTTCGCGGACGTATCGATGTACGTCATGACAAGTGAATTCGGTGCACCGACACAACTTGAAAAAATCGACATGATTGATTACGCAGATTTGATTGTCATCAATAAATTCGAACGCAAAGGCTCGGAAGACGCGCTTCGGCAAGTTCAGAAACAGTACCAGCGCAGCCACTTATTATGGGACAAAGAACTTGACACGATGCCGGTATTCGGCACAATCGCCAGCCAGTTTAATGACAAAGGCACCAATTCCCTGTTTGCGGCTTTGGTTCACACAGTAAATGAAAAATGCAATACTGAATGGACCACAAGTTATGATCAGTTTATCAAAACGCAAAAAGAAAATTTGATCATTCCAAATGACCGCCGCTATTATTTACGGGAGATTACGGACACTGTGCGCAGCTACCACGCGAAAGCGAAAGAGCAATCTGCATTTGCACGCCGTTTGTTCCAATTAGAAGGAGCAATCGAAGCGGTAAAAGAAAAAGCGCCGGATGATGCCTTAGTAGCGTCGCTTCAATCATTGGCTTATGGCGTCCGCGATGAGCTGTCAGCTGAATCAAAGCGCATTCTGGAAAATTGGAAAGCGCTGAAAGAAGCTTATGCAGGCGATGAATTCGTCACTACGGTACGAGACAAAGAAATCCGGACGATTTTGAGGACAGAAAGCCTTTCCGGCTTGAAAATTCCGAAAGTTGTCTTGCCGAAGTTTGAAGATTACGGTGAGATTCTTAAATGGGTCTACCTGGAAAACGTTCCCGGTTCATTCCCTTATACAGCTGGGGTATTCCCGTTCAAACGTGAAGGGGAAGATCCAAAGCGCCAATTTGCTGGAGAAGGAACGCCGGAACGCACAAATAAACGATTCCATTACCTGTCGAAAGACGACGATGCGAAACGCTTATCAACAGCGTTCGACTCCGTGACGCTTTACGGAGAAGACCCGGATCACCGTCCGGACATTTACGGGAAAGTCGGAGAATCAGGTGTGTCGATTTGTACGCTCGATGACATGAAGAAACTGTATGACGGCTTTGACCTTTGTGCACCTTCTACGTCGGTATCGATGACGATCAACGGACCAGCGCCGATTATCCTGGCGATGTTCATGAACACGGCTATCGACCAGCAAGTGAAAATCAACGAAGAAAAATTCGGCCGTCCGCTAACGCTCGAAGAGTTCACGGAAGTACGCGAGTCGACGCTCCAAGTCGTGCGTGGAACAGTGCAGGCAGATATCTTGAAGGAAGACCAAGGGCAAAACACGTGCATCTTCTCGACGGAATTTGCGCTTCGCATGATGGGCGATATCCAGCAATACTTTATCGACCACAAAGTGCGCAACTATTACTCCGTGTCGATTTCGGGCTACCATATCGCGGAAGCGGGAGCGAATCCGATTTCACAGCTTGCGTTCACTTTGTCGAACGGCTTCACCTATGTTGAATATTATTTGAGCCGCGGCATGAACATCGATGACTTTGCTCCGAACTTGTCGTTCTTCTTCTCGAACGGCCTGGATCCTGAATATACAGTGATTGGCCGCGTGGCACGCCGCATCTGGGCAGTGGTTATGCGTGATAAATACGGCGCCAATGACCGCAGCCAAAAACTGAAATATCATGTCCAGACGTCTGGCCGCAGCTTGCACGCCCAGGAAATCGACTTTAACGATATCCGGACGACTCTGCAGGCATTGATGGCGCTTCAGGATAACTGCAACTCGCTTCACACTAACGCTTACGATGAAGCGATCACGACGCCGACTGAAGAATCAGTGCGCCGCGCGATGGCTATTCAGATGATCATCACAAAAGAGCATGGCTTATCGAAAAACGAAAATCCGCTGCAAGGCGCATTCATTGTCGAAGAGCTGACGCAATTGGTGGAAGACGCAGTGCTGACGGAATTTGACCGAATCAATGACCGCGGCGGCGTTTTGGGTGCAATGGAAACCCAATACCAGCGCGGCAAGATCCAGGAAGAATCGATGTTCTATGAAATGAAGAAACATACAGGCGAACTGCCGATTATTGGAGTCAACACGTACTTGAACCCGAATCCGCAAAGTGACGCAGATATCAACGCGATGGAAATCGCACGTGCCACAACTGAAGAAAAAGAAACACAAATCGCCAATTTGCGCGCTTTCCAGGAACGCAACGCATCAGATGAAGCATTGGCTCATTTGAAACACGTAGCGAAATCAGGCGGCAACATCTTCGAAGAATTGATGGAAACCGTAAAAGTCGCTAGCCTCGGCCAAATCACCACAGCTTTATACGAAGTAGGCGGGCAATATAGAAGAAATATGTAATTCTAATGGATAATGAACGAAAAAGCCGTGTGTGGAGCCTTCCACACACGGCTTTTTATTTGGACATGTGAATAATAAGCGATATTTTTGCGAAAACGGCTTTAGAGAGAAGTGGAAAGGCTTTTTATTTGCGTTCAGCCAAATCTATGGTCCATTTCAAATTTTTGGTAAGGCAAATCTGAAAATCAAAACCCCGGTGAGTCGCTTTGAACGGAAGTTTTCTGTATAATAGAAGAAAGTTCAATGTAGCCACAGCAAAGGATGATACTCTATGTCTAAATACTTCCATTACATAATCATCATCCTCTGCATCGTATTTACTTTATTTCTGTACAATAAAGCACTTGCATCAATTCCTTTTTTGATCCTGTCATTTTATTTGTTTTATTTTGGCTGGACACAGCTTACTGACAGAAAAAAGAAAACACGGTAGCGGAGTGCACCTACTTTGTATATAATGAATAAAGTTGAAGATAGAAGAAGGGACGTGCACAGATTGAATATCCGTGAATTATCACAAGATGAATTAGTGGAAGAGTCGTTTGTCGACTTAGCCTATGCAATTTTAGAAGAAACACATGAAACTAAAACTTATTCGGAGATTGTTTCAGCAATTGAAGCATTACTCGGTTTATCGAAAGAAGATATGAAAGCGCGCCTTGTTCAGTTTTACACAGACATGAACATTGATGGCCGATTCTTGATATTGGGTGAAAATCGCTGGGGACTTCGTGAATGGTATCCAGTAGAGCAAATTGAAGAAGAATCCGCACCAACGGTTAAAGCACGCAAGAAGAAAACGAAAGTATCCAGCGACGAGGACTTCGATGACATGGATCTCGAACTCGAAGATGAATTGGAATTTGACGACTTTGATGAAGTGGATGACGAAGACGACGATGAAGATGATGAAGTATTGGTCATTCCGCCAGTCGAAGACGAAGAAGCGGAAGTCATTGATTTCGATGTGGATGTAGATGACGATGACGATGATGAGGTAGACGTGGATGTATTGGTCGAAGACCTGGACGGCAACATTATCGATGATGAAGAAGAAGAGGACGACTTAGAAGACGACCTTAAGTAGTCTGAACAATTTTTTACCTTGACTTAAGCGGCTAGACTGGATAAGATTTTATTGGGCTCCTTAAAATAGGAGAGATGAATCGTACAGTTTACGCGCTCCCTCTGCACAGTGCAGGCGGGGCGCTTTTTATTTTTTTAAATTGAAGGAGGAAACAAGCATGACAAAGTATATTTTTGTAACCGGAGGCGTTGTGTCGTCTTTGGGCAAAGGAATTACAGCAGCATCATTAGGCCGTTTATTGAAAAACAGAGGATTGAACGTTACCATCCAGAAATTTGACCCATACATCAATATTGACCCAGGCACGATGAGTCCATATCAGCACGGAGAGGTTTTCGTAACAGACGACGGCGCGGAAACGGATTTGGATCTTGGCCATTATGAACGTTTTATCGACATCAATTTGAACAAATACTCTAACGTAACGACAGGGAAAGTTTACTCCACTGTCATTAAAAAAGAACGCCGCGGCGACTATTTGGGTGGAACTGTCCAAGTCATTCCGCATATCACAAATGAAATCAAAGACCGCTTGCTGCGCGCTGCGAAATCAGCAAAAGCAGACGTAGTCATCACTGAAATCGGCGGAACTGTCGGCGACATCGAATCCCTTCCATTCCTTGAAGCTATCCGCCAAATGCGTTCAGACCTTGGCCGCGACGAAGTCATGTACATCCACTGTACACTGATCCCTTACCTTGGCGCTGCTAAAGAAATGAAAACAAAACCGACTCAACACAGCGTAAAAGAACTGCGCAGTCTTGGAATTCAGCCTAACCTGATTGTTGTCCGCACAGAACATCCTGTACCTCAAGACATGAAAGATAAAATTGCTTTGTTCTGCGACATTAAATCGGAAGAAGTTATTGAATCGCGCGATGTTGACGTAATTTACGAAATGCCGCTTCGTTTGAAAGAGCAGCATATGGATCAAATCGTTCTTGACCATTTTGGAATTGAAGCTCCGGAAGCCGATATGACAGAATGGACGGCTCTTGTAGAAAAAGTTCAATCCTTATCCAAAAAAGTGCGTATTGGATTAGTCGGGAAATACGTTGAATTGCAAGATGCTTACATCTCTGTTGTTGAAGCATTGAAACATGCTGGATTTGCATATGATGCCGACATCGAAGTGAATTGGATCAACGCTGAATACATCAATGAGGAAAATGCTGCTGAGCAATTGGGCAACTGCGACGGCATCCTGGTTCCTGGTGGATTTGGAGACCGCGGTGTCGAAGGAAAAATTGTTGCAACTAAATATGCCCGTGAAAACAACGTTCCGTTTTTCGGAATCTGCTTGGGCATGCAATTGGCCTCTGTTGAGTTTGCACGCAGCGTCATGAATTTTGAAGACGCGCATTCTTCTGAATTGAACCCGAAAACGTCTTATCCGGTCATCGATTTGCTGCCGGAACAAAAAGATGTTGAAGATTTGGGCGGAACACTTCGTTTAGGTTTGTATCCTGCTAAATTGGAAATCGGTTCAAAAGCATACGAAGCGTATGGTGAAGAGCTGGTTTATGAACGCCACCGCCACCGTTATGAATTTAATAATGAATACCGTGAGCAGTTTGAAGCAGCTGGCTTTAAATTCTCAGGCACTAGCCCGGATGGCCGTTTGGTTGAAATTATTGAGCTTGCTGACCACCCTTGGTTTGTGGCTTGCCAATTCCACCCGGAATTCATTTCACGCCCGAACCGTCCACAGCCTCTATTCAGAGAGTTTGTACATGCTTCATTGAAAAATGCAGAAGTGCCGGTTCAATCTTAATTCAGATTCTTAAACCCATGAATTGCAGTTGGATAATAAAAAATAAATAATCACGTTGAAAAACCTTCCTGCTTTTTTATTGCAGGAAGGTTTTTATTTTGGATTCAGCTTTGATTCATCAAGCGGTTGCAAATTTTAAATCACGGCGAACTTAAACGTCAGTTTGATAAACCAAAACCGTTTTACAGTTTCACTCTGTAAACGGTTTGACTGTCGAGAAACTTCTATGCTCTTCCATTTCGCTTCAGGCGGACGCTTTTCGCGGGGTGCGGCCTGAGCCTCCTCGCTCGCTAGCGAAGACCGTGTGCTCCTGCGACGAAGCGCTTGGCGCTGCAACGCCCTTTCATGTTTCGAAGCTAGCGGAGCGATGCAGAAACAAGAGCACATTTTTGCCCTTCGCCGCCTTCCGCTGCATTCAGCTTCCTTTTGCCACTTCTAGAGATTCTCTAAAATTGTGATTGTTTTGGAAAGCTTTCTAATGTTTGTGCTTGCTCTCTAGATATGGAGCCAACCAGCGGAGACGCCTGCGGCAAGCGGAGCTGGTTGGCGAAATATCGATTAAGTGATGAAAGCTAAAACGATTTTCAACTTTCTCGACATTTTGACTGTCTAAAGTTTCATTCTGCAAACGGTTTGTTAGAACTTCATTACTCAGCCAGCATTTCATCGATGGCCATTTTGACTGCATGATAAACAAATAACGCGCCCATTGCATGGGGCACCACTGTCCGGCTGTCGTCTTCTGCCGGCAGCAGGCCTTTGTCGATTTTCAATGAAATAAAGGCATCCGCTTCCATTTCATTATTACGATTCTCTGCCGTTAGCATAGCAAATGGCAGGTGGGCATCATTTAATCGTCCGGCGAGTTCGTCGCCTTCATTGTTTTTCGCAAGAATCCATACACGGTCGGCGCTGGTAATAACACTGTCCGGCTGCCACCGGGCACAGCTTTGGAGCGGTTCAATTCCTTCAGCTGCACTGGCAGCCACTGCTTTCATTTCACCGAATGCGGCAATGAAGATAGTTCCTTCGCCGATGGCTGCTTGGGCAAGAACACGAGCTGTATCTTCAATCGCTTCTTCTTGCTGGGCAAGCCGCTGAAATAAGCCGCTTAATTGGGTTGTTAACATTTTCATTTCTTTCACCTCATAAACAGATTATAGCAGAAGGTACTGGGATGTAGAAAAGAGCGCCATTGTCTAGTAGAATGAAAAGGTACGTTGAAGCTGGAAAAAAGAAGGGAATGGCTCCTCTTGAAAACGGTATTGATCGTAGATGACCAGATAGGCATCCGACTTTTATTGAATGAAGTATTTAAAAAGGAAGGCTTCCATACCTTAATGGCTGCAAACGGCAAAGAAGCCATACAAAAAGCGATGGAAACACAGCCGAATCTGGTATTGTTGGATATGAGAATGCCGGGAATGGATGGCATTGAAATTTTGAAAAGCTTGAAGGAATTACAGAAAGAGATACATGTAATCATGATGACGGCATATGGCGAACTTGATTTGATTGAAGAATCGATTGACAGCGGAGCAGCCCGTTATTTCACAAAACCATTTGATGTATTTGAAATACGCGATGCTGTAAAGCAATTGTTAAGAGACTGATACACACGAAAGTAGCGAAAGCATGCTGTTTTTGGTATAGTAAAAAGGATATTTGGGTAATATACAGCTGAGGAGGAATTTTGTAATGCCGTTAGTTTCAATGAAAGAAATGATGATAAAAGGGAAACAAGAAGGTTATGCAATCGGACAATTTAACTTAAATAATCTTGAGTTTACTCAAGCGATTTTACAGGCAGCACAAGAAGAAAATTCTCCTGTTATTTTAGGGGTATCTGAAGGTGCAGCTCGTTATATGGGCGGATTCACTACAGTGGTACATATGGTGAAGGGCTTAATGCACGATTACAAAATTACAGTTCCAGTGGCTATTCATTTAGACCACGGCTCCAGCTTTGAAAAATGTAAAGAAGCTATCGATGCTGGATTCACTTCTGTCATGATTGATGCATCTCATCACCCGTTTGAAGAAAATATTGAAATCACAAAACAAGTTGTGGAATATGCACATAAACATAATGTATCCGTGGAAGCGGAATTAGGAACTGTCGGTGGACAAGAAGACGACATTATTGCAGATGGCGTAATTTATGCAGACCCTCAAGAATGCAAGCAATTGGTTGAAGAAACTGGCATTGATTGCCTGGCGCCGGCTCTTGGGTCTGTCCACGGACCATACAAAGGCGAACCGAACTTAGGCTTCGAAGAGATGGAAGAAATTTCTCAGCTTTGTGATGTCCCACTTGTATTGCACGGAGGAACAGGAATTCCGGTAAAAGATATTCAGCGTTCGGTTTCTTTAGGAACAGCGAAAATCAACGTCAATACGGAAAGCCAGATTGCTTCAGCGAAAGCGGTCCGTGAAGTATTGAATAAGGATGCGGATGTTTACGACCCACGTAAATATATGGGGCCAGCCCGTGAAGCGATCAAAGCGACTGTCATTGGGAAAATGCGTGAATTCGGCAGCTCAGGAAAAGCTTAATAACAACAATACTGGATGAAAGAGAGAAGCGTCCGAAGGGTCTCTTCTCTTTTTTCCACATAACTAGGAGGAAAAGAAGATGAAATTTTTTATCGATACAGCAAACTTCGAAGAGATTAAAGAAGCACACTCATGGGGGATTCTTTCAGGTGTAACGACAAACCCTTCTCTAGTGGCGAAAGAAAAAAATGTTTCTTTCCACGACCGTTTAAAAGAAATTGCAGCACTTGTTGATGGCTCAATCAGCGGGGAAGTTATCGCACTTGATGCAGAAGGTATGATCAAAGAAGGTCGTGAATTGGCTGCTTTGGCACCTAACATTACCGTGAAATTGCCAATGACGCCGGACGGTTTGAAAGCTTGTTCAGTTCTTGCGGCAGAAGGCACAAAAGTCAACGTAACATTGATTTTCAGTGCGAACCAAGCACTTCTTGCAGCACGTGCAGGCGCATCTTATGTATCTCCTTTCCTTGGCCGTTTAGATGATATCGGACACAATGGCATGGACTTGATCGCGACAATTGCTGACATTTTTGCTATCCATGACATCAAAACAGAAATCATTGCAGCTTCCATCCGCCATCCACAGCACGTAACAGAAGCAGCACTGAACGGAGCGCATATCGGTACAATGCCGATCAAAGTAATGCAGCAAATGTTCAAGCACCCATTGACTGACAAAGGAATCGAAGCATTCCTGGCAGACTGGGAAAAACGCTCTATTGAAGAAGAAGTAAAATAAAACTATATATGTTGAAATGAAAAATCAACTTTTACATGTCGCTCCGGCCGCTTTGGGCAGAGCTCCCGCAAGAAGACAGGAAGACCGCCTGTCTTCTTGCTTCGCTTAGCCCGTGGACATGCCTTTGTCGGCAAGTGAAGATAATTAGTTTTAGTTAGATAGTCGAACCAATCGGACTTTTAAAGACAGTAGATTTTTGCGAAAGCGGAAATTGTACTGTCATTTAAAGTGGAATACAGAGAAACTGTGTTCAGCTTGGCTGAACACTAGTTGAACCAATCGGACTTTTAAGGATAGTAGATTTTCGTGATAGCGGAAGTCGTACTGTCGTTTAAAGTGGAATACAGAGAAACTGCTTTCAGCAAAGCTGAAAGCTAGTTGAACCAATCGGACTTTTAAAGACAGTAGATTTCCGTGAAAGCGGAAGTCGTACTGTCATTTAAAGTGGGATAAAGGAGAAATTAAATCGCATGGATGTATATAAAGTAAAAGGCGGTAAACGCTTATCCGGCACGATTAAAGTGAATGGGGCAAAAAACAGCGCAGTGGCATTGATTCCTGCGTCCATTTTAGCGAACTCACCTGTGCAAATTGAAGGCTTACCGGAAATTTCTGACGTCTGGACACTGAAAAGTATTTTAGAAGAAATCGGCGGCGAGGTGTCATTTGAAGATGGCACTATGAAAATCGATCCGACTCATATGATTGATATGCCATTGCCAAACGGGAATGTGAAAAAACTGCGGGCTTCTTACTATATGATGGGTGCTATGCTTGGCCGTTTTAAACATGCGGCAATCGGGCTGCCAGGCGGATGCTTTTTAGGGCCTCGCCCGATTGACCAGCACATCAAAGGTTTTGAAGCGCTCGGAGCAAAAGTGACGAACGAACATGGTGCCATTTATTTGCGTGCGGATGAACTTCGCGGTGCGAAAATCTACCTGGATGTTGTCAGTGTAGGAGCGACTATCAATATCATGTTGGCGGCAGTTCTTGCTAAAGGCCAGACAACTATTGAGAACGCAGCAAAAGAACCTGAAATTATCGATGTGGCAACGCTTCTCACAAACATGGGAGCAAAAATCAAAGGAGCGGGTACGAACGTAATCCGCATTGATGGCGTTGAAGAGCTGCACGGAACAAACCATACAATCATCCCGGACCGTATAGAAGCAGGAACATTCATGATCATGGCAGCTGCAATTGGAGATGGCGTACTGGTTGATAACGTTATTCCATTCCATATGGAAGCTTTAACAGCAAAATTGCGTGAAATGGGAGTCGATGTACAAGAAAACGAAGAATCCATTTATATTCCAAAATCGGCCTCACTTCAGGCAATTGATGTGAAGACACTGGTATATCCAGGATTTGCAACGGATTTACAGCAGCCATTTTCAGTATTAATGACGCAAGCGACGGGTTCTTCAATGATCACGGATACGATTTATTCGGCCCGTTTCAAGCATATTGATGAATTGCGCCGCATGAATGCAAGTGGACGGGTTGAAGGGCGCGCAGCGGTAATTACCGGGCCGACTCCGTTGACATCGGCAACTGTGGTGGCTTCTGATTTACGGGCAGGTGCGGCATTGGTTATTGCCGGTTTGCTTGCAGAAGGCGAAACAGAAATACGGGAAATTTATCATATCGAACGCGGATATTCGAATATTGTCAATAAGCTTCGTGGGCTTGGCGCAGATATCCGCAGAGAAACAATTGATCCGGTCACAAGTGCAAAGTCCGACCTGGGACAGAGCGCAAACTGACTTCTTTCCAGCTTGTTGATATATGCTACAATTATGAAGTATAGATTTTCAGCTGAACGGGAGGAAAAGAAACTATGGAACGAAGTTTGTCAATGGAACTTGTGCGTGTTACGGAAGCGGCAGCAATTGCTTCGGCAAAATGGATGGGCCGCGGTTTGAAGATTGAAGCGGATGACGCGGCAACTAGTGCCATGCGGAAAGTTTTTGATACAATTCCGATGCGCGGTGTGGTAGTAATTGGTGAAGGTGAAATGGATGAAGCACCAATGCTCTATATCGGAGAAGAACTCGGGACTGGCCAAGGACCGGAAGTGGATGTTGCAGTCGATCCTTTAGAAGGAACGAATATCGTAGCAGCTGGCGGCTGGAATGCGCTTGCAGTTCTTGCGATTGCTGACCGTGGCAATTTATTGAATGCACCTGATATGTATATGGATAAAATTGCAGTAGGACCTGAAGCGGTCGGTAAAATTGACATCAATGCACCAGTGATTGATAATCTTCGTGCAGTTGCGAAAGCAAAAAACAAAGATATTGAAGACGTTGTAGCAACTATTCTGGATCGCCCGCGCCACAAACACATTATTGAGCAAATTCGTGCTGCAGGAGCCCGTATTAAATTGATTAATGATGGAGACGTGGCAGGAGCGATCAATACCGCTTTTGAAAAAACCGGTGTTGATATTTTATTCGGCACAGGCGGAGCCCCTGAAGGCGTAATCGCGGCTGTTGGCTTGAAATGCTTAGGCGGCGAACTTCAAGGGAAGTTGATGCCTCAGTCAGATGAAGAAGCACAGCGCTGCTTGGATATGGGCTTGGATGTCAGCAAAGTTCTTAAAATGGAAGACCTTGTAAAAGGGGACGATGCCATCTTTGCAGCAACAGGCGTTACGGACGGTGAACTGCTTCGCGGAGTTCAGCTAAAAGGCGGTTTTGCAGAAAGCCATACATTGGTAATGCGTGCGAAATCAGGCACCGTCCGTTTTGTTGAAGGGCGCCATAGCATGAAGAAAAAACCAGATCTCGTTATGCATGATTAATGATCCAACTTCAAAATTGAGTCCGGTATCTTGCCGGACTCCTTCTTTAAAGATCTTTCCAATCAAATCAACGACTGATCCTCAACATACGAAACCCTAAAAAAAGAGTAAGAGTGGTGTCCAATTAATGACAATAATAACAATTTCCTCTTTGGAGAACATGACGCTGAGAGAGCTTTACACTTTGGCGAAAGAATACAAGCTGACCAATTACAGTAAATTATCGAAAAAAGAATTGATTTTTGCTATTTTAAAAACAAGAGCAGAACAAGAAGGCTTCTTCTTTATGGAAGGCGTTCTTGAAATCATCCAATCGGAAGGTTTCGGTTTCTTGCGTCCGATCAATTACTCACCAAGTTCACAGGACATTTATATTTCCGCTTCCCAAATCCGCCGGTTTGACTTGCGGAATGGCGATAAAGTTTCAGGGAAAGTGCGTCCGCCAAAAGAAAACGAACGCTATTTTGGCTTATTGCAAGTAGAAGCGGTAAACGGGGAAGATCCGGAAGTCGCTAAAGAACGTGTCCACTTCCCAGGCTTGACGCCACTTTACCCGGACCGTCATATCCGCCTTGAAACAACGCCGAAACATCTTTCTGCACGCATCATGGATTTAGTGGCGCCTGTCGGATTTGGCCAGCGCGGTTTAATCGTTGCTCCGCCAAAAGCCGGTAAAACGATGCTGTTAAAAGAAATTGCCAACTCGATTACCACAAATCACCCGGAAGCCGAGCTGATTGTTCTGCTCATTGATGAACGTCCGGAAGAAGTGACGGATATCGAACGTTCGGTTGACGCAGATGTTGTATCTTCAACATTTGATGAAGTACCGGAAAATCATGTAAAAGTGGCAGAGCTAGTTTTAGAACGCGCAATGCGCCTTGTAGAGCATAAACGGGATGTTATCATTCTAATGGATTCCATTACACGATTGGCCCGAGCATATAATTTGGTTATTCCGCCAAGTGGCCGTACACTGTCAGGAGGAATAGACCCTGCAGCTTTCCACCGTCCAAAACGCTTTTTCGGGGCAGCCCGCAATATCGAAGAAGGCGGCAGTTTGACAATCTTAGCTACTGCTTTGGTTGATACCGGATCGCGTATGGATGAAGTGATTTACGAAGAATTTAAAGGAACCGGCAATATGGAGCTGCATTTAGATCGCAGCTTGGCAGAGCGCCGCATTTTTCCAGCACTGGATATCCGCCGTTCGGGCACCAGAAAAGAAGAGTTGCTTCTTAATCCAGCTCAATTGGAGAAACTGTGGGCAATCCGCAAAACCTTCTCAGATTCACCGGATTTCGGAGAACGCTTCTTGAAAAAGCTGGGTCAAACAAAGACCAATGAAGAATTTTTCGAGCAATTGAACAATGAAATGAAGGCTCACCGCAGCAACAAAAAGATGATTTAAATAGTTGCAATATGACCTAATATTTGTTATGATACTGAGAGTGATTTAAAACAGTGCTATTGCATATACGGCCTAAAGAGCCGTGTAAGGCAATAGTAAAATAGATTATCAAACTCTGTTCCAGATGGTTCAGGGCGGGAGGAGAAAATATTATGAAAACAGGTATTCATCCAGAGTACAAACAAGCGACAGTAACTTGCTCATGTGGGAACTCTTTCACTACAGGTTCTGTAAAAGAAAACATTAACGTTGAGCTTTGCTCAGAATGTCATCCATTCTACACTGGACGTCAGAAGTTTGCTGCAGCAGATGGCCGCGTAGACCGTTTCAACAAAAAATACGGCATAAAAGAAGAAATTGCTGAGTAATTGATAAATATACCTGCTTTGCGCGAAAACGCCAAGCAGGTATTTTTTCGTTTAATAGCTGTTTAATTCGCCTTACATAGCAGAAAAAAGCAGAATTACTAACCAAATTTGGGTATGATTATAATGAAAAAGCGTTTGAAAGGGGTCCCACTTATGTACGTTATGAAACAATCAGGCTGGGTAGAGCTGATCTGCGGAAGTATGTTTTCAGGAAAATCGGAGGAATTGATCCGGCGCATACGGCGCGCTCAATTCGCAAAACAAAAAATTGCTGTATTTAAACCGAAAATTGATGACCGTTATAGCGAAGAAGCGGTTGTTTCCCATAATGGCACTACTGTTATTGCCTTGCCAATTGAGCATTCAAAAGAAATGTGGCAGTTTATCACAGATGAATATGATGTCATTGCCATTGATGAAGCTCAATTTTTTGATGAAGAAATTATAGATAATGTTCAGAAACTGGCTGATCACGGATTCCGTGTCATTGTAGCAGGCCTGGATCAAGATTTCAGAGGACGCCCTTTTGGCCCGATGCCGACATTATTGTCCATTGCAGAACAAGTAACGAAACTTCAAGCGGTTTGCACTGTTTGCGGATCCCCTGCAAGCCGGACACAGCGTTTGATTGACGGCAAGCCAGCTGGCTCTGACGACCCGACGATTTTAGTAGGCGCATCAGAAGCATACGAACCGCGCTGCCGTCATCACCACGAAGTGCCGGCCGGTGTGACGATTTCGAAATAGAAAAGTTTTTTATATAGATTGGCTAGAGAGGTTAACTTTTTGAAACGCTTCGGCCGCTTTGGGCAGAGCTCCCGCTATAAGCCGAGAAAGACACTCGTCTTATAGCTCCGCCTAGCCCGTGGACGCGCCTGCGCTGGATACGCTTCTTGGAAAAGAGAGAATCATTTATATAACTTGCTGATTATTTCTTAGTTACAAGAATCATATCGATAATCTTAAAGTAAGTTTTTAAGTATAGACGAAACATAGAGGAAAGAGCGGAAGGCGGCGACTCCAGCGGGAATAGTATGAGCCGAAGATCCCGCAGGAGCGAAGCGACGAGGAAGCTGAGGCCATACCCGCGGAAAGCGTCCGCCTGGAGCGATTTCTTCAACCCTACTTGCAATATGAAGAAGAAAAGAAAATAGAAAAAAGAGGTGATATGGGAATGTTTGATCGATTACAAGCTGTAGAAGACCGTTATGACCGTTTAAATGAACTGTTGAGCGATCCTGAAATTGTCAGTGATACCAATAAACTTAGAGAGTATTCCAAAGAACAATCCGATTTGCAGGATACGGTGGAAGCTTACCGTGAATATAAAGAACTTACAGCTCAATTGAACGAAGCGAAAGCGATGTTTGATGATAAACTGGACCCTGAAATGCGCGAAATGGTCAAGGAAGAAGTCAATGATTTGGAAACGCAATTAACGGCGATTGAAGAACGCCTCCATATTTTATTGATACCAAAAGACCCGAACGACGACAAAAACGTCATCATGGAAGTGCGCGGAGCAGCTGGTGGAGATGAAGCGGCATTATTTGCCGGTGACCTTTACCGCATGTACAGCAGATATGCCGAATCGAACGGCTGGAAAGTGACCATTATGGATTCCAATCCAACTGGCCTTGGCGGCTTTAAAGAATTGGTATTCATGATTACTGGAAAAGGCGCTTATTCGAAACTGAAATACGAAAACGGCGCGCACCGTGTGCAACGTGTGCCGGAAACTGAATCGGGCGGCCGCATCCATACGTCAACAGCGACAGTGGCTTGTTTGCCGGAAGTGGAAGAAGTCGAAGTGGAAATCCACGACAACGATATCCGGGTAGACACGTACGCTTCATCTGGAGCGGGCGGACAATCCGTTAACACGACGATGTCGGCAGTGCGATTGACGCACATTCCGACCAATACGGTCGTTACCTGTCAAGATGAAAAATCTCAAATCAAAAACAAAGCCAGTGCAATGAAAGTCCTCCGCGCACGCGTTTATGATAAATTCCAGCAGGAAGCACAAGCTGAATATGACGCAGTGCGGAAATCTGCTGTCGGAACCGGGGACCGTTCTGAACGGATCCGGACGTACAATTTCCCTCAAAACCGGGTGACGGATCACCGCATCGGGTTGACTATCCAGAAACTTGACCAGATCATGCAAGGCAAGCTGGATGAAGTCATCGAAGCTTTGGTTGTGGAAGAACAGTCTGCAAAAATGGAAAGCTTGAACAATGACTAAAAGTAGACGATTGTATGAGGCCCTTAACGGGGCTTCTTCTTTTTTAAAAAGCAAGGGCCGGGAAGAAGCGGTCGCGCGAATCCTGCTTCAGCATGAACTCGGTTTATCACATGCTGGCCTGCTGTCTGCCATGCGTGATGAAATGGATGAAGCGGTATTTGAGCGCTACTGGAGCAAAATTGAGCAGCATGCAAAAGGAATTCCTGTTCAGCATTTGACCGGAGCCGAAGAATTTTATGGCCGGAAATTTCAGGTCAATGAAGACGTCTTAATTCCCCGGCCGGAAACTGAAGAACTGGTGGAAGAAACTTTAAGGCTGGTCAAGGAGATGTTCCCTGATAAATATCCGACGGTTGCGGATATTGGAACAGGAAGCGGCATCATTGCGATTACGATGAAATGTGAGCTTCCTGGATCGCTTGTCACAGCGACTGATATTTCGGAAAAAGCGTTAACTATGGCCAAGCAAAATGCACATCGGCTGGAGGCAGATGTCCATTTTAAGCTCGGGGATTTAACTGAACCGATCCGTGATCAGAAATGGGATATCATTTTATCGAACCCACCGTATATCAGCTATGAAGAAGCAGCGGATTTATCTGATACTGTCCGTGATTTTGAACCGCATAACGCATTATTTGCGGATAATAACGGCTTGGCTTTATACGAAAAAATGGCAGATCAATTGCCGCATTTGCTGAATAAACCGGGGATTGTCGGCTTTGAAATCGGTTATAAACAAGGGCCGGTTGTGGAAAACTTATTAAAAAAAGCTTTTCCGGATGCAACAGTGTATATAAAAAAAGATATCAACAATCAAGACCGCATGGTTTTTTGCATAAACAATTAACTTGTTCACAAATTGTGAGCAAATCGCTATGAATTATCCACAATTTGTGGATAGAATTATAAAAAACAAGCGAAAATAGGAGATGTTCACATGGAAACGGAAATCGTACTTGTGGATAGTTCTGTGAATAAAGAAGAAACTTATTCACAGGCTGTGGAAATCCTTCGAAATGGAGACATTGTGGCCTTTCCCACTGAAACCGTCTATGGGTTAGGTGCAGATGCCACGAATCCGCAAGCCGTTGAAAAGATATTTACTGCAAAAGGGCGGCCGTCAGACAATCCATTGATAGTACATGTCGATTCTAAGGAAAGCGCCTTGAACTGGGTTCAAAATGTTCCGGCAAAAGCAATTCAGTGCATGGATGCTTTTTGGCCTGGAGCATTAACGATCATACTGGAGTCAAAACCGGGCGCTTTTGCTGAGAATGTTACAGCAAATCTTAAGACAGTCGGTATTCGTGTACCAAATCATCGAGTTGCTCTGGATTTGCTGGCACGGGTAAACGTTCCAATTGCCGCGCCAAGTGCCAATACAAGCGGCAAACCGAGTCCAACGCTGGCAGAACATGTCTATCACGATATGGCTGGCATCATTCCGCTTATACTTGACGGTGGACAGACAACCATCGGACTCGAATCGACCGTTCTCGATATGACAAGCGAACCGCCAGTTATTTTACGGCCAGGGGAAATCACAAAAGAAGATCTTGAACTCGTAATTGGCACAGTCCGGCTGTCTTCTGAAATCCAAGGGAATGCCCCAAAATCTCCCGGGATGAAATATATACATTATGCGCCTGATGTGCCTGTCTACTTGATCGAGAACGATGAAGCATTAGTTGGAAAAGCGATTCAGCATGTACAAAAAGAAGGAAAGAAAGTAGCAGTTCTCAGCACCGCCGATTTCCCAGTGGCAGATTACCATTTCCCGTTATCGGCAGAAACTCTTTACGATAGTTTGCGCAAATGTGACCAGACGGATGCCGATTTGATTTTGGCCACTGTTTCAACAGCTTCGAACCGAAGTGATGCCATGATGAACAGATTGGAAAAAGCGGCTGACCACAAGTGGTTCAGCTAAATCATTCTAAAGGTGGGGGTACAATGAAGATTTTCTTTGTATGCACAGGCAACACATGCAGAAGCCCGATGGCAGAAGCCATATTATCAGCGAAAAAATTGCCGGGAATTGAAGTCCGTTCAGCCGGTATCTTCGCTGGAGAAGCTCCTTTGTCATTCAATGCTCAAACCGTCTTGGACGAAGAAGGAATTTCATTTGAGCATACTTCCAGACAATTGGTGTCGGAAGATATGGAATGGGCAACATTAATCTTAACGATGACTGCTTCCCATAGACAATTCCTGCTGCAGCATTATCCGGAATATGCCAGCAAACTATATACATTAAAAGAGTTTACCGGTGAAATGGCGGCGGATGTCAGCGATCCATACGGCGGATCTTTATCCACTTATCAGCAGACGTTCAATGAATTGAAAAGATTGATTCAGCTGCTTGTAGAAAAGCTGGCTGAAGAAGAACAGACAGAAAAGAAATGATTGTTTAAATTGGGCCATTTGCGAATACGCAAATGGTTTTTTTATGGAACCTTTCAAATAGCTGAAAATCCATTGTTTCTTCGGTACACAGCGGGTTTATAGGATTTTTAGGATATTGATGTTAGAATAAAAGAAAAGTGAATAATGCATTTAAAAAGCATTTCGCTTCAATCGAAAATAGAAAAGAGGGCTTTACATGAAAATTGCTATAACATCAGATCACGGCGGGAATAACCTGCGTAAAGAAATCGTTAATTTATTAAATGAATTGGGTATGGATTATCAGGATTTTGGTCCGCATACAGACGATTCAGTGGATTATCCGGACTATGCAAAACCGGTGGCGGAAGCAGTGGCAAAAGGTGAATTCGATCGCGGAATCCTCATTTGCGGCACAGGAATCGGCATGTCGATTGCTGCCAATAAAGTTAAAGGCATCCGCTGCGCATTGGTTCATGATGTATTCAGTGCGAAAGCGACAAGAGGCCATAATAATTCAAACGTTCTAGCGATGGGTGAACGCGTAATCGGGCCTGGATTGGCACGTGAAATTGCCAAAACATGGCTTACAGAAGAATTCGAAGGCGGCAGACACGAGAAACGCATACAGAAAATAACAGATCTCGAACAATAATAAAAGGAGTGGTCGATATGCAAACCTTATGGCAACTGCAGCTTGAAGAAACGTTAAGTGAATTGGAACAGCAAATTCAATTTAAAAAGGGCCAAGTGTTTGTAGTCGGCTGCTCCACTTCAGAAGTCGCAGGGAAACGGATTGGCACAGGCGGCGGCCTTGATATTGCAGAAAGCCTTTATGAGCCGCTTGAAAAATTTGCGGCACGCCACCGTATTTTTCTGGCTTTTCAAGGCTGCGAACATATCAACCGGGCACTGACGGTCGAACGCCAAGCAGCTGAAAAATATGGCTGGGAACCGGTTACGGTCATCCCTGTTGCTAAAGCCGGCGGCTCCATGAGCGCTTACGCCTATTCAAATATGAAGGATCCGGTGGTGGTTGAAGAAATTCAAGCACATGCTGGAATCGACATTGGACAGACAATGATTGGCATGCATTTAAAAAGAGTAGCCGTTCCTGTGCGAACTTCTGTTAAACTAATAGGTGAAGCGATTGTGTCAGCTGCAACTACCCGTCCGAAACTGATTGGTGGGAAACGCGCAAGTTACGATCGTGAGCTTGTCCAACTACAGGAGGGATACATTGATGGAATTGATTAAAACGCAGGACTCGGCAGTTTTCGAAGCAATTAAGGCAGAAAAAGGGCGTCAGGAAGCGAATATTGAACTAATCGCCTCTGAAAACTTTGTATCGCAGGCAGTAATGGAGGCACAGGGTTCAGTCCTTACTAACAAGTATGCTGAAGGTTACCCTGGAAAACGCTATTATGGCGGATGTGAATTTGTGGATGTAGTAGAAAACATTGCGCGTGACCGACTGAAAGAAATTTTTGGCGCAGAACATGCGAACGTTCAGCCACATTCAGGATCACAAGCCAATATGGCGGTTTACACAGCAGTGCTTGAAAAAGGCGACACAATCCTAGGCATGAATTTAAACCACGGCGGACACTTGACACACGGCAGCAAAGTGAACTTCAGCGGAATGCAATATAATTTCGTGGAGTATGGAGTAAATGAAGAAACGCAATTAATCGATTATGAAATCGTGCGCCAAGTAGCGCTTGAGCATAAACCGAAAATGATCGTAGCTGGCACTAGTGCTTACTCCCGCGTTTTGGACTTTGAAAAATTCCGTGAAATCGCTGATGAAATCGGAGCTTACCTAATGGTTGATATGGCGCATATTGCAGGATTAGTCGCAACTGGCGCTCATCCGAATCCAGTGCCGCATGCACATTTCGTAACCTCGACTACACACAAAACGCTTCGCGGCCCTCGTGGAGGATTGATCCTTTGCAAAGAGGAATTCGCGAAGAAAATCGACAAGACCATTTTCCCTGGAATTCAAGGGGGCCCTCTAATGCACGTCATTGCTGCAAAAGCGGTGGCATTTGGAGAAGCGCAACAGCCTGAATTCAAGACATATATTGACCAAGTCGTAAAAAATGCACAAGCGCTTGCTGAAGGTTTAAAAGCTGAAGGCGTTGATATCGTTTCAGGCGGAACTGACAACCACTTAATGCTGGTTGATCTTCGTTCTCTAAACTTGACTGGTAAAGTAGCGGAGCATGTACTTGATGAAGTAGGGATTACAACAAACAAAAACACCATTCCTTTTGATCCGCAAAGCCCATTTGTGACTTCAGGAATACGCCTTGGTACGCCAGCGGTGACTTCCCGAGGATTTAAGGAAGCGGAAATGAAAGAAATCGCTTCGATCATGGCGAAATTATTGAAAAATCCAGAAGACGAAAATGTGAAAAAAGAAGCTGCAGAACGAACAGCTAAGTTAACAGCTAGTTTTCCATTGTACAAATAAGGAAATACAGCTGCCGAAAGTTTGATTTAGGCAGCTGTATTTTTACTGTCTACATAAAAGATCTTGGGGGACCTTCGTATGCCAACGTACCAATTAAGGAAAGAAAAGCGAATAATCATTGAGTGGCTGCGCCGTCTGGGGGTAGAATTTCAAACTGGTTTTGTTGTGTTGAACCATGATGTAGAAGACACCCCGATCATTTATGCGAATCAGGCTTTTTGTGAGATGAGCGGCTTCTCAGAAGATGAAATAGTCGGATTTAATGGAAGGTTTATGCACGGGTCAAAAACCGATCCGGAAGTAGTCCGGAAAATAAGAGACTGCATTGATGCCCGTACTGCATGCACATATGAAATCATTAACTACCGGAAAGACGGCAGCCCTTTTTGGAATGAAATTACCGTCCAGCCCATTAGCATCCAGGAAAAAGGAGTAACTTTTACATTGATGCTTCAACGGGATATCACGGACCGTAAGCGGACGGAAGCTTTGATCAAATTGCAGCAGGAAACTTATAATGATATTGAAAAAGGCTATATGCTGAGCGTTCTTTTACAAAAAGCCTGTATGGCAGTTGAGTCTTTTTTCCAAGATGGTGCAAAATGTACGGTCATGCTGGTGGATGAAAATGATCGTTTCCGGATTGCGGCAGGAAATTCTATGCCGAAGGAATTTCATGAAGCAGTGGACGGAGTTTTAGCAGAAGAAACAGCAGTCACTTGTGGAGCAGCTTTTTATCGTGATGAAACCGTAGTGGTGGAAGACATAACAATTGATCCTTTATGGAAGAACCACCAGCAACTTGCGGAAACGCTTGGCCTTGTTTCAAGCTGGTCTGTCCCGATTCATGATCTTGAAGGCAAACCCATCGGCACGTTTGGCATTTATTTCCCTGCACGCACTCTTCCGGCTCCCAAGGAATTGGAATTTATAGAACAGATGGCGCCGGCAGTGGCATTGATCATCAAATATTCCCAACAGCAAGCAGATATTCTGGCATTGGCTTATACCGATAAAGAATCGAATTTGCCGAACCGGAACTATTTCATAAATGAAATAAAAGAACTGTTAAAAGAACAAAAAGAAGGATTTATTGCATTCATCTCTGCAGATGAATACGTAAAAGTGGTTGATCAGTACGGACATCGGGCAGGGGATTCACTCGTCCGCGAAGTCGGCAAACGGTTTCTTCGGGCGAAATTGCCGTCGGATCATGTGATTGCCCGCTTTTCTGATTCGACCATTGCGTTGTTTTGCTTAACGCCTCTTGGTAAAGTGCCGGATTATTTGGAGCTGCTGGCCCAATTGGATCCGGTCAGCATTCAGGATATGGAACTGTTCCTGACCTTGAAAATGGGAGTAGCCCTGATTACGCCGAACCAGCAAAATGCGGACGAACTGATACGCCATGCAGACAGCGCATTGTCCAAAGCCAAATTGCGGGCAGGGGAATCCATTTGTTATTACGAAAACGAACACGATGAATCGATGATGAAAGATTTGCGGATCGCCAATGAATTGACGGCAGCGATCAAGCGTGAAGAAGTCGATGTTTACCTGCAGCCGAAAGTGGAATTGAAGACTGGGAAAATTCTAAGCTTTGAAGCTTTGGCTCGCTGGTCTTCCCCAGAGCTTGGTGTTATTGCTCCTGATGTTTTTATTCCCGTTGCGGAAAAGAACGGCAAGATCCGGGTATTGGAGCAAGTGGTGCTTAAACGTGTCTTGACGTGGTTGAAAAAACGGCAAGACCAAGGTTTGGAGTTAAGCCAAGTGGCGATCAATATTTCAACCGATCATTTTTTCCATCATTCCTTTATTCCCTATCTTGTCGATAAGACGGCAGAATATGGCATTGAACCGAAATGGCTTCAATTAGAAATTACGGAACGCATCGGTTTTGTTGACATTGATACAGCTTATAAAGTTTTTAGGCAGCTGAATAATTATGGTTTCACAAGTTCACTCGATGATTTCGGTACAGGATATTCTTCTTTGAGTTATTTGCAGAAGCTGCCTGTCACCGAAATCAAAATTGACCGTTCGTTCATTTCCAATATGCAGGAACCTCAGACTTTAGCGATTGTGCGCACGATTGTTCAGCTGGCAGAGAACTTGAATATGCGTGTTGTAGCGGAAGGAATCGAAACCGAGGAGCAGCGGCGGATTTTAATAGCGCTTGGATGCCGCATCGGCCAAGGTTATTTCTACTACCGTCCGATGTCGCTGGATGAAGCAAATTTACTATGAATCGAAGCCAAAGGGCTTCGATTTTTTTCGTGCTCTGATTCTTTTACAGGGGAGAAAAAACTGAAAAGTCGCAATGCTCTCAGCAGCAACTTTCAGAAGAAAAATTCTGTTATACTATATAAGATAAATGTTAGAAAAGGAGAGATATGCCTTGGGGAAAGTATATGTATTTGACCATCCACTGATTCAGCATAAATTGACGTATATCCGTGATAAGTCGACAGGAACGAAAGAATTCCGTGAATTGGTTGATGAAGTTGCGACGTTGATGGCTTTTGAAATCACCCGCGATTTGCCGCTAAAGGAAATTGAAGTGGAAACGCCGGTCCAGATGGCGACTTCCAAAGTGTTGGCGGGCAAGAAATTAGGCATCGTGCCAATTCTGCGTGCAGGCATCGGCATGGTAGATGGCATTTTGAAATTGATTCCTGCCGCTAAAGTGGGCCATATCGGTCTATACCGGGATCCAGAAACTCTACAGCCGGTTGAGTATTATTTGAAGCTGCCATCCGATGTGCAAGAACGTGAATTTATTGTAGTAGATCCGATGCTTGCAACAGGTGGTTCAGCGATTGAAGCTGTAAACTCATTGAAAAAGCGCGGTGCGACGAAAATTCGTTTCATGTGCATCATTGCAGCACCAGAAGGCGTAGAAGCTTTCCAATCAGTTCATCCGGATGTGGATCTCTACATAGCGGCTTTGGACGAGAAGCTGAACGAGCATGGCTACATTGTTCCAGGTCTCGGTGACGCAGGCGACCGGTTGTTCGGTACAAAATAAGCAAGAAAAATGCAGGCAATCCAACCCTCGGGTAATAGCTGCGAAGAGGGTTTTTTTGCCGGAGTCTAGACATATAAGAAGTGAGGGATTTATTTGTCGAAAAAGTGGAAAGTGATGACGATTTTTGGCACGCGGCCTGAAGCCATTAAAATGGCGCCGCTTGTACTCGAACTCCAAAAGCATCCTGAAACCATCGAGCCGCTTGTTGCGGTAACTGCCCAGCATAGAGAAATGCTTGACCAAGTGCTGGAAACGTTTCAGATTACTCCGGATTTCGATTTGAATATTATGAAAGACCGGCAGACATTAAGTGATGTTACCACTCGGGCACTTATTGGGCTTGACGGCATCATGAAAGAAGCAAAACCGGATATCGTACTTGTGCATGGCGATACGACGACGACATTTGTGGCGAGCCTTGCCGCTTTCTACAACCAGATTGCTATTGGCCATGTAGAAGCTGGGCTGCGCACACATAATAAGTATTCTCCTTATCCAGAAGAAATGAATCGTCAATTGACGGGTGTCCTTGCTGATATCCACTTTTCGCCGACTGAAAAATCCGCTCAGAACCTGCGCTCGGAAAACAAACAGGAAACAAGCATTTATATCACTGGCAACACGGCTATAGATGCATTGAAAACAACAGTGCGCGAAACTTACAGCCATCCCATTCTTGAAAAAATCGGTTCAGACCGCATGATTTTATTGACGGCCCATCGCCGTGAAAATCTGGGGCAGCCAATGCGCAATATGTTCCGGGCCATCAAGCGCCTTCTTGCGGAACATGACGATATCCAAGTGGTTTATCCGGTTCATATGAATCCGGCAGTGCGTGAAGTCGCGGATGAAATTCTGGGGCGTGATCCGAGAATCCATTTGATTGAACCGCTGGAAGTGTTGGATTTCCATAACTTCGCTGCCCGCTCATTCATTATTTTGACGGATTCCGGCGGCATTCAGGAAGAGGCGCCGTCGCTCGGCAAACCGGTCCTTGTGTTGCGGGATACCACTGAACGGCCTGAAGGCATTGAAGCTGGTACACTTAAACTTGCGGGGACAGATGAAGAAACAATATATGGATTGGCAAAAGAATTGCTGACAAACAAAGAGACCTATAAAGCAATGTCCCAAGCATCCAATCCATATGGAGATGGTGAAGCTTCCCGCCGAATAGTTGAAGCCTTGATCGAATACTTTTCTGCGAAGTAAAGCATTATAGTTGTGTTGAGAGAATACTTTTTGGAAATTTGTCGACAATATGACAGATGAAAATCGCTTGTGAACAATTTCACTTCTAGGAATTGACATGATTTTACCCCTATTGTATGCTTACAAAGGGTATGCATGAGAAGGTTTTCTTACATAGAAGAAGTTGTTCTGAAAGCCTGATGCGACTGCTCTTTTTAGAGGTAAAATGTCAAATCAAACGAAACTCGAGGGGTTTATCATGCGCCCAACAAAAAGTCCCTTACAAGCGATGGCCCTTTACAGTGCCATCCTCTCACAACTTGTCGGGTCCGTACTCATCGGTACATTTACAGGTATGTGGCTCGATGATCAATTCGGAACCGCCCCGCTTTTCTTGATCATTTGCCTATTCGCAGGATTAGCCATCGGTATATGGGCAATGTTTCAAACTATCCGAAAATTCGACTCAGGAGACCAGTAAAAAATGGATGGACTAAGGGAGATTTATACAAGGCTTAAGAAGATGATGTACTTCATCCTTGCGGCATTCGTTATTGGTTGGGGGTTTACCCCTTATCAAGAAGTTTTCGCGGGCCTGATCATCGGTTCCTTGTTCGGCATTTATAATATGTGGATTCTGGTTCGCCGGATGGAAGGATTTGACCGGGCGGTGGCAGAAGGCTCGAAGGTTCGTTCGCTCGGAACGGCATTACGGTTTGCATCAGGTGTTGCAGCAGTGGCGATAGCAATTCTTTTCGCTGAGTACATTCACTTGGTCAGTACGGTAATTGGGTTGATGATCCCGTATGTTCTGTTATTGGCAGAACGGATTGTTTATCATGTGAAACACCATTAATAAAGTGGAAAGAGAGGTGAAACTATCGTGGATCATGGCGCTCCAATGTATGAATTGTTCGGTATTTGGTTTAACTTATCGAACGTTATGATGCTTCTTGTAGCCGCTCTTATCGTTTTCCTAATTGCATTTATCGCTACTCGGAATCTGCAGCTTAAACCAAAAGGCATGCAAAACTTCATGGAATGGATTATGGATTTCGTTAAAGGTCTTATTAAGAGCAATATGGACTGGAGAGACGGCGGACGATTCCATGTTCTTGGAATTACGTTGATCATGTTCATTTTCGTATCAAACATGCTGGGATTGCCTTTTGCAATAGTTGTCAATGGAGATCTTTGGTGGAAATCACCAACTGCTGATCCAACTGTCACTATGACATTGGCTGCCACCATTATCGTTTTGAGCCATTACTATGGCATCAAACTGAAAGGGCTGGGACAATACAGCGCAGGATATTTAAAACCTATGCCGTTTTTATTCCCGCTTAAGATTATTGAAGAGTTCGCAAATACGCTGACACTCGGTCTGCGTCTTTACGGTAACATCTATGCAGGTGAAATCTTGCTTACTTTATTGGCAGGCCTTGCATCAGCAAGTGTCTTTGGATTTGCAGCCGCTATCCTTCCAATGATGGCATGGCAAGGATTCTCAATCTTTATTGGCGCAATCCAAGCGTTCATTTTCGTTATGTTAACGATGGTTTATTTATCGCATAAAGTTGCCGACGACCATTGAGTATAAATTGCTCATATTGAGCAAAAACAAAAAACAACTATCCTGAGGAGGACATATCACAATGACAGGTTCATTAGGTTTATTAGCAGCAGCAATCGCAGTAGGTTTAGCAGCACTAGGTGCAGGTATTGGTAACGGTCTTATCGTTTCAAAAACAGTTGAAGGAATCGCTCGCCAGCCAGAAGCACGCGGCGTTCTTCAAACAACTATGTTCATCGGGGTAGCATTGGTTGAAGCACTACCAATCATCGCAGTAGTTATCGCGTTCATCGTAATGAACCAATAGTATCGGCTCTCATACATTAAGCAGAATGGCGGGAATGCTTCGGCAGGTTTTTCGCCATTTATGTTTGTATGACCTTATGATTTCGAAAACCTATTCTTTTACGTTAAAAGATCTTATTATAGAAGAAACTCAACGAAACTGAACTTTAAGCTCTTGAAGGGAGTGAAACAATCGTGTTTTTTGATCACCTCGTACTCGGCGCGGCCGGGGAATTTTTAAACATCGGAGATATCATAGCAACTCTTGTAATTTTCATCTTGTTGATGTTGCTATTGAAAAAATTCGCATGGGGCCCATTGATGGGCGTAATGCAACAGCGTGAAGATTTGATCGCCAGTGAAATCGAAACGGCTGAACACAGCCGCCAGGAATCACAGAAATTGCTTGAAGAACAGCGCAGCTTGTTAAAAGAAGCGCGTACTCAAGCGCAGGAAATCGTAGAAACGGCTAAAAAGCAAGGCGAAGTTTCGCGTCAGGACATTATCGCGACAGCGCGTACTGAAGCTGGCCGCATGAAAGATTCTGCAGTTCAAGAAATCGCTAACGAGAGAGAAAAAGCTCTAGCGGCAGTACGCGAAGAAGTTGTGGCATTGTCAATGCTTGCAGCATCTAAAGTACTTAACAAAGAAATCAGTGTAGAAGACAACCGCCAATTGATTAATGAAACGATTGCGAAGGCAGGCGACATACAATGAGCCAAGCTTCAGAACGTTATGCATTAGCATTATTTGAAATTGCAAACCAGCATGGCACTTCTGAAGAAGTGGAAGCGGATTTGCGTGAAGTTAAGAAAGTTTTCGTTGAAAACCCGGAATTGCTGAATCTCCTAGGTTCACCAAAATTGGCAGCTGAAAACAAAAAAAATATTATTTCCGAACTTTTCGGCCAAGGGAATGGTTATGTCGTCAACACATTGCAGTTGCTGACAGAACGCGGACGCTTAGACGAAGTCACGGACGTAGTAGACCAATATATTGGATTAGCTAATGAAGCCAAAGGAATTGAAGATGCAAAAGTGTATTCGGTGAGTCCATTGACAGAAGAAGAACGTGCATCCATTTCTGCTACATTTGCCAAGAAAATCGGTAAACAATCTTTACGAATTGAAAACATCATCGATCCTTCTTTGATCGGTGGATTGCGTCTTCAAGTCGGAACCCGTATTTATGACAGCAGCATCTCTTCTAAGTTGGAACGTTTGCAGCGTCAATTGATCGGTTAATTTACGAAATTATGAGAGGGTGACACACATGAGCATCAAAGCTGAAGAAATCAGTGTCCTGATTAAACAGCAGATTGAAAACTATCAATCTGAATTGAAAGTAGACGATATTGGTACGGTAATCACAGTCGGTGACGGTATCGCTCGTGTTCATGGCCTCGACAACGTCATGGCTGGAGAACTTATTGAGTTCTCAACTGGTGTATTGGGTATGGCACAGAACTTGGAAGCCAACAACGTTGGTATCATCATCTTAGGGCCTTACACAGACATCAAAGAAGGCGATGAAGTACGTCGAACTGGCCGCATCATGGAAGTGCCAGTAGGACCAGAACTTATCGGACGCGTAGTAAATCCACTTGGACAGCCAGTAGACGGCTTAGGTCCAATCAACACAACAAAAACTCGCCCAATCGAAAGCCCGGCTCAAGGGGTTATGGCCCGTAAATCGGTTCACGAACCACTTCAGACAGGGATTAAAGCGATTGACGCTCTAGTGCCGATCGGCCGTGGACAGCGCGAATTGATCATCGGTGACCGCCAGACAGGTAAAACTTCTGTAGCGATCGATACCATCTTGAACCAAGCTGACCAAGACATGATTTGTATCTATGTAGCAATCGGGCAAAAAGAATCTACAGTACGTAACGTAGTTGAAACTTTGCGCAAAAACGGTGCACTTGATTACACAATCGTAGTGACAGCTTCTGCTTCACAACCAGCTCCATTATTGTACCTGGCTCCTTACGCTGGTATCTCTATGGCTGAAGAATTCATGTTCGAAGGCAAGCACGTCTTGATCGTATACGACGATTTAACAAAACAAGCGTCTGCTTACCGCGAACTTTCACTATTGCTTCGTCGTCCACCAGGCCGTGAAGCTTATCCAGGGGATGTTTTCTACTTGCACTCACGGTTATTGGAACGTGCTGCGAAATTGAACGAAACTTTAGGTGCCGGCTCAATTACAGCTCTTCCATTCGTTGAAACGCAAGCAGGCGATATTTCTGCTTACATTCCAACAAACGTAATTTCGATCACTGACGGACAAATTTTCCTTCAGTCAGATCTATTCTTCTCGGGTGTACGTCCGGCAATCAACGCAGGTCTTTCTGTATCACGCGTAGGTGGTTCAGCACAGATCAAAGCAATGAAAAAAGTTGCGGGTACTTTGCGTCTTGACTTGGCTGCATTCCGTGAGCTTGAGTCGTTCTCTCAATTCGGTTCAGACCTTGATGCAGCGACTGCAGCAAAACTTGAGCGTGGGAAACGTACTGTTGAAGTATTGAAGCAAGATTTGAACAACCCGATTAAAGTTGAAAAACAAGTTGTTATTTTCTATGCATTGACTCGCGGATTCCTTGATGATATTGCAATTCAAGACATTCAGCGTTTTGAAGCGGAATTGACAAGCTGGCTGGATTCCAACCACACTGAAATTTTGGAAACTATTCGCAAAACTCAAGGTTTGCCTTCTGATGAAGCATTTGGAGCAGCAATCAACGATTTCAAACGCACATTCGCAAAATCAGAATAAGAGAAACTGTGTACAGCTGAGTTTCTTAATTCCGCTGAATGCCGGTTGATCTAAACTGCTGAATAAGGCAGGGCAATAACTTTGTTCGAATATGAAGAAAAAATAATAAGGTGGTGAAATACCAGTGGCATCTTTACGCGATATAAAAAACCGAATTTCGTCAACCAAGAAAACAAGCCAAATCACTCGAGCGATGCAGATGGTTTCTGCGTCAAAGCTGAGCCGTGCGGAATTGAATGCGAAAGCATTCGTCCCTTACATGGATAAAATTCAGGATGTAGTCGCTTCTATTGCACAAGGTTCGAATGAAACCCACCCAATGATGACGACTCGCCCTGTTGCTAAAACAGCTTATCTCGTGATTACATCGGATCGCGGTTTAGTCGGCGGATACAATAGTAATATTCTTCGTACAGTAATGGCGAGAATCCGCCAGCGCCATACATCCAATGATGAGTTTGTTATCCTCAGCGTTGGTCGTAAAGGTCGGGATTTCTTTGCCAAGCAGGGAATGACGATTCTTGAAAGTGCGATTGCACTGCCGGATCACCCAACTTTTGCTGATATTAAAGAAATTACGCGCAAAGCTGTTGGTATGTTCTCAGATGGTACGTATGATGAAGTTTATATGTACTACAATCACTTTGTCTCAGCTATTCAGCAAGAAGTTACTGAAAAGAAAGTTTTGCCATTAACGGATATCCAAGCGACTGGAGCAACTGCTTCCTACGAGTTCGATCCATCAGCTGAAGCGATTTTACAAGTGCTTCTTCCGCAATATGCAGAGAGCTTGATTTTTGGTGCTGTTCTTGACGGCAAGGCAAGTGAACACGCTGCGTCCATGACCGCAATGAAGAGCGCAACCGACAATGCGTCTGACTTGATCGATGGATTGACACTTTCATACAACCGGGCACGCCAAGCAGCGATTACTCAGGAAATCACTGAAATCGTCGGCGGGGCAGCTGCTTTAGAATAGAAATTATAAGTTGAATTAAAGAATCATCCTTTTACACATCGCTTCGGCCGCTTTGGGCATGGCTCCCGCTAGAAGCCGAGAAGAACACTCGTCTTCCAGCTACGCCTAGCCCCTGAACGCGCCGGCGCTAAGAGATCTCTTGATATGGAGCAAAACAGCGGAGACTCCCGCGGAGCAGCGTAAGCGACGAGAAAGCCGAGACCCCGCAAGGCGCGAAGCGACTGAGGAGGCTTGGCGCTCGCCCGCAGGAAAGCGCAGCTGTTTTGAGGAATATCAACGTTATATAGTAAAAACAGTAAGACAGGAGGGAACAGCATGAACACAGGACACATTCTTCAAGTTATGGGTCCGGTTGTAGACGTTAAGTTTGCCAATGGCCAGCTTCCAGAAATCTACAACGCCCTAACTGTACTCATTGATCGTCCAGGCCAACAACAAGTGAAATTGACACTTGAAGTGGCTCTACACCTTGGTGATGATTCCGTTCGCACGATTGCGATGGATTCCACTGACGGATTGCAACGCGGTTCAGTAGTAACCGACTTGGGCAGCCCTATCACTGTTCCAGTTGGAGATGTAACATTAGGCCGTGTATTTAACGTACTCGGAGAAGTAATCGACTTAGGTGAAGAAATTCCGTTGTCTGAACACCGTAATCCTATTCACCGTTTAGCTCCGACATTTGAACACCTTTCAACAGAAGTTGAAATTCTTGAAACAGGCATTAAAGTAGTTGACTTGCTTGCCCCTTATATCAAAGGCGGTAAAATCGGTCTCTTCGGTGGTGCCGGTGTAGGTAAAACAGTTCTTATCCAGGAATTGATCAACAACATCGCTCAAGAACACGGTGGTTTATCCGTATTCGCTGGTGTTGGTGAACGTACACGTGAAGGAAATGACTTGTTCTTTGAAATGAGCGATTCTGGCGTTATCAAGAAAACGGCAATGGTATTCGGACAAATGAACGAGCCGCCTGGCGCACGTATGCGTGTAGCTTTGACTGGTTTGACTATGGCTGAATATTTCCGTGACGAACAAGGCGCAGACGTTCTTTTGTTCATCGATAATATTTTCCGTTTCACACAAGCAGGATCTGAGGTATCAGCACTTTTGGGCCGTATGCCATCAGCGGTTGGTTACCAGCCGACACTTGCTACTGAAATGGGTCAATTGCAGGAACGCATCACAACAACTAGCACTGGTTCAGTAACTTCGATCCAAGCGATCTATGTACCAGCCGATGACTATACGGATCCGGCTCCGGCTACAACTTTCGCTCACTTGGACGCAACAACTAACCTTGAGCGTAAACTTTCTGAAATGGGTATCTACCCTGCGGTGGATCCTCTTGCATCAACTTCACGCGCTTTGTCGCCTGAAATTGTTGGAGAAGAGCATTATGCAATTTCCCGTCAAGTTCAAGAATCGCTTCAACGCTACCGTGAACTTCAAGATATCATTGCAATCCTGGGTATGGATGAGTTAAGTGATGAGGACAAGCTAACGGTTAACCGTGCACGCCGCATCCAAAACTTCCTATCTCAAAACTTCCACGTAGCTGAACAGTTTACGGGCCAAAAAGGCTCTTACGTTCCAGTACAGGAAACAATCAAAGGATTCAAAGAAATTCTTGCTGGTAAATACGACCACTTGCCGGAAGATGCTTTCCGCTTAGTTGGCCGCATTGAAGATGTAATCGAAAAAGCTAAAGGCATGGGCGTAGAAGTCTAAAATAAGGGACCAGGAGGGAAAAAAATGAAGACCATCATAGTCAATATTGTCACTCCCGACGGCCCGGTATACGATTCCGAAGTTTCTATGGTAATAGCAGTTACAGCAACGGGTGAGATGGGAATCTTGCCTGGCCATATTCCGACAGTAGCTCCTCTTGGAATCGGCGCAGTCCGATTAAAGAAAGAAAACTCGACTGAATTGGCAGCTGTAAGTGGCGGATTCTTGGAAGTTCGTCCTGACAAAGTAACAATTCTAGCTCAATCAGCAGAACTTGCGACAGACATCGATCTGGCGCGTGCACAAGAATCTGCAAGACGTGCAGAAGCGATACTTCAGGCGAACAAAGATGAAGTAGACTATCAGCGAGCAGAACTAGCGTTAAGACGTGCGAAGAATCGTATCAACGTTTATGAGGGTAACATTTAATTGAAAAGCGAAAACGGCCGTTCAGCTCCGGGAGACTTAAGATTAACTTCCGAAGCGGCGTTTTTTGCCGCACAGGAAGGGCAGCTTAAGGCCGAGGAGTTGGCCGTTGGAGTCTGGACACTAAATGTAGAAATAAAAAATTCAAAAAACGGGCAGAAGGGCAATTGACTTTTGCCCGTTTTTTTTACTATAAGGAGAGAGCAGCATGGAAGCTATGATTGGACAGACTGCCTTGATTTCTATTTTCAGCCATATCTTTTTTACCGGCGTCGCTTTTTACGCGCTGCGGGCGGTAATGTTTGAAAAATGGATCCGTAAACAGCATGTGCTTCAAGCACAGATTTTATATATTTTCCTGAGCATTGCCATTGGTACAGGAGTATCGACATTCTTTTTGAATATCTCCTCATGGTCTAGACAACTGCCTTACTTATTTTAAAATTTGCTTTTTTGCCATGAGAACGATTTTCGTGCACATGGCAAAAGGGCAAATTTTTTTATTTGCCTCAATGTTCTTTCTCCAATAGTTCTCTGTTTCCAGCTAGTTTAGCAGGATTACAGAAATCTTTATTTCCCGGGAAATAAAATTAATTTCCAGGTTTACCAGTGGAAAAAAAGGGAAAATTAAGTCTGTAATGAAAATGTAATATATTGTTATACATACAGCAAGCTCAGACAGATATACTTAAATATAGGACATACGGACATAAAATGTGAACGACTTTCGAAACATATAGCGTCAAAAAGAATAAAATTATAGAAAACATTGGATAGATACTTGTTATATTAGTATAAAACAGGTATTATAAAAAAGGTTTTGTTTCTAATTTATGACATTGGACTTTTAAATTTCGGAATTACATATAGATGTATGAATACTTAACAGATGGAGGGCATATCAGTGGATCAGATTATTGTACGAGGCGGCCAAAAATTAAAAGGGAAAGTTAGAGTAGAAGGGGCTAAGAACGCAGTATTGCCAGTTCTTGCCGGATCACTTCTTGCTTCAAACGGAAAAAGCATTATTAAAGAGGTACCTAACTTGGCGGATGTGTATACGATTCAAGAAGTACTGAAAAGTTTAAATGCTACGGTTGAATACTTTCCGGAGAAAAATGAAATGGTGATTGATTCATCACAGACATTATCAAGTGAAGCGCAATTTGAATACGTCAGAAAGATGCGCGCATCAATCTTGGTAATGGGGCCGTTGCTTGCACGTAATGGATTCGCTCGTGTTGCTTTGCCGGGAGGCTGTGCAATTGGATCACGTCCGATTGAACTGCACTTAAAAGGGTTCGAGGCAATGGGTGCACAAATTACTTTCGGGAACGGTTTTGTAGAAGCGGAAGTTAATGGCCGTTTGCGCGGCGCAAAAATCTATTTGGATTTCCCAAGTGTCGGAGCTACTGAAAACATTATGACAGCAGCTGCCTTAGCTGACGGAGTAACCATTATCGAAAACGCTGCGAAAGAACCTGAAATTGTTGACTTGGCAAATTACATCAATGAAATGGGCGGCCGGGTGATTGGTGCCGGAACAGATACTTTGCGCATTGAAGGCGTTAAAGAATTGCATGGCGCTGAGCATTACATCATACCTGACCGTGTAGAAGCTGGAACATTCATGGTGGCAGCAGCTATTACCCAAGGCGATGTCATTATTGAAAATGCGGTACCTGAACATATGCGCGCATTAATTTCTAAAATGGGTGAAATGGGTGTAGACATCGAGGAGACGGAAGAAGGGCTTCGTGTGCGCTCGAATCATCCGCTGCGTTCTATTGATATCAAAACGATGCCGCATCCAGGATTCCCAACAGACATGCAATCTCAAATGATGTCGTTGATGCTTACGGCCACTGGAAATGGGATCTTAACTGAAACAGTTTTTGAAAACCGGTTTATGCACGTTGAAGAATTCCGCCGCATGAATGCCTCTGTTAAAATCGAGGGGCGCTCAGTGATCATGGAAGGGCCTTCTAAGCTGCAAGGTGCTGAAGTGTCAGCAACGGACCTAAGAGCAGCTGCAGCGCTGATTTTAGCTGGTCTGGCGGCTGAGGGGATCACACGGGTCAATGAACTGTATCATCTGGACCGTGGCTATGTAGATTTCCACTTGAAACTGGCTTCATTGGGTGCGGACATCGAACGTGTCACCACTGCAGAAGCAGAAGTAAAAGAAGAACAAATGGCCTAATACATTATATTCTAAGCCTGTCAGCTTTTGTTGGCAGGCTTTTTGTTATTTGATGGGGAAGAAGAGAAGCCTGAACCATTTAGGATTCAAGCAGCCAATCTTTGAACAGCGCCAATGGTGAGAATGAAACGTCTGGTAATATTCTTTGAAAATTACAAAACTGGTCTTACTTCCTAGATGATTCTTTTTCTTTTCTAGTGGGACTATGCTAAAATGTTCACTTAGGAGAGTCTTTTTTGACTCGTATATATCGTGCGTTATTGGTGGGAGGGGAAACGGATAAATGTTCTCAAAAGATATCGGAATTGATCTCGGTACAGCCAATGTCCTGATTCACGTCAAAGGAAAAGGAATTGTCTTGAATGAGCCGTCAGTAGTGGCAATAGATCGAAAGACAAACCAGATTTTAGCAGTTGGAGAAGAAGCAAAGAAAATGATCGGCCGTACGCCTGATAATATAATGGTTATCCGTCCACTCAAAGATGGAGTTATTGCTGATTTTGATGTGACAGAAATTATGCTTAAATACTTTTTAGATCTTTTAAAAGTAAAAGGCTTTATGACCAAACCCCGCATTTTGATTTGCTGCCCGACCAATATCACAAGTGTTGAACAAAAAGCAATCCGTGAAGCTGCAGAAAAATCCGGCGGCAAAAAAGTGTTTTTGGAAGAAGAACCAAAAGTGGCTGCAATTGGAGCAGGAATGGATATTTATCAGCCCAGCGGCAATATGGTCATTGATATGGGCGGTGGAACTACAGATGTTGCTGTCTTATCCATGGGGGAAATCGTCACAAGCGAATCCATCAAAGTTGCGGGAGACGTCTTTGACAACGATATTCTTCAATACATCAAACGCCATCATAAACTAATTATCGGCGAACGAACTGCTGAGGACATCAAAATAAAAATTGGATCGGTTTTCTCAAACGGCAGGAAAGAGGAAATGGAAGTGCGCGGACGGGATATGGCCACCGGGTTTCCGCGTGTCATTATCGTTCATTCTGCAGAAATTGAGCAAGCATTAAAAGAATCCGTTAACCTGGTTATCGCTGCTGCTAGGAAAGTATTGGAAAAAACACCACCGGAACTTTCTGCAGACATTATTGATCGCGGAGTGGTATTGACTGGTGGAGGAGCAATGCTTCATGGCCTCGACCACCTTCTTGCAGAGCATTTGAAAGTGCCTGTCATGGTTGCAGAGCAGCCGATGAACAGCGTCGCTCTTGGCACAGGAATCATATTGGACAATATGGATAGATTCTCCTTGCGCAAACAAGGCTTGTTAAAAAATTTCCAAATGCGGTCCAGCGAAGAGAAAAAAGCCACCACCGAGTGAACTTGATCTGGTACGTGACGAATGTCAGATGGCATTGATAAAATTATTTAGTATAATGACAACTAATGAAGATGCAAGTTCAATTCAGCACCAATAGTTGAGTTCTGGGCATTAAAGAGAAACTTCGACCGATGGGAGCTTTATCTCCTATTGATTGTTGGTTGATCCAGTCGGGCTTTTGCTGCCAGTGATCTCCCAAGTGGCGAAGAGGGAGTTTATTGACCGTTAAAGCGGGATAAAACCTTGGTTCAATAAGCGGCATGCATCGATGGAAAGGTTGACTGAGTGAATGGTTGATTCGAAAAAGAAGGTAAGCCTTCAGGAAAAGGAACAAAAAGAAACAACTGCAAAAGCGGAACCGAAACAGCGCAAGTGGGTACAAATTCGCCTGTTTCCTATTTGGCTGCGGATTGTAATTGTCATAGCTTTGATAGCATTAGCAATGGTTCTCGGAGTTATGGTCGGATATGGCGTTATTGGAGATGGCAATCCGCAGGACGCGTTGAAATGGGAAACGTGGCAGCATATCATTGATATCATGAGCGGAAAGAAATAACTTCCGCTCCTGTTTTATTTCATTTATTAAGGAGCTGGAACAATGTTAACAGTTGAACAAATTCAGGCAATTTTGCCGCACCGATATCCGTTCTTAATGGTAGACCGGATTTTAGAAATTGAAGAAGGAAAAAAAGCGGTCGGATTAAAAAACGTAACGGCAAATGAAGAATTCTTCAACGGCCATTTTCCAGGCTACCCGGTTATGCCGGGGGTGCTGATTGTTGAAGCACTTGCGCAAGTAGGAGCTACAGCAGTTCTGCAAATGGAAGCAAATAAAGGCCGTTTGGCATTTTTCACGGGAATCGACAATTGCCGGTTCAAACGCCAAGTGGTTCCTGGCGATCAGTTAAGACTGGAAGTTGAATTGACCAAAGTCCGCGGTTCTATGGGCAAAGGGCATGCAATTGCTTCTGTAGATGGAGAATTGGTATGCGAATGCGATATCCTTTTTGCTTTAGGGCCTGTAGTAGGCGAAAAGCAGTAAAACAGAAAAAAGAGGCTGCCAGGAGTGAAATATTCCTGGCAGCCTCTTTTTTCTATTCACGTTTTTGCTCCGTCTTTCCGCAGCCCTGGGCGTGTCCGCATGTCGTGTTCAAAGCGTTCCAGCAATTCCGTACCTTCAAGGCCGTCTTCAAGAAGCTCAGACAGCAAGGACTCCGCATATTTGCGGCGTACCCGTTTCAAGGTGCCTTTCATCAGCACAGAAATCTGGTCACCCATCACTTTGACGCCGTATATCGCTACTTGGAAAGTAGCAGGCTCGTTGTCAGGGTAGGAGATGACCACTTTTACATCATATATGTCACCGGAGTTCATCATCTTTTGGAAAGTTTCCTGATACTCAAGGTCCATGAGCATTTCGAGCACCCATGAACGATGGCTATTTTCCTGGTTAATGATGATGCCGTCCTGCAGCGGATAGTTGATTACTTCCTCGTCGTTTACCACGCCCAAAGACAGCATTTTAAATGTCTTCATGGAAATCCCTCCAAACATCACTTTTTTACAGTATATCACAGCCATAATTTCTCCGGCTATCAGCATAAAATATTCTGGAAATATGCTAAATATTATTTTTCACAAGATGGAGAAAGCTTACCAACTGGGCATTCCATCCTCATGCATAGATAAAAATCTTTTTCAGCAGTATTCAAAAATAAAATATTGCAGGCATAAATGCGGCAAAAATAATTTTTGGTATTTTGCACAATATTCACTTTGCTTAGTATGCTTTCTGTAATTCCAAAGGAGGTGAGTAAATGAACCAAGTCGGAATTGTAGGTCGATTAACGAAAGATCCGGTAAGCCGTGTCATGAGTGAAGGCCGCATACATACTTCTTTCATTGTAGCGGTGTCCCGGAACTATAAAAATCAGAAAGGGGAAATAGAAACCGATTTTGTCCTTTGTTCGTCATGGGGCCGTCCAGCCCAAAACATTTCGAAATACTGTGTGAAAGGGTCGCTTATTGCTGTCACGGGCCGGCTGCAGTCCCGGCATTATGACAAAGAAGACGGAACGCGTGTGTATGTCACTGAAGTGTTGGGTGATCAAATCCGCTTTTTGGACAAAAGGAAAGAAAAAGAAGAATCCGCCCACAGACAGCCGGAGCCCGAGTCTGAAGCAGACTTTGACTTCCAGCCGCCTGGGACGGATGGAGTAAACGTTTAACGCCAAACAAAGGAGGCACTTAGGAATGCCAAAAGACGCGCAGTTGCAATTGGAAGTGCATATGGAGCAATTGATCAAAATGACGGCTCAGCTTCATCGGCGATTGGCAGAGGCGGAGCGGGAACTAAGTGAGTTAAAAGCAATTTTCCGTTCCGTCCAAAAGGGTGATGGTCTTTCCGTCTAAAATGGGAATTCGGTCAGGTGGGGGCCTGACCGAATTATTTATAAATTATAAGAAAACAATTCTTTTAGTTCGTGATCTGACAGTTCCGTCATCCACTGGCTGGATTGGATAAACTGCTCGGACATTGACTGCTTCTGCGTCAGCAGGGAGTCAATTTTCTCTTCGATCGTCCCGATGGTCACAAATTTATGGACATGGACAAATTGCGTTTGGCCAATGCGGTAAGCACGGTCAGTCGCCTGATTTTCAACAGCAGGGTTCCACCATCTGTCTGCATGCAGGACATGAGTGGCAGCAGTCAAGTTCAGGCCGGTGCCACCTGCTTTCAGAGATAGGATAAAGATTGGGAATTCACCTGCTTGGAAAGAAGCGACCAGCGAATCCCGCTGATTTTTTGGCATGCTTCCTGTCAAGAACGGAACTTCATGGCCATATAATTCATTGATCGCTTGCTGCAGCAAATGGCCCATGCCGATGTATTGCGTAAAAATCAAACATTGTTCCCCGCGTTCTGCAATTTCCCCGGCGAGAGTCACAATACGCTCCAGCTTCTGAGATCTAGGCAGTATTTCTTCAGCAGAACTATAAGGTTCTTTCAGATACAGTGCTGGATGATTACATAGCTGCTTTAATTTGCTTAACATTTTCAGCACAAGCCCTTTTTTCTCGAAGCCTGTGAGCGTCTCCATTTTCTGCACCGTATCCTGGACCAAACCTTCGTATAAAGCAGCTTGTTCCGGAGTAAGCGGACAGTATTCCAACTGCTCTAGCTTTTCCGGCAAGTTCAGCTGCAAGTCGGGATCTTTTTTCGTCCGGCGCAATAAGAAAGGCTGAATGCGTTTGCGCAGTTTTTCCTTATGTTCTTCTGAATCATCGCGTTCAATCGGAATCATAAAGTTCTCTTGGAATTGTTTGATGCGATATAAGTAGCCTTTATTGATAAAGTCGAAAATTGACCATAATTCAGAAAGCCGGTTTTCAATCGGTGTACCAGTCAGCGCTATATGGTGATTCCCTTTAAATTTACGGATGGTCCGTGACTGTTTCGTATACATGTTTTTGATGTTTTGCGCTTCATCGAGAGTGATGCTGGTCCAATGGACCGCTTGGATTTCCACCGCATCAGAAGAAGCGATTCCATAAGTCGACAACACAACATCCGGTTTTTCGTCATTCAAGAAGTGTAAAAATTCCCCTTCTTTCGGGCGAGTGCTGCCGTAATGGGTGACGACTTTCAAATCAGGAGCAAAGCGCTCCAGCTCTTTTTGCCAGTTGCCGAGTACGGAAGTCGGGCAAATGATCAGTGACGGCTGTTCCGGATTTTTTCCGTGTACATGCAAGAGATAAGCAATCAACTGCACCGTTTTTCCAAGACCCATATCATCCGCCAGGCAAAGGCCAAATCCTTCTTGCCGCATAAAGACCAGATAATCGAATCCGGTTTTTTGGTACGGCCGAAGTTCTGTCAGTAAATTTGGAGGGATCGGCGTTTCCGGCAAATCACGTTTGTCGAGCAGCTTATCGAGCAGCAAACGAAGCGATTTGTTCAGATGGAATTCGACTAATGGGTCGTCTTCTTCTTCGGATTCTTCATTGAACATGATTTCCGGCACATTCTGGAACAGCATGTCTTTGATCGTCCATTCCGCATCATCGGCTTCTTCAATCATTTTCCGCAATTGCATCAGCAGATTTGAATCGACGCGGACCCATTCATTGCCGATGCGGATAAATTCCTTGTTTTCAGCAACAAGCTGCTGGAAATCCTGCATGCTGAGTTCATGGCCGTTCAATGAAAACTGCCAGTCAAAACGGACGATCTGATCCAGACCTACCACCGATGCCTTTTTGACAGGGGAGTGGATATTTGCCCGCACCCGTACTTTCGATTCCTGGACAGCTTTCAGCCAAGACGGAATGGAGACTTCGATGCCGAATGCCTGCAGGATTTCTGCATCATTGCGCAAAAACTCAAGCACTTGGGCATCTGTCCATTCTTCATGGAAAAGACGGCTTTCGTCATAGCTCTCCACCGACGGGCATAGGCTTAGCAGCAGGATCTGCTGCTGTCTGATTTCCTGGGAATGGACTTTCCATTTCTCAGGAAGGACCTTTTCAATCGGCTGATCAGCGCGGCGTTTTGACGGAGACCAGTAGACCGTACCGCGTTTTGGACGCAGCACTACTTTAAAAGACCAAAAAGCATCCGTATCCGGTTCGCTCAATTGTGCAGCTATAACGTAATCTTCAGTTGCTTGTAGGCCTTGCCAACCCGCGTGCTGAACAAAATGCTGGATAAATGGCAATTGTGCGGGAGTCAACCCTTTTTGCCGTAATTGGTGTTGAATGGTATCGATAAGGAAGGCCTGGATTTCCGGATCGCCATAAGCCGGGTCGAACAGGATATCTTCACCGTCCACTGATATATGGTTCCATAAGTCTGGGTCGTTCAGCGAATCGGCCACTTTTCCGGCCAGTTTCAGCCAGGTGTCGTCTTCGGCGCGCTGCCCTAAGAATGAAACATAATGATGGGGAGCCTGCTGAAACAATCGGACAAATTCCGCCGGCGTCAAAAGCAGGTCTAATCCATCGATTCGCGCGGTTAATCCATAAAAGCTTTCTTTATCTAGAAAATACAAATACGGTTTCCAAATTTCCGGAGGTATCCGGTTTCCCAATTCATTTGTTGCCTGGATGTGAAAATCTTCCATGCGATTGATTTTCAAGTAATAAGTGCGGCTTCCTTCTATTTGGAACTGATTCATACAAGATGTCCTTTCTCGATCTCTTCCTGGAGTGCCCGCAGACGTTTGTTTTGTGTCCGGATTTCAGTCATATAGGCTTTCCAAAACTCCATTTGACCGCTTTTTTTACAGGCGGCTTTCATTCGCTTCCAGATCCGGACCGCCTGTTTATAGCTCGGCCGGGTGCGTTCTTCCAAGTAATCCATTGCATACCGGTGGAAAAGCGGCAATACGTAGTCTGGAGCGGCTTCCTGAACTTCTTTCAAGCCGCATTCTTCGGCAAAATACAGCGGTGAATTATGAAGATGGTGCAATTCCGCCCATTGTTTATAAAGTTGTTTTTCAATCAGGTAAGTAGAGTAAGCCGGCAGCCCGTAATGGCCAAATTGTTTGAACAAGTCTTCCCAATCCGTTTCGCTTAAATGGATTTGTGAAAACAGGCGGCTCAAAACACGGACATACTGATGGCGGTATTGTGTATATAAACCATCGAACAGGAATGTTTTTACGTTCGGTTTAACGGCCATTAAAATAGCCGCCAATGCCTGTTCATGCTGTTCTTCTTCTGCCAGGATGGCAAGCTGCACCCAATCGGGCGTCTCTTCCGGTGAAATTTTCTTCACTGAAACATCGTCTTGCAACAAAATTGCGAAAAACGCCTCAATCCGGTTTTCAGGCCGGTCAAAAGCAGATATCTCTTCCATCCGCAGTTTATTCGTTGTAAAAAGAGTGGTCCAAAACAAACGGTAAACCGTAAAGCGCTGTGAAAACGAACCGCCTTTCACTTGGACAAAAGAACGGACCAGCTGCCGCAAATGCTTTAAGAAATCATCTGCTTCAAATGTGCGGTGCTGGACACGCAATTGCTCAAGCAAATCGCGGATGGCGTGGAGTTCATCTTCAAACCAAGTCTTAAAGAAAGAATGGTGCACTTCAGTCGTTCCGGCGATATACGTGTTCCAGACTTCCATAAGTGAAATTAGATGGGCGTAGGTGCGGTAAAACACTTTCCATTCCCGTTCAAGAGGCACAAAGGAAAGCGCATTTTTCAAACGCCCTTCATACATCTGTTCAAAATAAAAATAATTGCGTGTTGTGTAATCCGGAACTGGATCGCGCCAGGCATTGCGGATAAGCTGTGTCCATTGATCAGGTGACCGTTTGCTGGTAAGGAGACTAAGGGGATCAGAAGGGCGGGATCGCCAGTCAGCTACCCATTCTGATAGAGAGCCGATTTTCTGGTAAAGCGCAAAAACCACAGCCAATTTATGGCGGCACATCTCTTCCTGCGGACAAGCGCAAGCGGCGTTCAATTTATCGAAGTTTAACAGAACTTTAACTGTATGGGCATCTTTGACGATTGCTTCAAGCAATAGCCGCTCTTCATTGAACGACAAAATCTGCACTCCGTCATGGCGCACTAAAAAGACTGCTTTTCGAACCATTTCCTCATCCTGCTCACGCGATGGATTGAGTGATTTGTCGATAGCAGCCATATAATTGTGTATCGTGTCATCGAACCGTTTTGCTAGGGATTGAACCGTAGCCATATGCATCGCTCCAAATAAAAACTTTCCTTCTATTATACGGCTTTCAGAGAGCTCCGTAAACGATGAAGAAAATTTAGTGCTTATCTTTTGATGGATCTGTGGGTTTTCACTGACGGATTTCTGCTGCCGGCGGCGTGAATTTGGTTCTGTTTTATATCAGTTGAACTGAAAAATGATTTTTGAAAATCCCGCTTCGGCCGCTATGGGGAGGACTTCCACGATAAGCCGGGAAGGACACTCGTCTCATCGCTCCACCTTGCCCGTGGACGCGTCGGCGCTAGAGAAGCTTTCTGGAAAAGAGAGGACCATTGATACAGCTTTTTGATGATTGATCACTTAAATCCGAAGAAAAACAGCAGAGACGCCCATGGCAAGCGGAGCTGTTTTGTGAAATATCTGCTGCTGTAAATAACTTGTCCAATCCGTGTAAACCTAAAAAACAATAACGAAAGGAGAATGGACTTGATGGATTCCTATGTTTTAGCAATTCCGGATTTAAGGTATGTAATAACTCCAGAGGCAATCAGCCGGTGGGAGCTTTTCTGGCGGCATGCAGACAGCTGCTTCCCAAAAGTGGAATGGCAGGCGGCTGCGTCGCATGATAGTTTCGTATTTACCAACAATGAGCTATTTCCGGATAGCCCTTTAAAAGAAGTGCGCATCGATTTTCATGCCAATTGCATCATCTTCAAAAAAAGGGAAACGGAAGAACAGGAATTCGAAATATTTCTCCGCTCTCTAATGGATTCTTTATTTATTCTAATCCCCTCCAATGAGATGCATTTTATTGTGTCTCCAAAGAAGCAGCGCCGTCACAATTTGGCATAATGGTTTGATTAGCCCTGTGCTTTTTTGTATCGGAAATGAGAGATATATGATATTATGAGTGTAGTAAGAATATTCAAATTCTTTTTGAAAAGGGGGGGAGTGTCATGCTGCATGTTAAATTGATGAAACCTTTTTATACAAAGAAAGAAGATCATCTCGTAAGGTTCGTATTTGCCTATCAATACTTCTCGATTCTTAAAGATGATGAACTGTTTCATTTTATTCCAGTAGAAGGCAAAGAGATAGTCGTCAATTTAAATACATTTCAAGTAGAGAATCTATCTGAAGTGTTTGTGTTCCAAAAAGGCAACAGATTTATCCGATTGCCGCTATATCAGTTGCTGTTAGTGTCTGATATCCACATGCATCTGCAAGCCATATTGCAGGAAGAGAGAGAAGGTCTGCTGGAAGTGAACGACCAAGCAAAACAGGAAGCGGAAGAAGCTATTCATTTTCTTGAACAGGAAAACTTTAACCGTATGATTGATTACGCTTTGGCCGCACACGATGAAGCGATGTTCAATGACTTGATTAAACAACAACAGGAAAATGGAGGTTTGTAAAGTGAATTTAGCCTATGGATAAAACGCCTGCCCGGATCAATTGAGAGCAGGCGTTTTTGTATACATAAAAAAACGCATAAAAGCCCCTTTCCAGATTTCCGGAAAAGGGCTTTTAATATACTCCGATATGCATAAGTCACCTCTTACATTAATGTGAAGAAATTCAGGAACAGCATTAAGGCAGTTGAACCGGCTAATCCAATTGCAAGATCTTCCCACTCTAGTTCAAGCACTTTATCAAAATTCATACATATCCACTCCCTGTGTTGGTTTTATAAAAGAAGATCTTCCCTGCAAGTTATAAGGTTTTGGTAAGCCGTTTTATAACTTGTTTTTAATCATATAGCAAGATCAATTTCTTATCATGGACCAAAATGACTAAAAATTCTAAATTATCGTTGTTTTTAATTAATATTTTCCAATTTTTATTAAATTAATGAAGATTTCTTAAAGGAATTTATTGAAATTCGGCCGCTGTATTGAGAGATTTAGTTTGATGAAGTTCTTGAAGATCCACTAATTGTTAAAGTGGAGCAACAAAAAAAGAATTCCTTACATGAAAATTTCTGTGTTCATGAATATGAATTTCGCAGGAGTTTTACTTTCTGCAGCAAAGCGGTATGCTTACATACATGAAGACTAGTTAAAATAGGAGTGGATGCTTGTGCGAATCAAACCAAGGCGTTTGAAAAAAGGGGATACGGTAGGAGTGATTTCACCGTCAAGCCCGCCAAATTTAGAGAATTTGAAGAAGGCTTTGCCGTTTTTGGAACAATTGGGGCTGAAAGTGAAAATGGGAAAATCAGTGGAAGCGAAGAACGGCCATTTGGCTGGAACGGATGACGAGCGGCTTGCGGATTTGCATGCCATGTTCGAAGACCCGGAAATTTCAGGCATCATCTGTGCAGGCGGCGGATATGGATCAGCGCGTTTGGCGGAAAGCATCGATTTCCAGATGATCAAAGAAAATCCGAAAATATTCTGGGGCTATTCAGATATTACGTTTTTACATTCGGCAATTGGCCAATACTCGGAGTTGGTGACATTTCATGGGCCGATGCTGGCGTCGGATGTGGGCAAAGAGGAATTTCATGAACGCAGCGCCCGGATGTTCGGCCAGTTGTTCGGGCCTTTCGAATTGCATTATTCCGAAGAAATTTCTCCGCTTACAGCGCTCAGCGCAGGAATGGCACAAGGGGAACTGGTCGGGGGAAATCTATCGCTGCTGCGAAGCGCCATCGGCACCAAGTTCGAGCTGGACGTGAAAGGCAAGATCTTGTTGATAGAAGACATCGACGAAGAGCCTTATCAAGTGGACGAATTGCTGAACCATTTGCGGATGGCCCGAAAATTTGATGAAGTGGCCGGAATTGTCATCGGAGACTTTAAAAATTCGGAACCGAAGAAAAAAGAAAGATCGTTGACGCTGGATCAAGTGTTTGATGATTACTTCAGTGAATTGAAAGTGCCGGTCGTCAAAGGCTTTAAAATTGGACATTGTGAACCGCATTTTTCTGTCCCGCTTGGAGTGGAAGCCCAGCTGGATGCTGACGCTAAAACCTTGACCATTTTGCCGGGAGTCGAGTGAAAAACAGTTGAAAAAGCCTGGTGGCGTACAAGATGCAGGAGTATGCGGGTACAGCTGATTGCGGATGGGGGGCCTGGAACTGCCGGTTAAAATCTATGCAGCTTAAGAGGTGAAATTCTGTCTTTTTTATGATATAATAAATAGATATTGTTTCTACTAAAGAGAGGCGAGGATAACGATGGCATTTCAACCACATGAAAAAGAGGTATCGGAATTTGTAGCAGCCCGCAGAATTGGTGAATGGATTTCCTTCACTCGCAACGGAGTGGAAGTTAACGGAACGATCTTTAAAATTATGGACAACTCGGTGATTGTCGAGATTTCACATGAAGATGCAAAGGAAATTGGTGCAGCATCCAACATGACCGTAATTTCACATAAGAAATACAAAATCGTATAAGATTTTTTAGAAACTCCTGCAGTTTGCAGGAGTTTTTTCATATTTAAGAAGAACAAATATGAACGGTTCCGGCAGCTTTCTTAAAGGAGCTTCTTTTTTAATGCTTAACAAACGGCGCCGGGATGCTTGTGATATTTGATACGCTTTTAGCTTAAAGACTGAAATATTAAAAAATGTGACAGCTTTATCGTTTCAAAGCGGTGTTTTTTTTGGTAAAGTTAAAGGGAGCAGAACCATCATTTGCGCTGAAAGGAATCACATACATGATATTTGATTTTAAATTCTGGCATTATTTTACCCGACAGGGAGAGTTAATACATAATTTGCAAGAAAACGAAATGCGGAAATTCAACCAGCGCCTTGCCTGGATTTTTGTTTTAGGGGTGCTTCTCTTTGCGCTGCGTGAAATCTGGGGGATGAATACCTCATCCTTGACTCCTTATTTAACGGAGGCGTCTTGGGATGCCTACACGCTTGCCCGCTGGACTTCGCTAGCGGGTACATTGATTTGGGCCGGGTTTTATTTAGCTTTCCATTCCTATGGTGTGGCTTTTCTCTTCAGCAAGCTGACGAAAATGACTTTTCGGGCAGCAATCGTGATGCAGGCGTACGTAGTGGCTTTACTGGTTATTGAAAAAGCCTTGACATTTTTCCTGTTTGCCGTAACGGGCTTTACGATGCCGGTATCGCTATTTTCGTTTGGCCCTTTAGCGGTTACGTTTTTGGACAATACATTGATGAACCATTCTTTCCTGATTTTTTTCTTTAATCAATTGACTATTTTCACATCGCTGATTATTGCAGTCCAATACCGTTATGTCCGCAGCTTTACGGCGTTTTCACCCAAGCTGATTTTATTGCTGCTGATTTTGATTCATATTGTGGCGGCACTGGCTATTGCAGCATTTAGTGCCTATGTGCCGCTGGGTGAGATGCTGAGCGATTTCACGAGAGGGGGAGCTTCTATTGAATAGGTTCTTTTTCATCGGGCTCTCTGTTGCGGTGACTGCTTTTATCTCCGCTAATGCTTTATTGCTGTTTGGAGAGAAAAGCAGCATCTCGAAAAATGTCTACGTCAGTGAATATGAACGGGCATACTCCAATACATATACAGAAAAACTGCCAAAAGAATCGATTGTGGCGCCGCGTGCCAGCACTCAGATTTATGTGCAGGAAAGGGAAGCAATCGATCAATGGACGGTCAATGAAGGCGACGCTGTCCAAGCCGGCTCAGAAATCGCTTTGCTGAACGAAGCGGAATCGGAAGGGCAGCGGGCGCTTTGGGAATCAGAAAAAAGCGCATTGGAATCAGAAAAAAGCGAAGTGCAAAGCTCATTGAGCGCACTCGAGTCTGCCCGTTCCAGCCAAAGCGGCAAAGAATCTGAAAATACTTCGGACCAATCGACCGAAACCAACGAAGACGGCGACATCATTGAATACAATTTCGATTTTTCTGTTGGCGTCGAAGTGCCACAAGACGGCTCGTTCGCAGCAGGAATTGCCCAAGCGGAACAGCGCCTGGCAGCTATCGAATCGCAATTGGCTGTCATCAACGCCCAGTTGAGCCAAAGTTTGGCGAGGCCGGCTTTGGTCAGCCCGGTGGAAGGCATTATAGCCAAAGTCAACCGGGATTCTTCACCGCTGAGTGTGGAAATCTATTCGGAGGAAAAGACATTTGTCACGTATGTATTGGAAGATGAATGGAAAGATGTCGCTGCTCAGGACCGTGTAATGGTTCAAGCGGAAGGGCTGGAGCAAGCCATTCCAGGGACAGTCATGAGTGTTTCCCAGATTCCGGCGGGAGATTCCAGGTGGCTCGAGGCTTACCGGGCGCTTGATCCGAAAAAGCAGGCCAACCCGATCGCTTTTTACGAAGTTCAAATCATGGCAGATGAGCCGATCAACGGCGAACTGCCATTTGGCAGTTCAGCAAATGCTGAAGTGATCATTAACGAAGCGGCCGAGGCAGTGGCAATGCCGCAGCCTTGGATTTTCAACCGCTACGATACAAGCGGCTTCGCCTATGTTCTAGCCGAGCAGGGCAATGCAGCTGTCGTTCCGGTTACGGTCAACTTCGAAGTGGATGGCAAAGCGGTCTTAAGCGACGGTATTGCACCAGGAACTGTGATGCTGAAAGACAGCACGTTGAGTGATTTCAAAACGCCGCCCAATGTCTTTATGCCATTCCCCAGTGAACAGCCGGATTACGAATTTGCCAAAAATACCAATTGGCGCAAGTACGTAGAATTTTTATTGGCAAGATAATTCACAAAAACCGACCCCGGAAGCTGCTGCTTTCGGGTTTTTTCTGTAAGGGACTATTTGACAGGATTCAGCTTATTGACCAACTAAAAAGCATGGGATTATGTGGAGAAGGCTAAAAGTAACCGCAGCGGCGTTTACTTTTTCGTAGAAGCGGCGTAAAATGAATGGATAATTCGGAACTCGAAAGAAGGCTTGACTTGATTGAATCAATGGAAAATTTATGCCATTTTAACATTTGTTATGCTCGTCTGGGGCTTTAATTTGCCTTCAGTGAAATACTTGGTGAAATTTGTCGATCCGGTAACTTTAACCGCATTCCGCATACTGACAGCCGGCATCACCGTTTTTATCATCCTGGCCTTCATGAAATTGCTTCGCTTGCCGCGCAAAAATGAATGGACGTTTATTGTGCTAGGCGCGCTTCTCAATGTGGTCGGACATCATTATTTTTTGTCCAGTGGACTGGCAATTACATCTGGTACGAACGCAGGGCTGATTTTAGGGACAGGGCCGATGCTGACAGCCGTGCTTGTTTCTTTAATCCTTCGAAGCTATCCTTCAAAACTGCAATGGGTGGGTGTGGTTATTGGGCTTGCCGGTGTGTCAGCCACCGTGATGGTAGGAAGCGGAGCAGCGGCCGGCATGAATATCGGCGACGTTTTCGTCTTTCTGTCAATACTTACCCAAGTGCTCAGCTTTCTCATCATTTCAAAATCGGCGAGTTCCATGGATCCTCGCCTGCTGACGGCGTATATGTTCATTGTGGGAGCCATCATCTTATTCATTATTTCGCTGATTCAGGAGCCAGGGGAAATCGGGGCTTTTGCAGATGTGACCCCTATCTTCTGGCTAACATTTTTCTTTTCAGCAGTGCTCGGGACCGCTGTTACCCATATGCTTTACAATTACTCCATCGGACAGGCGGGACCGACAAAAGCAGCTATTTTCATGAATTTGAATACTTTTTTCTCGCTGGTCGGCTCCGCGGTCATTCTTGGTGAAATCATCACCTCCCGCCATATTTTCGGACTTGTGCTGATTGTTATCGGAGTGCTGTTCGGATCCGGTGCTGCGGAAGATTTATTGAAAAAACGGAAAAAGCGGCTTAACGTGTGAGCCGCTTTTTGTCTATGCCGATTGTCTCAGTTTATTTTCAAGTGATTTGCAATATAATAGAAACAAGTCGAAATACGAAACGGAGTTTTAATCTATGTCATTAACATTGAATCCACGTGCAGAAGCGCTTAAAATCTCAGGAATCCGCCAATTTTTCAATCAGCTGCCCAATTATCCGGATGCGATTAACCTGACAATCGGGCAGCCTGACTTTCCGACGCCGGAAAAGGTTAAGGAAGCCGGAAAAGCGGCGATTACAGCTAATCTGACCGGTTACTCCCATAATGCAGGGCTCGTTGAACTGCGCCAGGAAATTTCTGCGTTCTTTCAAGATACATATAACCTGGTTTATAATCCGCTAACTGAAATTATTGCCACAAACGGGGCAAGCGAAGCGCTTGATGCTGTTTTCCGCACCATTTTGCAGGAAGGCGATGAAGTGATCCTTCCGGCACCTTGTTTTGCAGGATACGAACCGATTATTGAACTTAATGGCGGAAAACCTGTCCTGCTGGATACATCCGATACCGGCCTGGTACCGACAGCAGAAGCGATTAAAGCATTGATTACCAATAAAACAAAAGCGATTTTATTTAATTTCCCTTCCAACCCGACAGGTGTTACATTGACAAAGGCCCAAATGGAGCCGCTGGTGGAAGAGCTCAGCAAGCATGAAATTTTTGTCGTGACAGATGAAATCTACAGTGAAAATACATTTGAAGGCAGCCATACTTCGTTTGCCTGTTTTGATGCCATTAAAGACCGCACCTTCCTCGTGCACGGTTTGTCCAAATCCCATTCAATGACCGGATGGCGCATGGGCTTTTTGCTGGGGCCGGAACAATATGTCACGCAAGTGCTGAAAGTGCATATGTACAATACCGTGTGTGCATCCGTGCCAAGCCAGTATGCCGCAATCGAAGCATTGAAAAATAACCGCGACGCACCGGAAATGATGAACCGGGCATACCGGGAGCGCTGTGATTTTGTCTACGGAAAACTGACCGAGATGGGGCTTGATGTCGTGAAACCGGCAGGCGCATTTTATATTTTCCCTTCCATCACAAAATACGGCATGACGTCATTCGAGTTCGCGAGCGCTTTATTGAAAGAAGGAGGCGTGGCAGCTGTACCCGGGTCAGCGTTCACAAAAGCCGGAGAAGGCTTTCTCCGCATCTCATACGCCTATTCCATGCCGACACTAGAACGGGCAATGGAACGCATGGCAGCATGGATGGAAACGCTGGAGAAGAAATGAGGAATATCATTTTGCGGGGATACAACCCCCGCTGAGTGTTAGTTGATCCAAGAGGAGGACATAGAGATGGCTACATTATGGGGGACTCCCGAAAAGCTGCAGGAATTGTTATGCGAGTTGGTTAGCTGGAAAAGCATGACGTTAACAGAAGGCGAAGTTCAATTCGCTTATAAATTGAAAGAAAAACTGGAAATGATTCCGTATTTCCAGGAGCATCCTGAAAACTTGGCGTTTAGCCAAGTGAACTGGGAGCGCGAGAACGTCACTGCGCTGTATAAACATCCTGAAGCCAAAGAAACAATTGTGCTCATCAGCCATTACGATACCGTCCATACATCGGAATATGGCGACCTGGAGCCGATTGCCTGCAGCCCACTGGAATTGGCGGAAGCGTTCAAGAAAGTGCGGGATGAATTGGATCCAGATGCAAGGGCGGACCTTGAGTCAGGTGAATACTTATTCGGACGCGGCACCATGGACATGAAAGCAGGATTGGCGCTTCACATGGCAATGATTGAGAAAGCGGCTGCCGAAGAATGGCCAATCAATTTGCTGCTGGTGACAGTGGCCGACGAAGAAGTAAATTCAGCCGGCATGCGCTACGGGGTTTCGAAACTGCTGGACCTGGAGCGGGAGCACGGTTTGGAATACATCTTATTCTTGAACGGTGAACCGGTGTTTGCCCACCATCCGGGCGACATGAACCATTACGTCTATACCGGATCGATTGGTAAAATAATGCCATCTGCCTTATTCTACGGCAAAGAAACGCATGTTGGTGAACCGCTGTCCGGCATCACGTCGAGCTATATCTCGACATATCTGACGCACCGGATGGAATGGAATACTAGTTTTACTGAAACCGTTTATGGCGAAAAGACGCCTGTGCCTGTAACTTTGATGCAGCGGGACATGAAAGAAGAGTACTCGGCACAGACGCCGTACCGGACCAGCGCCATGTACAATGTCTTTTTGATGGAAAAAACGGCGGAACAAGTATTCGATCAATTCGAGAAAGTAGCCATCGAAGCGATGGAACATTGCACGCGTGATTACCGCGCAATGTGCGAGCGCGAAAACATCGAACCGGTCGGAGACATCCGGGTGCTTCGCTTTGAAGAACTGATGAAATACGCGATTGATAAATTTGGCATCGAATACGTCAATGAAGCCTTGTATGATACCATGATGCACCCGGAATGGGACGTGCGGGACAAGTCGATGCACATCGTCGATATCCTGCTGATCAATTGCCAGGAGCTTACACCGGCGACTGTGCTGCTGTATGCGCCGCCTTATTACCCGCCAGTAAACTCGTCGGAAAACGAACTCGTCAAGCGCTGCGTTGAACAAGTGACAACTAATGCCATGAATAAATTCGGATTGAAAATGAAACAAATCCATTACTTTAACGGCATATCGGATTTAAGTTATGTCAATTACACCGACCAGAATGGCGGTTGGATCACCTACGAAAAAAATACACCGGTGTATGGTGACTTGTACAACATCCCTTTCCAGGCGATGAAGCAATTGCAGGCGCCTGTTTTGAATGTCGGTCCGTTTGGCAAAGACGCCCATAAACGCACAGAGCGCCTTCATATCAAAAATACGTTTGAAGAAATGCCGATTCTGCTGGAAGAGTTGATTTTGTCGATTTCCGTTAAGAGTCCTCATTATTAAGGGTGTTGAAAGAAGAGACCTTCGCTTACAGCGAAGGTCTTTTCCATTCAAAGCCCTTGGTCTGGCGTCAGTGGGCGAAGCTTGTTCCGAAGAACACCGATAGAAATCTTAGAAACACCGATAAAAACCATTAAAACACCGATAGAACCTGCACAAAACACTGATAGAAATCACATTGCAGTTCGCCGACCGGCGGACTGCATCCTTGAGCTTCATTGGAGACCTTTGCGCACTGCGAAGGTCTTTTCCATCCTGAGCATGTGAACTTCGGTTTTGGAAACTTTCCCTAACGAACACCACTAACCCAAAATAACCCCTCCTGTCCTACAACAATCGTCCTCAATCATGTACAATTTACTTATACATAATAAGGGGGAACTGAAGATGAAAATCGTCAAAGCGCAAATCTCTGCAGTGGAATTTCCGTTGAAGGAGCCGTTTATCATTTCGTATGCGACTTATCCGAATATGCCGGCGGTCATTATCAAGCTGGAGACGGATACGGGAATCGTCGGCTACGGCGAAGCGGTACCGGATGAGCACGTTACCGGAGAACAAGTTACCGGTACATATGAAATTTTGAAAAATGTCCTCATTCCGCAAATCATCAATCAAAGCCCGTTCGACATCGAACACATCCACCATCTCATGGATGCGACGATTGCCAGAAACCCCGCGGCAAAAGCGGCGATTGATATTGCGTGCTATGACTTGATGGGGAAAGCGGCAAATCAGCCGGTCTATAACTTGATCGGCGGACGTGCACATGACCATCTCCAATATCCGAAAGTTCTGAGCATCGAAGCGCCGGAAATCATGGCGGAAAAAGCAAAAAAAGCGATGGACCAAGGATTCAGCAGCTTGAAACTGAAAGTGGGCGGCACGGATTCCGCTACTGACATTGCGCGCATTTACGCAGTGCGGGAAGCGGTGGGACCCGAAATGCCAATCCGCATCGATGTCAATCAAGGATGGAAAACGGTCGGGCATGCGGTTCAGACCATCAACCAATTGGCGGATGCACAGCTCACTTGGATTGAACAGCCGATCCGCATGGGCGATATCCGCGGGCTTGCAGATATCCGCAAAAAAACCACCACGCCAATTATGGCAGATGAAAGTGTGCAGACGATGGAAGACGTGCTTGAAATCATCCGTCTTGAGGCTGCCGATTACATCAACATCAAATTGATGAAATCCGGCGGTATTTTCCCGGCGATCCAAATGGCGAAAGCGGCAGAAGCAGCAGGCATCATTGTCCAGATCGGGTCGATGGTGGAGTCTTCAGTCGGTTCTGCGGCAGGCTATCATGCGGTTATGTCGCGCCGCAATATCCAGTCAGCTGAGTTGACTGGACCTCTTTTATTCGCAGAAGAGATTGGGAACCTGGAGTACCAGCTGCCTTATGTCAATTTGTCGGACCAGCCTGGCCTTGGCGTCGAAGTGGATGAAAAGCAGCTGCAGAAACTGTCCACGGCCACTTGCATAGTGGAAGGGAATGAACGGACAAATGGATAATGAAACAAAAATACTGGAGTACTTTGACCATTTCCATGCCCATCCCGAAGTGAGCTGGAAAGAAGTCCAAACGACGAAAAAACTGGCTGACATTATGGAAGAGCTGCAAATCAGGCATCATACCTTCAATGACGTAACGGGATTGATCGCTGAAATTGGCGAAGGAGATCAAGTAGTGGCGGTACGCGCCGACATCGATGCCCTGTGGCAGGAAGTGCAGGGAAAAGTGCAAGCCAATCATTCCTGCGGCCATGATGCCAATATGGCGATGGTGCTGGGGGCGCTTCTTTACTTGAAAGACGAAACACTGACGAAGCGTATTCGGTTTATTTTTCAGCCGGCAGAGGAAAAAGGCAATGGATCGCTTGCGATGATTGAACGTGGAGCGCTGGAAGACGTGACGCATTTATACGGTGTGCATCTGCGTCCGATTGAGGAAATGCCTTTTGGCCAAGTAGCGCCTGCCATTTATCACGGTTCCGGGATTTTCCTGAAAGGCAAGATTACCGGAGTGGATGCCCACGGTGCTCGGCCGCATCAAGGGAAAAATGCCATCGATGTGGTTGTCGCTATCCATCAATTTGTGAAATCGATTTATTTCTCGCCGTTTGAGTCGTATTCGGCGAAGCTGACGAACATCCAGGCGGGAGGCGAGTCGTTGAACATCATTCCGGGCAGCGCTGATTTTGCACTGGATGTCCGCTCCCAGTCGAACAGCCTGATGGCGGAATTGAGAAAACGCATCGATGCAGGGCTCGAATCTATCGCAGCCTTGCACGGCGTCGAAATAGAGTGGGAATGGGATGATTACACGCCGGCGGCGGAAGTGTCGGAAGAAGCAATGCAGATTGCGGACGCCGCCATCCGGTCCGTCATAGGCGATGAAAATACGTCAGCGCCTATTGAGACAACCGGTGCGGATGATTTCCATTTTTACACGATAAAGAAGCCGGAACTGAAAGCGGCGATGCTTGGAGTGGGTGCAGACCTTGTGCCGGGGCTCCATCATCCCGATATGGCGTTCAACCGGGATGCGCTTGATATCGGGGCGCGCGTACTGGCAGAAACGCTGAGAAGAACTTGAACGAGTGGCAGGTTTTAAAGAAAAGCACATTTGCGCAATGGCAAATGTGCTTTTTTCTGCTCTCTGGCAGCAACTCGGAAATAAATTCATGATACAATTCAACTATGAAAAAAATACTTATCTTTCTAATATTGTTTATCATCTTATTTGTATCATCTGGCCAAACTTATGAAGAACAATCCTTGATTCCGGCATTGGAAAAGTACCTGCCGTCCGAGCCGTTCAAAGGTGTATTGAGCCATTTGGAAATTCCGTATTGGGGCACTCACGTATCGATTGAAGAAAGAGGCTACCATAAATTTATCGAATTTTTGCTTCGCAAAGGCGCCCATGTCCTGATGTTCGGCTTGATCGCCTTGGCCGTGCTGAATCTTTTGCCTAAACCAAAAGTGTGGCTTGCTTTCATAATCGCTCTTGCCATTGCATTGATGGATGAGTTCCATCAATCGTTGACGGGAGGACGGACGCCGGCTATTCAAGATGTGTTGCTTGATGCTTTTGGAGCGCTCTTGTTTTTAAGTATTTGGTTGTTATGGAATACAGGAAAAAGAAAAACAAAAGAACAATAACTTGTGGAGGAATAAAAAGCAGTGCTGGAATCAATCCAGCACTGCTTTTTATTGAGTCGATTTTCAAGAATTTTTGTTTAAGATGACCAGATTAAATGGACTTTAAATTAGTTTATATTTTCCATTTTAAAATAAAAATATTATAATTCCCTTTTTATATAAAAATAAACATTAAAATGAGCATAAATTTAAAATTGTAATACAAATGTAATGAAAAATAGTACATTTATCTGATAAGATCATAAGTGTATTAAGTACTACTCGGAAAAATATATTAGATTCGGTGTCTGATCAACATCTAGAATCCACAACAGAGGTGTCCAATTGAAAAAATGTATAGTAGTTATGGTGATAGCGATGCTAATTTTTACAGCTAATCCGTTCTTATCAAATAAAGCCGAAGCAGCCAGTGGAACAGTAACACCAGAAGAATTAATCGCATATGCAAATAAATTTACAGGAGTACCTTATCTATGGGGCGGCAAAACACCAAGAGGTTTTGACTGTTCAGGTTACCTCTTATACATATTCAACCAATTTGATCTTTCCATCCCTCGTGTTTCTGCGGATCAATATAAGGAAGGCGCATGGGTATCGAAAAGCAATCTAAAAAAGGGTGACTTAGTATTTTTTGGAGCAAGTGCTGGTTCAACCAGAGTCACACACTCAGGACTCTATGTCGGAAATGGGAATTTCATCTCTGCAACAACAAGTAAAGGAATTGCTACAGAGAATTTGAATACAAACTCTTACTGGGCTCCACGCTATATTGGTGCAAAACGATATAATAGCGTAAAAGCTGCACCGGTCACAGTTTCTGCACCGAAAAAACAATTGCCAGCAGGTCAGTATTATGATGTGTCAAGCAAATATTGGGGTTATATTGCTATTAAAAATCTAGGCACTAAGGGCATTATCAATGGTTATGATGTCAGTGTTTTTAAACCGAATAATGCAGTAAACCGTGCAGAGGCAGCAAAAATGATTGCACTTGCAGTAGGACTTAAACCGGTTAACGGCTCATCATTCAAAGATGTTTCTTCTGCTTACTGGGCAAATGGCTATATCAATGCTGTTAAACGGGCAGGCATCATTAATGGCCGCGGTGACGGCAGATACGCACCAGCTGAGAAGATCACACGTGCAGAAATCAGTGCCATGCTAACTAGAGCATTCACTTTGAAAGCATCTTCAACATCAGTGTCATTCAAAGATTTGAAAGGCCACTGGGCTGAGGCATCTGTTGTAAAAGTTGCTTCAAACAACTTGGCGACCGGATACGATGATGGCACATTCAAGCCGAATAATAACGCTACACGCGCTGAGATGGCCACATTCATCCACAGAGCAATCAGCAAATAAAATAAGTTTTAGAAAAGGAGCCTTCAGTGGAAGGCTCCTTTTTCAGCTTATCAAAAGCATTATATTCTTATTTACTTACCGATATTCTAAATTATAGCTTCATTAGTCCAAGGCTTTTACCAGACAAAAAGGCAGTCCAGATGAGATCATCTGGACTGCCTTTTATTTAATCTACTCCAATGAATTACTCAAAATTTGTGCATTCTCTGCTCGTGTAATCGGATTTTCCGGACGGAAAGTGCCGTTTGGATATCCTTTTACAATATTGTTTTCGAATACAGCTTGAACAGCGTCGTAATAGTACTTGGAAGAAGGTACATCGCTAAACTGGGTATTTTGTGTACTCTTCAGATTATATATGCGCTGAATAAGGACTGCCATGTCTCCGCGATTGATTGGAGCATCCGGTGAAAAATTAGTTGCTGTAATTCCTTTGACATAACCAAGCTCAACAGCGCTATTGATATAGCCGGCAGCGTATGAATTTTTTGGGACATCCGTAAATTTATGATTAATGTTGTTCTTATTCAAATTTAATGCACGGCCGATCATTGTGACCGCTTCTCCACGGGTGATGGAACTGTTCGGCCGGAATGTCCCGTCCGAGAATCCGTTAGTTATGTTTTGATCGAAGATTTTTTGGATAGCTGAAGTGTACCAAATATCAGGAACTAAATCAGGGAACAAAGCCGCTTTTGAAGACAAGGACTGAACCAAACCATGTCCATATAGATTGTCTCTTCCTTTTGCCCCTAAATCCATTGCGGCCCTATTCACTGTAGCGCGAAGCTGTACGTTGGTCAAATGGGGATAAGCTTCCATGTACTGGGCAAATGTACCGGCAGCGAAAGGCGCAGCCATGGACGTTCCTTCTGAGACCATATAATCTTCCTGAGTGGAAGTTTTGGCATCTACAAATGTACTTTTAATGTTTTCCCCAGGCGCCACCAATTCCTGGTTTGGACCGAAATTTGAGAAATAGGACAGTTTGTTCAATTGGGATACAGAACCCACGGCAATGACAGAAGGAAGACGGGCAGGAAATAGAACATCTTTAATACTTAAATTTGCCCGGTAGTTGCCAGAGGCTGCAACGATGATAATGCCCTGGTCATAAGCTTTCTTGACGACAGCCTGAAGAGACGGGCTATTGGTTTGTGTTGTCAAACTGAGGTTGATAATATCCATCTTCTGCTCAATAGCCCATTCAATGCCGGCGATGACGTCGGTCATATCGCCAAAGCCTTCATCTGACAACACTCTGATTGAATAAAGTGAGGCGTCTGGTGCTACGCCAACTGTTCCAATTGAATTGTTCTGTGCTCCAATTATACCTGCGACATGTGTCCCGTGCCCAAGTTTATCGGCAAAGGCGGTCAGCCCTGAAATTTTTGATACACCACCGGCAATTTTCAAATCAGGATGCTTGTTGTTAATCCCGGAATCGACAACCGCTATTTTCACTCCTTTTCCGGTATAACCGATTTTCGAAGCGGTATTGGCTTTTATCTGTTTATAGCCCCATGTCTGCATTTGGCCGGCTGCTTTTACGAGATGATCTTCCTCAATGTATTCAATGGAAGAATCTATGCTGGCTGACTCGATGGATTGCTGATCCGGCAGGGTGACCACAACTGCGTTGATGCTATTCAATTCTTCTTGAACTTCTGCACCCATTTCATCCAGCACTTCAAAATCGATTTCATCTTTAAAAGAAATAATCACTTTCTCAGGTTCGTTTTCAGAAGCGGCAACTTCTATATGGTTAATGTTTAATGAAATGAGAGTAAGTGCTGTTGCTGCTAAAACATATATTTTTTTCAATAGATTCCCTCCATGCTTAAGCCGTTTTCTAGTAGTATAGCGCAATATAAAAAAAAGCGGGCTAAAAAGCCCGTTTTTTTATTAATTAATTATTAGCTTTCCACTTGTAGTAATCATCGATGCCGCTGGCAATTGCTTCAGAAGCCCGTTGTTTATAAGTAGCAGAAGCTAATTTAGAAGCATCTGTGCTGTTTGTGATAAATCCTAATTCCACCAATGCGGCTGGAAGAGGATTTGAACCGATAACCAGATAACCGGCTTCTTTTACACCTCGGTTGTTGTTGTTCATAGCTTTATAAAGCCTGTTCTGGATGAATGTTGCCAATTGTTTACTTTCTAAAGCCCGTTGATCAAGCGCAGCTGAGTAGAAGGTCTCTGACCCGCTAGCTGAAGGAGTTGCAGCATTGGTATGGATGCTGACGAACGCGTTGCCACCGCTCTTTTTAGCTAAATCAACTCGACTTGCCAGCGGAATAAAAATGTCAGTCGAGCGTGTCATGTAGACAGAAATACCTTTGGTTTTAAGAAGTGATTCAACGCGTTTTGCTACATCAAGGTTGATATCTTTTTCTTTTAAACCATGGCCGACCGCACCTGGGTCTGTACCGCCGTGACCTGCATCAAGAACTACGTATTTATTTGTATTAGCTACGGGTGTCACCGATTTTGCCAAATAAGCAGTACTGACATAGCCGGTTAAAGTGCCGCTTTTACCGTATGCCCAGCTACCATTGTAACCATAGACTTGGAATTTTGCGCCTCTGTAAATTTTCCCATATGATGAATAACTCGCATCCGGACCTTTGCGGACATTCAAGTTATCAGCTGTTACTGTCAGTTCAGCAATTGTAACGTTTTTGAATATTACACGGAAGTCAGTGTTGAGTGCTCGCGCTACAAAAGCGGCAAACTGCCCTCTGTTCAATTCACTGTTTGGTTCATAACTTCCGTCGCCTGTCCCGTTTGTGATGCCGGCTGTGGCGATTTTATTTGCTGCTGCATATAAACTTGTAGAGCTTGTATTTATTTTAATGTCTGTGAAAAAAACATTTCCAGTTTGTGTGAAGTTAAAGGCTCTGCTTAAAAGGAAAGCCATCTCACCGCGTGTTATTGTATCTTTCGGACGAAAATTTCCTTCTGAGTCGCCTTCGACGATTCCTTTGTCAACAGCGGATTGAATATAACCAGAAGCATAATTTTTGGGATCCACATCATTAAAAGAAGTTTTTCGTAAAGTGCCATTTAACTTTAGGGCACGACCAATCATAGCAGCGGCTTGTTCGCGTGTAACGGAAGCGTCAGGGCTGAAAGTTGTTTTTGACGTTCCATTGATTAAGCCTTTATTCCATAAATAAATAATTTCTTCATCCGTTGTTTTAATATCCTTGAAAGGAACGCCTGAGGCAGAAGAGCTGTTTGAACCTAAAGACGTAATCACTAATACCAGAGCGACAAAGAAGAGCCCAGCTTTAACTAATATTTTTTGCATAATTTAAAAATTTCCCCCTAATATTTTTTTGTTAATTTCTATAGTCAGTTTAGCAGACTTTAGTTCTAAAATATTCCTTTTTTTAATAAATGATAGAATAGATAGGTTTAAAAAACTAAATGAAGGGTAAATTCATTAAAAGTAAGCATAAATAACTACTTAATTTTAATTTTTTTCTATTTATTTTTAGTTTCATATAAATATTGTAAATAAATTGTAAAAATATGTGCTATAAGCAAAAAGTGACTCTAAGTGAAAAACTATCGAATTAGGTACTAATTTTTAGTTATATGTAAAAATTAGATAAAAAGTATGATAGTTATCATCTGGTAACTCCTATAAGATATTTACTATCTGGAAGGTCTAAAGAACGAATTTACTTTCCGATTGATAAAGGATTTTATTTCCATATAAGGGGGCTTTAATAAAAAATGAAGAAAGTATTGCTTATAACAGTCATGGCGGCATTGGTATTATCGTTATTCAATTCGCCGATAGCTAAAGCAGCAGATGACCTGAGCGGACATCCGTATGAAAAAGAAATGAGAGAATTGATGGCGCTCGGCGTTATTACTGGATACAATGACGGCTCTATTCAGCCGGAGCGCCATGTGACTCGTGCAGAATTTGCGAAAATGGTCATTAAAACTTTTGGTCTTGGAACAAATGCTGAAAGTGCAGAGTTTAAAAGCGCTGGACTGACAAACGCGGGAATAACTGCCACTGCTATAAACTTTAAAGATATTTCTGCGCATCAATGGTTTTATTGGCCGGTAATGGATGCTGTTCAAGCGGGAATTGTTAAAGGCTATCCAGATAACACATTCCGCCCAAATGAATCCATCACCCGCGAGCAAATGGCAACAATGGTATCAAGAGCATTAGCGGCAAAAGGAATGCTTCCGGATGTCGAACAGACTGCCACATTGAACTTCAAAGATTTATCTACTATATTGGAAGATCATGTAACAGATGTTCGGATTTTATCGCATCTTGAAATCTTGACAGGGAATACTGATGGAACGTTCAAACCGAAAGAAAGCTCAAAAAGATGGATGGTGGCGCTTGTTATGCTGAGAGCTAAAGATTACATGGACGGACCAGCGGAAAAAGAATTCCAGGCGGTTTCAGTAGCTTCGGATAAAACTACTATCGTAAAACATTTTGATACATTCGCAGAAGCGAAAAAATATGTTCAAGACAATACGAATTCGCAGGCAGTTGAACGCACCAACAAAATCCTCTGGATGGAGGAGGGGATCGGGTTTACGAATGCCTTCACTGAAATTTATCCTTCTGAAACGTTAAAAGCTTCAACTGGAACGTTCCGTCCATATGTTCCGGCTAGTACTGAACTAAAGTTTTTGGATTCGACAGGCACAACAGTCAAAGTGGAATTGGCGGGTAAAATAGGTTATGTCAGCCAGAATGTCATCCGTTTGATTCCGGAACAGGCTAAAAAAGGGCAATCGTATTATGAAGTATCAACCTCCGGCAGTCTGGTTCATAAAATTTATAACCACTCAAATGGAACTTTGCAGTCAACGGGAGAAATCGGCAAAGCGCCGAAAGAATTCGTGGCTGGCATGAAGTACTACAGCTGGGACGGAGCGACATTCACCAATGCCTCTGGCGCTCTTGTTACAGAAGCGCATCAATATTTCAACAAACTGCCGCTTCATACGACATCCAACTATACGGCTGCAGAACTGGACAAGTACCTTCAGGACGCCTTCCCGTATTACAACAAGACGGTAGCTGGCAAAACTTGGACCAAGAGTCCACTTGTTGGAACAGGTAAATTCTTCAAAGAAATGGAAAGCAAATACAAAGTCAACGCGCTTTATCTGATGGCCCATGCCATCCACGAAAGTGGATGGGGAACCAGTAAAATTGCACAGGATAAATTCAATCTTTTCGGTTATGGCGCAGTAGATGCGGATCCTTACAAGGCCGCTTTCACTTATCTTACGTTTAGAGAATCGATTGAATACGCTGCTCAAAAAGTCGATGCGAATTACCATACGATCAAAGCCAGCTACTATAATGGAGCATACCTTGGCAACAAAGGTGGAGGGATGAACGTTCGCTATGCATCCGATCCATTCTGGGGTGAGAAAATCGCGGGGCATATGTACCGCGCTGACCTTAAACTTGGCGGCAAAGATCTTAATAAGAAGATTTTAGGGGAAACAACAACTGCGCCTTTAAACTTCCGAAGTGGTGCATCAGCAACAAATGAAATGTTGTATACATTGCCGGTTGCCGGAGTTCCAGTCGTAATTAATGGCAACACGACGGCTTCCGGAGTTGCCTGGCATAAAGTACAGCCTGAAAACAAGGCCGATACTGAAGCCTATGTTCACGGCTCATACATTAAAATGCTGCCGTTGGCTAAGTAAAGAAAAACGCCAATCTCTAAGTTGTAAGCTTCGTATAGATTCCAATAAACTTTTAATAAATTTCACAAAAGAATCCTGTGTTCAAGCGCTTAGCACTTGAACACAGGATTCTTTGTTTATGTTATACTATCATAGAATATTTTGCCCTAAATAGAGGAGTTTTTATAATGACAAACAAATTTGTACATATATTAGGTGTGCCTTTTATCGATACGACCCGTAAGGAATTTATAACAAGATTGCAGGACCGCATTGAAAAGCGGGAAAAGACATTTGTCGTTACGGCGAATCCGGAAATTGTTATGCACTCGCTCCAAGATCCGGCTTATAAGCAGATACTCGGCAAGGCGGATTATATAACAGCTGATGGAATTGGTATTGTTAAAGCAGCTGCCATTGTCGGCGAACCTTTGCCAGAACGGGTTAGTGGCTATGACATGATGCTTGACTTGATGGAAATGGCTAATCAGAAACGCCAGCGGATCTTCTTCCTGGGAGCTTCAGAAACAGTGCTGCAGGAAACGGTACGCTTAGTTCAAGAAAAGTATACTGGCATACATATAGCGGGACATCACAACGGTTTTTTTGATTGGACAGACCCAACTTTGCCGCAAACTATCAAAAATTCGGAGCCAGACCTAGTATTCATAGCACTCGGTTTTCCGCGTCAGGAACAGTGGATTGGGCAACATATCGATGGATTTGATCAGGGAGTCTTCATCGGCGTCGGTGGCAGTTTTGATGTTTTCAGTGGAAATGTCAAACGAGCGCCTGAACTTTGGCAAAAGCTTAATCTGGAATGGTTCTACCGTTTAGTGAAGCAGCCTTCGCGCTGGAAACGGATGCTCGTCTTGCCGAAGTTTGCGCTCGTCGTGATCCGCGGGAAGGTCTTCAGTAAAGGATGAAAAATACGCTAGTCAAAAGTACGCTTATTTTATCAGTTGCTGCGTTATTATCGAAAATACTTGGAAGCCTGTTCCGCATTCCGCTTCAGAATATAGCGGGGGACGAAGTGCTTGGAATTTTCACATTGGTGTACCCGGTTTACATGGTGGCATTGACGCTGTCGGTCGCGGGTATTCCGATTGCAATTTCCAAACTAATTGCAGAAGCACGGGCTAAAGGTGATGATCAGCGCATCAAAACAATTTTTTCGGTCTCTGGAGTTTTAGCAGCGCTGTTTGGTATCATAAGTTTCTTGTTAATTTATGCGTTTTCTCATCCGATTGCGGAGGTTCTGGGAGGACCGGCTACCCGGCCGGCATTAATTGTGGTCTCTTGTACATTGCTGGTCGCACCTTATATGGCGGTATATAGAGGGTTTTTCCAAGGCTATGAGGATATGACGCCTACGGCTGTTTCCCAAGTGATTGAACAGTTTATCCGCGTCGGTTTGATCTTAATAGTGGCAGTTATCATGGTCCAAAACCTGTACAGCGATCAAGAAATAGGCGGAGGCATCATGATCGGCTCCATTATTGGAGCGGCTGTTTCGCTTATTTATCTGAGAATATTGTATGAACGGACATCAATCCGTAAGCTGAAAAGGAAGAAAGACGGATCGTTCTGGAAAACTGGAAAAACCATACTGAAAATTTCCATCCCGATTTGCATCGGAGCCATCACGATGGCTCTTCTTAATCTGGTTGATTCCATCACTATCCCTACAGGATTGAAGACTTATGGCTATGCAGGCGATGACATCAATTATCTTTACGGAATATACGGAAGAGGATTAGCGCTTGTACAAATTGTAACAGTATTCGCAAGTTCTGTTGTCCTGCCTCTTATTCCTTCTATTTCAAAAAAACTCTCGCAGCGAGACTTGAACGGAACGAAGAAACTGATTGAAAATACGTTTTTCCTTACATATCTTATTTCAATACCAGCGGCCTTCGGCTTAGTTGCGTTAACGCTGCCGATTAACTTGGGATTATTCACTGATTTGGAAGGAAGCCAAGTCGTAGCAATCATTTCATTTAGCTCACTTTTTACTTCGTTGACAGTTCTCGGAACAGGCGTGCTGCAAGGTATCAATAAAGCAAAGCTCGGTGCATGGATTATCATCTTCGGTGTCATCATCAAGCTGATCCTCAATTTTTTACTGGTGAACCTGTATGGATTAACGGGAGCTGCAATTTCCACCGCCCTTGTTTACTTGATTTTGTTCCTGTTAAATGTATATTTCATTTGGAAATACACGGAATTTGAGTATTATTCAAATAAAATTATTTCCATTTCTATTGCAGCATTAGTAATGGGGGCAATTATCTGGCTTCCAAGTTCTTTCCTGGACTTCGAAGAAATGTCGCGAATTGGAGCTTTACTATATGCCGCAATTGCAATTGTAGTAGGAGTTTCAATCTTTTTTGGCTTGCTTCTCGTATTAAAAGTGCTCAATAAAGATAATATGAGCCAGATTCCAGTGCTCAATAAAATAATTAAGTAAAACAAGGACATAGCTTGAGAGAGGCAGAAGAAATAGCTCCAGCTCTTAGGGTTCAAAAAATAAAGGTTCTAAACCATGAAAAGTTAAGGGTGTGTAATTTGTGCGAAAAGTGTTAATTGCTATTATTCTAGCCACATTAATATTGACAATTCCTTCAATATACCAGCGCGTTCAAATAGAAGAATCCAATAAGACTGTTGAAACCATTGTGCCTTACAAATTGATCCATCAATGGATGGGCAACAATCCAGATATTACTCAAGGCCAGGTATTCAGTGATTTAGAAGAGGCAGGTGTCCAATCCATTTCTGTGGAACCTGATACGTTGCGGACATTGGAACGGAAAGGGGCGATCACGGCGGTAAATTCTTCCCGAATGAGAGAGCATCTTTTGCTTAATCGCCAAGAGCCTCTGGACGCTTTTTACAATACAGAAGGACTGTTCGTCGCTTCAACTGAAGATTTTCCTCTGGCAGAAGTAGCGAAAGAGATGTTTGAAGAAACGCATTCCATAGAAGTCAACGGTGTTCAATACACGTTCATTCCGGGAGTGCAGCATACTATTCTTTCAATGCCAGTTGGCTATGATGAAGAAGTAATTGCTGCAGTATTGGACGCAGGGATAAACGTTGTTCCCCGCCTCGCTGATTACGGAGAAGAAGAACAAACCAAGCGTATGGCGGATGAACTTTTGTCTTTAAAGCAAGAAGGAATAGAAAAAGTGCTGTTCCTCGGTATGAATGCTCCGTTCTACAAAGAACCGGAGCTCCTTAAAGATTTTGCAACTGAACTGAAAGAAGGCGGTTTTACGCTGCTGCAAATTGAATCCGGAAATCAGACAGGTTTCCAGCAATTGGCTTATGCGATGGATCTCGACGTGGTAAGGCTTCATAGTGTACCTGTCACCAAAGATGACCTTTCCACTATGTCAGAACGGATTGTCCGAGCTGTAAAAGAGCGCAATATCCGTTCGATTTTCTTGAGTATGAGCTCAACTGATTACGGTGAAGCGATAGCAGGATTGAAAACTATCCGAGCAGATGTCGACACAGGATTGGTAGCGTATTCCAGAGGCGAAGCCAAGGCTTTTGCAGCCTATGAAGTGCCAGCTTGGCAAACGGCTGCCGGATTGATTGGCGCAATTGCCTTTTTAGGTTTAGCAATCGATGTTATTATCAAAAAACGCCTGTTGACGTTGCTGACAATAGCGGGTGCTCTATTGCTTGCATTAATTTATATGCTGTTTGACCTTAGCATCATATTGAAAATTTTTGCCCTTGGCGTGGCTATAGCTGCCCCTATTTTCGCAGTATTGCAGGATAAAAAGATCGAATCCAAAGGGTATTTGGTCAAAGAGTATGCAAAAGCGGTCGCTGTTACTTTAGTAGGTATTTGGTTTATTGTCGTATTACTCAATGGAAATCAATTTCTATTAGGTATAGACTCTTTTAGAGGAGTTAAACTTGTCTATATTTTGCCCATGGCATTTATTGCGATTTATGCAGTATGGGGAAGCATTAATTTCCTGCTAAAAATGAATGTGAAATATTGGCATTTGTTAACAGTCGGGTTGATTGCTGTTTTAGGGATGTATTATATAAGCAGAACCGGGAATGCAGGAGCTGTCAGTGCATTGGAGCTGCAGGTAAGACAGTTGCTTGAGCAAATTTTGTATGTGCGGCCGAGAACAAAAGAGTTTTTGATTGGCTTCCCGCTTTTCGTCGTAGCACTTTACGTGGCGAAAAGAAACATCAAAGCCAGTTATTTCATTTTGATTCCGGCGGTCATCGGCTTTTTGTCGATGGTCAATACGTTTACACATTTGCATATCCCTCTGTCGATTTCCTTGCTCCGGAGCACATATAGTGTAATTATAGGATTTTTAATCGGCTTGTTGCTTATTTTACTGTATAAATGGATTGGCAGAAGGATAGTTGGACAGATAAAGGCGAGGTGTCAGTTTTGAGAATAGTTTTGTCGGGATATTATGGCTTTGATAATGTAGGGGATGAAGCTATCCTTTATGCCATTACTCAATCGTTAAAAGAGTATTATCCAAAAATAGAAATCGTGGTGCTATCCAATAAACCGGAAAAAACGGCCGCGACTTATGGTGTCGAATCGGTAAACCGGTGGAATATTGCAGAAGTTGCGAAGGCGATAAAAGCAGCGGATGGACTGATTAGCGGTGGCGGCAGTCTGCTGCAGGATGAAACAGGACGAAAAAGCATTCCGTATTATTCCGGTGTGATGAAAATCGCCCAGTTTTTGAGAAAGCCAGTTTTTGTATACGCCCAAGGTATGGGTCCTGTTACAAGCCGGATTAATAAAATGATCATGAAAAAAACATTGCAAGCAGCTAAGTTGTTGACAGTCCGGGATGAATCATCCAAGCAATTGCTGAAAGAAATAGGCATCAAGCAGCAGATCCAGATTGTCCCGGATCCGGTAATGGGCCTTGATGCATCCAATTTCCACAGTGGCTGGCTGGATCATAAACAATTTTCAGGACGCGTCATTACAGTATCTATCAGGGACTGGACAGAAGATTTATCTTACTTGGAAAAAGTGGCAGAGGCATTGGATCAGCTTTCTAAGAAAGGCCATAACATTGTACTGGTACCCATGCACGGCAAACATGATTTGAAAACTTCAGAACGCGTAACAAACATGATGATAGAAGAAGTCCATATCTTCCCGTACGACCATTCTATACAGGAAAAAATGGCAGTCATCAAAGAATCCGATGTTTTGCTGGGCATGCGCCTGCACGCCCTTATTTTCGCAAGTGTAGGATTGACGCCATTTATAGCATTGTCGTACGATCCGAAAATTGATTCGTTTGCCTCGATCGTCGACCAACCGGTCATTGGCAATGTCAATGAGAGAAATTGGTCTTCTGAAGACATTGTCTTCGCCATTGAAAAGATTTTCGCAGATTATCCGGGAGAAGTCAGCAAACTGAAAAAGTTTGTGGTTCCTTTGCAAAAACAAGCCGATGATACAGCAAAGCGAGTAATTGATTTGCTGTTTGAACCTTTAACCGATTCAAAAGATGCTGTTTCCTATTCTGAAAGATCAAGGATACGAAATCGATAAGCAAAAAGGAGTTGCCCCTAAAAAGATTTGGGGGCAACTCCTTTTTTGATTTTTTGTATATTGAATAGCTTATTGCCTTTTCCAAAAACAATCCAGCTATGCGGTACAAACTCAAAGAAAAATCGTACAATGATCCAACTGCCGAAAAATGCAATCAGAAATGTGATTAATTGCCACGAGTGAAAAACAATCGGTTCTCCTCCTGCAGGCCCTATCCTTCTCAAAATCATCAGGAAGAACGGATGGATCAAGTACATGCCGAACGATACAGTACCGAGTTCAGTCAGCAGTTTTTTTGTGAAATTGAGCTTCATCAAACTCAGGAAATGAACAACGATGAAAATAGTAGCACCAGCAAACAATGCATGTGTGCTCCAGGCAAATTCCACCACGTAATTGCCAAAAGTCGGCTGGCCCGTACGGATGTTGTAGTAAATGCTAACATAGAAGTAAATCGTTGCTGCAAATGCAGCGAATATCAATGCAATACCCGCAAAGTGCTTTCTCCAATTCCGAATCCAATTAGCTGCCGCTTCATAATACACTCCAAGGAAAGCCCCGAAGAAATAGAACATGAAGTAAGACAGTGACACAGAACCTTTTGAAGGCACCTGCAAGAACTCGGAATTTAAGAATACCCATATCCACTGAATAGCAATTCCGATGAAGATGGAGTATTTCCGGATAAATTTGAATTTCTTAAAGAGGAATAACAAAATCGGAAACATTAAGTAAAACTGGACACTGACAAATACAAAGTACAGATGTTGATGCCCATTGCCGGTAGCAAGCTTAAACAGGAAGTTTTCAAGAAGCAGCGGGATATTGTCAAAGCTTCCATACATCCGTGTATAAATTAAAAAATAAAAAGCTGAAAAAACAACATAAGGCACCAGTATGAACAATAACCGTTTTTTATAAAATTGCTTGAACAGCTTGGCTGTTAAATCCCGGTGGTAATATGTATAAAACAAAATAAAACTGCTGAGGAAAATGAATGTAGGGGTTCCCAATTTTCCAGCGATGTTCAAAAAATTATAAACGCCGAACATTATGGAATCTGTTCCCGCTGTTGCTACTACTCCAGTGGAAGAAGAATGCACTGCAAAAACAGCAAACAAAGCTAAAGCCCGAGCATATTGGACTTCATCCAAATATTTTCTTTTTAAACTCATGTAATCACCATACTTTCTTTTATTGCCTGGGAAATATAGCATTGATATCATTTAGTTGAGAGCGTGTTATTTTAATTCACCTTTCCCATTTTAGCATACCTTTGCTGGTTCGTTGTATGGAAATATTAATAAGGTATTAAGTTTTAATTAAATGTAAAATGACTAAACATTCTTATTGTTTGAAAAAAAAGAGCGTGCTACACTAAAAGCGAATAGTTGCGCTTTTAGCTGTGTTCAAATTCAGCATGGCCTTTAACCGATAGTTACAGCTGGGTAATTGGCAATTGCTCAAAAAATAATGGGGATGGTGTTAAGATGAAAGGTAAAGTGTTAAAGACCACAATCGCCGCTGCTCTGACAGCTAGTGTAATTGGAGTTCAAGCGCCGGCTGACGTAAAAGCTGCTGAAGGGGATTTTGAACTGACGATCATGCATACGAATGATACGCATGCGAACTTGGACAAAGTGGCCAACCGTGCAACATTGGTAAAACAGATTCGTGCAGAAAAACCGAATAACTTGTTATTGGACGCAGGGGACGTTTTTTCCGGAACGCTTTATTTTAATGCTTTTGAAGGCGAGCCGGATATGAAGTTCATGAACATGATGGGCTACGATGCCATGACTTTCGGAAACCATGAGTTTGATCTTGGTTCAAGCGAAGAAGGGCACAAAGCACTTGACGAATTTGTTGGCGATGCGGAATTTCCGTTTGTGGCAGCGAACGTTGATTTTTCGAAAAATGAATATTTCCAGGATTATGCACATAAAGAAGTCACTGCAGATTATATAGACGGCAATATATATAACGGCGTTGTCAAAGAAGTCGACGGCGAAGAAGTGGGGATTTTCGGGTTGACGACAGCAGAAACAGCTACCATTTCAAGCCCTGGCGATATTGGATTCACCGACTATCTGGCCGCTGCTGAAGAAGCGGTTGCGGCATTTGAAGCGGCAGGCGTCAACAAAATTGTCGCTTTGACTCACATCGGCTATGACGATTCTGCTGCAATTGACAATGATTTGACTCTGGCTAAAGAAGTCGAAGGAATTGACGTGATCGTAGGCGGGCATACGCATACGAAACTTGAATCACCGGTATTAGTGGAAGGCACTGGTGAACCGGTTGTAATCGTGCAGGCAAATGAATACAATAAATTCCTTGGCCAACTGGATGTCACTATCAATGACGCAGGCATCATTACGGGGCATACAGGCAAGCTGCACGATGTGAATGCAGCAGCGATCATGCCGGACTCAGATGTAGAAGCTGCTTTAAAACCATATGCAGCTGAGATTGAGGCACTTAAAAACCAATCTACTGGAAAAGAAGCGAAAGTGGCACTTAATGGGGGCCGAAGTGCAACAAATGGAGATGGTACAGGTGTCCGTGCTTCTGAAACCAATCTTGGAAACTTGATTACGGATGGCATGCTGGCAAAAGCCAAAACAATCGATCCTGCTACGGCTATCGCTCTTCAAAATGGCGGCGGCATCCGGGCTTCAATCAATGCCGGCGATATTACAGTCGGTGAAGTATTGACAGTAATGCCTTTCGGCAACGCACTTGCCCTCATGGATTTGACTGGCGCTGAGATCAAAGCGGCTCTTGAGCACAGCGTGAGTGCTTATCCAAGCGAGTCTGGCGCATTCTTGCATGTAGCGGGGCTTCAGTTTAAGTTTGATCCGACAAAAGCAGCGGGATCTCGCGTTCACTCGGTGAATGTAAAAGAAGGAGATGCACTAACACCGCTTGATGACGCAAAACGCTACAAAGTAGCAACAAATACATTCACTGCAAAAGGCGGCGACAATTATACGATGTTCGCTGCCGCTTATAAAGACGGCCGGGTGAGTGAACCAGGATTTGTCGATTATCAGATGTTCATTGATTACATCAAAACATTGCCGGAAGTAAACCCGGCAGTCGAAGGACGCATCACAGTTGGCGCTGCAGCTGAACAGCCGGGGGAAGCGAAATTGCCATTCAAGGATCTGGATGAAAAAAGATGGTCATATCCATTCATTCAAGATCTATTTGCAAAAGGCATCATTGACGGTACTTCAGATACTACATTCTCGCCAAAACAAGATTTGCCGCGCTGGCAGGCAGTAACGCTTATGGTGCGTGCATTAGACCTGCCGGTAGCCACTGCGCCGAAATCCTCATTCACGGACATTTCAGCACTTCCAGCAGAGCGCCAGGCGGAAATTAATGCAGCATACGCAGAGGGTCTGATCAAAGGAAGCAGCAAAACGAAGTTCAATCCAAAAGAAAAAATTTCACGCGAACATTTCGCATTGATCATGAACCGGTTGTATGAGCATGCAAATAAAGAAGAGTACAAAACGGCCAAACCAGCTCCATTTGAAGATATCAGCAAATTGGGGCCAGAGTCGCAAAAAGCGATTGCCATGCTTTATGATCTGAAAATTTCGGAAGGCTGGCAGAACAATTACATGCCAACAAAATTCACATCACGTGAAGAAACAGCTAAAATGTTCTCATTATTGCTTCCGCATACTGAAAAGTAAATACAACCAGCAACCCCCGCTTACCGGAATGCCGGTAGGAGGGGGTTGCTTTATTTTTTTGAAAGGCTAAGGATGTGGAGATAAACAAATGGTTTTTGAGGAAATGGACAAACAGTTCTTTTTTGTATAAATTATTGCCTGACCTTTGTGTATTTTATTAGTAAATGCATGCCCTTTTTGAAGAAACTGAATCAATCGGGAAAAGGTGTGGGAAGGTGGGAATTCAGATGGAATTTATATGAAACGATTAAAATGTGTGCCTATATACTTTAAAATAACTAATTATTTACATTTTTATAATCTTTTAAGGCATTAAATTTGAAAAATTACACAATTTTAACGAAAACGATACATTCCTTTTATATAATGGAGCTGTATGTTATTAAATTCCAAGGAGTGAAGCAGAGTGACGAAGAATGCATTCGGCAAGATGTTCTTGAGCTTGTTAGTGGCCTTGTTCGCTATGCTGCCGTATATGGCAACTACAGAGGCGGCAGAACCGATTACGGTAGCGGAAGCGATTGCCAATAATTCTGGAACCGCTACGGTGAAAGGATTTATCGTAGGAACCGCTAATAGCGGAACGAGTTACGACCAGGAAGCCCCGTTCACGGCAGCTACCAATGTGGGATTGGCGGATTCGCCGGACGAAACAGATCCCGCTAAAATACTGCCTGTCCAATTGCCGACCGGTTCTGTCCGTGGAGGATTGAATCTGGCAGACAACCCGCAAAATTTCAAAGCGGAAGTGACTATCACCGGAACGCTCAGTGCTTATTTCTCTGTTCCTGGCCTCCGTTCAGCATCAGCTTACACGATCCTTTCTGAAGGCGAAGCGCCGCCGGAAGCAGCGCCGGTCGATTCAATCGCTGAAGCCCGCACCTCTAATGGCGAGTTGATCGAAGTTGAAGGCACAGTAACAACAGGAACCGGTTTCTGGGGCGGAAAAGCGTTTTACATCCAGGACGAAACAGCAGGCCTTTATGTCTTTACTTCGAACGCGAACGTTGCTCCTGGAGATAACGTACGCTTGACAGGACGCACTTCCTTATTTTCAAACGAACTGCAATTGCAGCCAGATACAATAGAAGTAATTTCATCTAACAACCCATTGCCTGCAGCGCAAACCCTTACGCCAGCAGGAGTCAATGAAGAAACGCAAGGCGAGCGCATCGAACTGCGCAACGTCACGATCACAGGCTTAAAATCAGTAAACGATTTTGGCACATTTGAATTTTCAGCGGCTGCGGAAAACGGCGAATCGGTCATCATCCGCAACGATAACCGCAACGGCCTTGATTTTGCCCGCTTCACGCAGCAATACAAAGAAGGCGACCTCATTCACGTATCGGGAATCGCTTCGAAATTCAATAACACGTACCAAGTGAAAACACTCGGCACCGGCAGCTTTGACTTGGTCAATAAACCGGCCGTTTATACAGACGTATTCCCGGGCGTCGTTTCTGCAGGAACGAAAATTACCCTGCAGTCCGGCTGGGACAACGCAAGCATCCATTACACGCTTGACGGCTCAGTGCCAACTGCCGCAAGCGCAAAATACACAGCACCGATTGAATTGACCGAAGACACGGTGATCAAAGCGATTGCTGTTGGAGACGGGACCTCAGAAGTCTTTTCATTCGATTATACGGTGCTGAAAACAGCAGACCTGAAAATCCGTGATATCCAAGGCGAAAGCCATTACTCGGATTATGAAGGCGTGGCCGTCAGCGAAATCGTTGGAGTTGTGACGCATATCTACAACTCGGCGAACTTCGTCATCCAAGATACCAATCCGGACAACGACTTCACTACGTCGGAAGCCTTGATTGTCAATAAAGCATCGAACGGCTTGAAAGTCGGCGATGTGGTGACAGTCAGCGGGACAGTAGAAGAGCATTTCCAGGAAGGCTATTCGGACATCAGACAAAACGACCTTCCGATTACGCGCATCCGCGCTGTGGAAACTGTCAAAACAGGAACAGCTTCACTTCCTGAACCGATTGTCATCGGCGAAGACGTTCAGCCGCCGTCAGAGATCATCGACAATGACCAGTTCGCAAAATTCGATCCACAACAGGACGGCATTGATTTCTGGGAGTCGCTCGAGTTGATGCGCTTGGCCGTGCCGAACGCCAAAATCGTCGGGCCACAAGGCTACGGTGAAGTGGTAGTCGTAGCAGAAAACTCGCTGAACACGGATTTCCACAAGCAAGGCGGAATCCTGATTTCCGAAAACGATTATAACCCGGAACGCATCACCGTCGATTTTAACGATGAAAGTTTCGTCGCGAAAGGCGGAGACCGCTTTAACGGAGACGTCGTCGGCGTCCTTGGCTTCGGCTTCGGAAACTATAAATTGTGGACAGAGCGAGCAAGCTTGCCGGAACTGATTGAAGGCGATACAGCTCCCGAAACCACATGGATCCAAAAAGACGAAGACAAATTGACGGTTGCTACGTATAATATGGAAAACTTCTCAGCTGACCCGAACCATACAAGTAACGAAAAAGCGGCGCGCCTCGGCGAATCGTTTGTGGAGAACTTGAAATCACCGGATGTTGTCGCATTGGTGGAAGTGCAGGATTCCAACGGGCCGATCAATTCAGGCGACCCGAATGCAGATGCCAGCTATAAGCGCTTGATCGAAGCCATCGAAGCGGCGGGCGGCCCAAGCTATAAATGGACCGACATTGCGCCGGAAAACAACCAGGACGGCGGGGAGCCGGGCGGAAATATCCGTGTCGGATTCCTGTATAACCCGGAACGCGTGACGCTCTCCGATGCACCAAAAGGCGATTACAACGACGACAATTCATGGGTAAACGGCGAACTGGCGTTGAATCCTGGACGCGTCCAGCCAATTCCGATGCCGAATACCCGCAAGCCATTGGCTGCACAATTTGAATTCCAAGGCGAAGACGTGGTCGTCATTGCGGCCCACTTGAATTCAAAAGGCGGCGACCAGCCGCTGTTCGGCCAGAACCAGCCGCCATTCCTTGGCTCTGAAGCAGAGCGCATCGAACTTGCATCAGCGATCAACGGCTTTATTGAAGAAGGCTTAGAGCAAAATCCCGACTTGAACGTAGTTGTGGCTGGAGATATGAACGACTTCGAATTCACGCCGGCACTTGACGCATTGAAAGGCGACATCCTGGCGAACAAAGTCGAAGATGTACCACTGGATGACCGTTTCTCTTATTATTACCAAGGAAACTCTCAAGTGCTTGACCATATGCTCGTGACGAATAACTTAGACGATAAAACAGAAGTCGATATGATCCACATCAACGCAATGTTCATGGAACAGCACGGACGCGCATCTGACCATGATCCGGTGCTTCTGCAAATCGACTTGGCAGATCCGGCCGTTCCGGGTGAACAGCAAGCGGACCCTGATTACTCAGGAGAGTCAGCAATTGTTGTCGCAGGCCCGGCAGATGAACAAGGCCAATTGAATATCCTCTTTAATGAAGAAACAGCAGAACAATTGCTGGCAAGCGACAAAACGCTTGTCATCGACATGCCTTCAGCAGACCTGACATTGTCCGCAGCGAACCTGCAGCAAATCGTTGCAGCCGCAGACGGAGCTTTCACATTGGAAGTGGCGTATGACGACGAAAGCGAAGTCGACAAACGCCCGACAACAGCCGATCAAGTGAGCTTAAATCTAGTGAAGGAAAACGGCGAAAATTTGAGTATCCAATTCAACGCAGCTGCTGAACTGGAATTTGACTTGAACACCGACGTCAAAATCCTGTTCGGCGCCCGTGAAGACGCCAAGGGCAAATGGAAAATCATCCAAGGCGAGAAAACCGGCAAAACGTTCACATTGAACATCACCGGACTCGGCAACTACACGGTTGTATCCAATAATGGACAGATGAAGAAGAACAAGTAGATGTCTTCACTTTGATAAGCCGCGCCGGCTGCTTTGGGTAAGGCAAAGACGATTGCTCCTGCGCAAGCTCGTCGCAAAAGTGGTGCCCAAGCTTTTGGGCACCACTTTGACTCCCGCTTTGAGCCGAGAAGTACACTCGTCTCAAAGCTCCGCCTAGCCCCTGGACGCACCGGCGCTGGATATTTCTAAGTAATAGTGATGATCATTCAAATTTATCCTTCTCTAGATATGAAGTAAAACAGCGGAGACTCCCGCGAGGCAGCGTAGCTGTTTTACGAATATGGCATATAAAGTTTATTAGTTCCACTTATATAGTAAGAAAAAGAGCTTCCGCAAACTGCGGAAGCTCTTTTTCTATCCCATCGCACCCACTTTAGCAGACCTTTTTGGTTCAACTTGCTATAATGGAAAAAGATTGAATAGCAAAGGTGCCCGACACGCTAAATAGAGCTGTAACCATTTAGCTCCTTTTGCGTCTATATAATTACCATTAATTTAAAGAAGCGAGTTGAACACATGAATAGTCGCAGAGCTAACCGTAACACCGTTGGACAAAACAAAAAACGAATTCTAATTTTCTTATTATCGCTGATTCTGATTGCTGCAGTCGGCATTGGCAGTTACCTCCTGATTGCACCGCCGCCGGAAACTGCTCCACCGGCAACAGCAAGTGTGAAACAGGAAGCGTTCGCAGGAAAGAGCTATTCTGGTTTTCAAGTAGAGCCTAAAGAAGTGCCTGAAGAGACGGCTCCAGCCGAAGGTACAGTGGAAGATACAAGGGAAGAAACACCGGAAGAAGAGGTTGTAGAAGAACCGGCTGAAAAACCGGTAACTGAAAACGAAGTTGTGGTTATTACACCGGAAGAGCCAGTTGAGGCGCCGGAAAAAGATCTCTCATTGATGATTGCGAATGCGAAGACGCACGTCTATACGCTTTATACCGACCTGGAGCAGGGCTCGGGCTTCCTATTCAATGAGCAGGGTGACATCTTGACCAATGCCCACGTCGTTAAAGGCGCGTCGTATGTGACACTTAAAAACAGTGATGGGCAAGAATTTAACGGTCATGTAATCGGCATCTCGGAAACGGAAGACATTGCGCTTGTGCGTGTGAAAGAACTTGCTGGCAAACAGCCGATGCCGATGGCTAGTGCTGATCCGCAAGTCGGTACGAACGTCGTAGCAATCGGATCTCCGGAAGATCAGGCCAATACCGCGACCGAAGGCGAAGTGACAGCAACAGGCGCCAGCTTTTCGGATACATTCGAATATGTGAATATGATTGAAAGTACCGCCATCCTGAAAAAAGGTTCCAGCGGCGGGCCGCTGATTGATACTGAAAACGAACAAATTCTTGGCATCAACTCAATCATCCTTGAAGACAGTCCAGGGATTGGTTACGCGATTCCGATCCATACCGTGGTCGGCCAATTGAATGAATGGGTTTCCAATCCGATTGAATATGAAGAAGAAGACGTCGTATTGCCGGATGTGAAAGATGCATACTTCGATGAGGAATTGCTCGGCAGTTTTATCCAATCTTATTACGAACTGATTGTCTATTCACTGAACGAACCTGAGTTGACGTATTATCATGCGTATTTGCTGCCGGGTAGTGAAGGGGAAACAGAGGGCGTAAAGCGCGTAATAGAACGAACAGATGCTAATAAAGTGTACAATATCAACGAGGTTCAGATAATGAATGTTGAAATTGGTGAAGAAGAATCGACGATTGAAGCGACCGCTGAATACATGTACCATGACAAAGCGACCAACGAGACATTCAGCGAAACCGAAACAACCGTCTTCACCGTGGTGATCGATGAATACGGCGATTACCAGATCAAGAGCATGGTCACTAAATAAAGTTTCAAGCCATTTTCGTCCGCGAAAATGGCTTTTTTCTATTCTCTTAAATGAAGAAAAAAGACTTTAAGTGCGGATTTGATGCTTTTCGTAGCGAAAAGCGCTTGTTCTTTTGGCAAACAGTCTTTTATCTGCGTTCAGCTGAAATTATTTACGCTCAGAAATCTTTATCTGCGTTCAGAAAAATTTACCTGCGTTCGATAAAATCTGGCATAGCCAAGTTTTCAAAACCAACAAAAAAGCACTTCAGCCCGCGGGCTGAAGTGCTTCATTCATTGATTAAAGGCGTTTGTAGCTGTGGAATTTCTTGCCCCAGTAAGGGTCGTTTACGCTTTTCACTTCAGCTTTTGATCCGCCGGCATGGACGAATTGGCCATTTCCGATGTAGATCCCAACGTGTGAGATTCCAGCTTTGTAAGTGTTAGCGAAGAAGATCAAGTCTCCAGGTACTGGATTGCTGACAGTTGTAGATTCCGCGAACTGAGTGCCAGTTGTGCGTGAAACTGATTTGCCGGCTTTTTTGAATACGTATTGGATGAAACCGCTGCAGTCAAAACCGCTTGTAGTCGTTCCGCCAAATTTATATGGAATTCCTTTAAGAGACAAGGCGATTGATACAACTTCAGAAGATGAAGCTGAGTTTGAAGCTTTTACTACTTTAGTAGAAGTTGGAGTCAATAATGTGCTAAGAACCCATCCGGCTTTGCCGTTGACTTTCACTTTGTACCAAGTTTTAGAGCCGACTTTCTTTTGGTGAGTTGCAGTAACTGTTGTGCCTTTTTTAGCCATAGTTACCACTTTATATTTAGTGCCTGCATCCAAACGGATGTTGGAGTTGTATTTTGTTTTGTATTTGCCAGTTTTAACAGTTGCTTTAGCTGCTGCAACTTGTTCAACTTCCTCGGTGTTAACTTGTGCTGTATGTGAAGACTCAATGGCTGGAGTAATAGTGTTGGAATTAAATGCTGCCTCGACATCAACAGCTGAGTTAGTAAATATCAATGAACTAGCTGCGAAAAGAGTGAAGACTAATTTTTTCATTATTTTTCTCCTAACATTCTTTGTTATCCTTGAATAGGATTTTGTTTGTTTCTTTAATCTGTTACTTACTATAAAGAGTCGAAGGTTGAATAACAACGTCAATTCGATTGCAGTTATATTACAGTTGTATAACAAAAATATTTATGGTTAATAAAACCAGTAGTATCAAGGGTTTCAGGGTTTCCACGAATTTAAGAAAAAGGTTTAAAACTAATGAAAAACGGGTTTTATATTAGGTTTCAGACTATTTTATGACTTAAAAAGACATTTACTACCTGTTTATGGGTATTAAATAAACTGTAAGATTATCATAAAAAATGGAAATCAACATTAAAAAAGTTGGGAATATGTTTAAAATACCTATACATATACCTAAATATTCAGAAATTATTACAACCAAATTATGGCATTAATTAAAAATAACGAATTATCATATAATTATTAAAAGAAATAAAATTATGATTAAATCGGTATATTTCCTACACTAATATAACGATGGAATATTTCTAATGTAATTCTTACAGCCAGCGAGCATTTATTAGCTTTCAGAAGCGCCTCTTTTTGACAAATGGGGCTTGATAAACTACCCTTAAATTATTCAGAATATTCCATTTAAATAAAGTGGGAGGGAAATGGCATGATCAAGATACTGTCCATAGACGGAGGCGGTGTTCGGGGCATTATTCCAGCCATTGTGTTAGCGGAGATAGAGAGACGGACAAGAAAGCCGATCTGCGAACTTTTCGATTTAATCGCCGGAACATCCGCCGGCGGAATTCTGGCGCTTGGGCTCGTGGTGCCGGAAGAAGGAGATGCGATTAGCTGCATCCCGAGGTATACAGCGAAAACGCTTGCGAAACTGTTCAAAAACGATGCCCATATCATTTTCGATAAATCGATTTTGTTCCGCATACCTGGCGGACGCTATGTATATAGAAGATATCCGGACGACGGTATGGAATTTGTCTTGGAAAAATATTTCAAAGACGCCATGATTTCCGAGTCGCTGACTGACGTCCTGATTCCCAGTTACGAAATTCAGCTGCGCAGTCCCGCCTTTTTCAAAAGTGCCAAAGTAAAATCAGAACAGCCGACACAAATGGATGTATTGATGAGAGATGTCGCCAGAGCGACGTCCGCGGCACCGACTTACTTTACGCCTGAAAGAATCGAGACACTTCCGGAATTGGCGTTTATCGACGGCGGTGTCTATGCCAACAACCCGGCAATGTGCGCCTATGCCGAAGCAAAGGCGATTTTTCAAGAAGAAACTGATTTTCTGGTCGTATCGCTCGGCACCGGCGAAGCCAACGCACCCATTCCGTACGAAGAAGCGGTCCACTGGGGCCATATCGGCTGGTCGCGGCGCATGCTGAACATCATCATGGATGGCAGCTCCGATTCCGTCGACTATCAATTGAAGCAAATTGTGACACCGCGAAAAGGGGAAGACCGTTATTACCGTTTCCAGACCGAACTCGGCAAAGACACCGAACCGATTGACAACTCCGACCCTTTTAATATGGAAAAACTCGAAGCGCTGGGCATCGGCATCATCCGCAACAGAGACAACCAGCTCAAACTCGACAAACTATGCGAGCAGCTGCTGGAATAACATAAAAAAGGCATTCGCAGTTTTTCTCTGCGAATGCCTTTAGATTTGATGCCGAAACTTTCCTTTTAAATGGTGAGGTTGCAATTCAAAGGGGATTGGTCGTAACTCACATCGAAAAGGTTGTAACTCGAGCCCAATTCGTCGTAACTCACGTACCAAAGGTCGCAACCCGAAAATTCCAGTATCCCAAAAGATGCATTTCGCCTAGGCGAAATGCGAAAAAGATGAATTTCTTCTATAATAAAGATCATGGCTCTACCCAAAGTGGCACAACCCATCCGCCACTCTCCCCATTAACCGGTTTAACCACACCTTCCTGAGGGGAAAGGGATAATGCGGATAGCAAGCCTTCAACCTATACATATATTTTTATCGGAAGGAGATACACAGATGGCACAACGAATTCACTACATGGACTGGCTGCGTGTAATCTCCATCTTTGTGGTGGTCGGCATCCATGTGGTGTCGAAGATCATCAATTCCGGCTCCTATACAGAATGGGAATGGCAATATGCCAATGCCATTGATTCGGCTCTGCGCTGGTGCGTGCCGGTTTTTTTCATGTTGAGCGGAGCATTGCTGCTGACCCGGAGGCCGGACGAACCGGTAGGGGAGTTTTTGAAAAAGCGGCTGGCGAAAGCGCTCATCCCGCTGGTTTTCTGGAGCGGGGTGTATACGGCTTACAATATTTTCGAGAAAGGCGAATCCTATACGATTTGGGAAATGATTAAGCTGTTCCTCAGCGATGACGTGTATTACCATCTTTGGTTTCTCTACGTCATCATCGGCTTGTATGTGATGGCGCCTTTCTTGCGAATCCTGGTCCATCATTTGTCGCAAAAAGCCTTCCTTTATTTCCTGATTTTCTGGTTCGTGTATTCCGGCGTCTTGCCGTTCGCCCCGAAATTCTTCGGGTTTGAACTGGCCATCCCGGCAGGCATGTTCGAGCCGTATATCGGCTATTTCATGCTGGGGGCTTACCTGTACTTGTATCCGTTGTCGAAAAAGAGCTTGCCGCTGCTCGGATTTTTGGCCATCATCGGCTATTTCATCACCTTTTTCGGCACATCTCTTCTGACAGAACGCCGGGGCGAATTCGACGATTTCTTCTATGAACATTACCGGCCGAATGCACTTGCCATCACGCTGTTCATCTACGTCGGATTCCAGCATCTCGCCGCAAAAATCAAACCGAACCGCTGGATTACCCGGATGAGCACCGCGACGCTTGGCATCTATGTCATCCATCCGCTCATCCAGACCTATCTTCACAAAATCTTTGGAATCAATGAAATGACCGGAACACCGATCATCGGCATCCCGCTCGTGTGGATCTTGATTTTCTTCCTGTCGTTCGCCATCATTTTGCTGTTCCAAAAAATACCGGGCGTCAAACACATCGTCCCTTAAAACCGTTCGCCTCTTCGGCGGACGGTTTTTTAATGCTTCCAAAAAATAAAACCAAATCGACACGGTTTTATACCCTCAAAAATGAAAAACTATGGTAAATTATAGTTATCAATAAATTATGAATGTTCAATAAAATTTACTATTATTCTAGAGGAGGAAAAACCTTGAAGAACCGGAAGGCCTTATTCATGATTTTCTTAATCGCCGCCTTGGTATTCAGCTCGCTGGCATTCGGTACCGCACAATCCGCCAGCAGCAAAAGCGCCAGCGTCCCGGGTTCCGAAAAAGCAGCCACCGTCCCGCAGCAATTATTGAAGCCGCAGCAGCCGAAAAAAGAAGTGCGCATCATCGTTGAACTTGAAAAAGAGCCGGCCATTGAACGAGCCACGGATAGGGGCATCCTCTACAGTGAATTGCCGAATGCCACAAAAGAAACTTTGGAAGCCGCTGTTGCAGCTCAGCAAAAGTCGGTAAAAGCCTCCGTCAGCGATGTTGCACCGAATATCAAGTACCTGCAAAGTTTTACGACAGTATTCAACGGCTTTTCCGCCACTGTCCCAGCAGGCCAAGTAGCGAAAATCGGTGATCAAGCCGGCGTCAAAGCGGTCTACGAAGCGACTGAATACCAGCAGCCGGACGTCACGCCGGAGATGAAACATTCAAAAGAACTGGTCCAGGCACAGCGCGTCTGGAACGACTACGGCTTTAAAGGGGAAGGGACGGTCGTCGGCATCATCGACACCGGCATTGACCCGACCCATAAAGACATGGTGTTGACCGACAACTCAACCGGTGAAATCACCAAAGCGGAAGTCGATGCCTTGCGTGCGGACGGCTCGGTCCCGAACGGCCAGTACTTCTCCGCGAAAGTGCCGTTCGGCTTCAATTACATGGACGCCAATAACGAAGTCCGTGATATCCGGCCGAACGCCTCGATGCACGGCATGCACGTCGCCGGAACCGTTGGCGCAAACGGCAACGAAGAAGACGGCGGCATCCGCGGCGTCGCACCCGAAACGCAGCTATTGGCCTTGAAAGTGTTCAGCAACGACCCGCTGTACGAATCAACGTACAGCGACATTTACATCAAAGCGATGGACGACGCCATTAAACTGGGCGCAGACGTCCTCAATTTATCAATCGGGGCCACTGCCGGATTCGTCGATTCGACAGATCCGGAACAGCAAGCCGTAGAGCGCGCGACCAACAACGGCATCCTCGTTGCCATTTCGGCAGGGAACGAAAATTTATTCGGCTCCGGCCACTTCAACCCGCTGGCGGAAAACCAGGATTACGGATTGACGGGCTCACCGAGTGTGTCACCCGATTCTTTTGGGGTGGCGTCTTTTGAAAACGACGTCATCACCGCCAAAAGCTTTGCTTATAAGGTAGCAGCACAAGAAACGCAGCGCGGCATTTATTTCCTGGGAAATAACGCCGATCCGGCCGGGCTGCCGCAGGACACCTATCCGGTAATGGATGCCGGGCTTGGAACGCCTGCTGATTTTACAGGGAAAGATTTCAAAGGCAAAGTGGCGCTTATTGCCCGAGGCGGCATCACGTTCGTTGAAAAAGGCTTGAACGCCCAGAAAGCAGGCGCCGTCGCCGTCATTATCTACAACAACACTGCAGGCACGGTCGCCATGCAGACCGACCCGGCCATCACGATTCCGTATATGTCGACGCTGCAATCCGTCGGTCTGGCTATGAAAGCAGGGCTGGATGCGAAACAGCAAGTGACCGTCACATTCGACGGCCAGTATTTTGAAGTGCCGAGTGAAACGGCCGGCAAAATGAGCGCCTTCACTTCCTGGGGACCGACGCCGAACCTCGATTTCAAACCAGAAGTCACAGCGCCCGGCGGCAATATTTTCTCGACTCTCAACAACAACGAATACGGCTTGATGAGCGGCACATCAATGGCCTCTCCGCATGTGGCCGGTGGAGCGGCGCTGTTGTTCCAGCGCATTGAAGAGCAGGAACTCACCGGCCGCGACCGTGTGCAGTTGGCGAAAACGCTGATGATGAATACCGCCAATCCGGTGGTGTTCTCACAAGGCCAGTTCGTCTCGCCAAGACGCCAAGGAGCGGGACTCATGCAGCTCCATGATGCACTTTCAACCCGCGTAATTGTGACTGATAAAGAAACAGGAAATGGATACGTGGCCTTGAAGGAAATCGCCGAAAATCAAATCGGCATGACGCTGACCGCTGAAAACACATCGGACCAAGCGGCCAAGTTTAACGTCACCGTCAATGTCCAAGTCGACGCTGTGACCAATGCCAACGGCAAAGTCGTCACGTCGCCGAACGAACTCGGCTCACTCAATATCACGGGAGACACAGAAATCGATGCACCGGCCACCATCACCGTTCCTGCTAACGGAACCATTGATATTCCGGTGACCGTAGATGTTTCAGGAGCAAGCGAACAGCTCCAAAGCAATTTCACCAACGGCTTCTTCGTGGACGGCTTTATCACCTTGACCGATGGCGATGAAGAAGTAACGGGCAATACCGCGCTTGCCGTTCCGTATTTCGGCTTTAGCGGCGATTGGGACGACGCCCGCATCTTTGACCGCTTCGCCTGGGATCCGAATACGTTCTACGGCCGGACGCTGCTTGCTGACCCGACCGGTAAAATTATCAACGGCAACAGCCATTCGACCGGCTACGAACCCGGACGCTTCGCCTTTTCACCGAACGGGGACGGTGTGCTGGATGCTGTGATTCCGGTCTTCTCATTGCTGCGGAACGCCAAGCAGGTTGAAGTGAATATCCTGAACGAAGCAGGCGAAAAGCTGCGGACGATCCGCTCCGATGAGGAATTGCGCAAGAACTTCTCAGCGACCGCACCCGACGTGCCGTACGTATTGAATCCGCTGTATGCCTGGGACGGCAACATCCTTGGCAAAAAAGCGGCGGACGGCAAATACCGCATTCAATTGCGGGCGGTCATCGATTATCCGGACGCTGAATGGCAATCAATCGATTTCCCGATCATCGTCGATACCGCAAAACCAGTGGCAACGGTGACATTCAATGCACAAACCAAAACTATCCAAGTGGCCGGCTTCACGGATAATCCGGGAGGCGGGGGAGCAGACCGCTGGGAAGTGTTCTTAAATAACACCGAATTGACGGAAAACACTGCAACTCCTGCAGACGAATCGCTGGCGCCAAGCGTGGCCACCTACACCGTAGCTGCTGAACTCAAGCCGGCCGACAAACTGAAAGCCGTGTTCTACGACACCGCTGGCAATAAAACCGAAGTGGCGCTGCCAACAAGCACAACAGTGGCGCCGGCAGCAGAAACGAACGAACCAGTCATTTACATCGATGCACCAGCCGTGCTGTCGACGCATAAAACCAAAACCGTCGAAGTGACCGGGCGGGTGGAAGATGCGTCGAAAGTGACGTCGCTCACCATCAATGGCCAAGTGCCAAGAGAATTCAACGGCACGGCGTTCAAACACACATTGACATTTGAAGATGGCACCCAGCACGTCACCATAAAAGCGGTCGATGAATTCGGCAACGATATGGAAATCCGCCGGCGGATCTTCGTCGACACCACCGTTCCTGCTATTGAATTGATCGATGTGCCGGAAACGATTGCGGCGGATGAAGACGAAACGGAAATCACGTTCAATGTCAAAGACAACTTCGACCAGATCCGCGTCTATTTATTCGACAGTGAAATCTACGCCCATCCAATAAGCCGGAACGATCGGGTCGAATTCAATGAAAACATCACAGAAACAATCGAAGTGCCGGCAACAGGACCCAATAATTTCACGCTAGTCGCCGAAGACTTAACAGGGAACCGGTCACAAATCACTTTCACCATCATTAAACAAGCACCTTAAGCCAAAAAAAGGAGTGCCATCAGCCCAGGCTGATGGCACTCCTTTATATATCATCCAACTTCAAGCAATTTCTGCTTCAACTCTTCCAACTCTTTTTTCCGCGCCAGATAATCCGCTTCATCGGCTTCTTCCCAAAGCTCCAGATCCGCCCCGCGGTCGATGGACTGGATCGCCAAATGGCGCACATCCTCCACCAGGCAATTGTTTTCCAGCTGCACAGCCGCCAGCCCGATATGCACCAGCGACATCACTTCAAAATCTTCCTCGGGATGGAACTCCTCCAAATACTCATCCAAAATGATCGTCGCCGCTTTTTTAGAAGACAAACCTTCTTCTATATAATCAATAAAGCCATCTTTCACATCACAAGTCGTATCATCATCAAATATCCCCGTACCCCACGCGCCCATTTCTCCACTCCTGTTTTTGTTTTTAACTAAAATTTTACATTAAATATAAATTTAATCAATAGAGAAAATAGAATTTACAGAAATTTGTCTGTCATAATTATGTGTTAACAGTGGATATACTGGAAGAAAGTTCTGTTGCTTTGTCCCATATCAAGGTAGTAAACCATCATAAAGCCATAAAAACAAGTATCTCTTTTACAAAAAACTATCCAGCGAAGGCGCGTCCAAGGGCGAAGCGAAGCTATAAGACGAGTGCATTTCTCGGCTTATGGCGGGAGCTCTGCCCAAAGCGTCCGAAGCGGAGTGTTAAAAAATCATACTTATGAAATCAACCAATAATCCCTCACCAAAATCCATCTTTGGAAACTCCAAAAATAAAATTGGTAATTATTTATTAAAAAACCATCAAACTAATAAAAAAACATGATAGAATTGAATTGTTTAAGATTTCAGATAATACATAACAATTCGAAGGAGGAAGTTGATTTTGGAAAAACACACATTTTGGAAAGTCTTCAGCAGCATAGTGGCACTCATTATGATTCTTACCCTGCTGTTCCCGTACCCGGCCGCAACACCAACAGCAGCCAACAGCCCATTTAAATCAGCCGCACAATCAGAAGGCCAGGCACATATCCGGGCAGCCATCGCCGAACAGACAAGGTTGCTGGAAAGAGGGCCGATGCTCCATCAAGACTTGCAGGGCATAGCACCTGAAAAAGAAGTCAATGTCATCGTCCACCTTTCCCAACGGCCAGTTGCGCTCGAGCAGGGAATCCAGGCATCAGAAGGAAAAGCTATTTCCCAGGCACAAGTCGGCGCAGTGAAAGCGGCCGTCGTTGCCCAGCAAACAGCTGTAAAAACGCAGATCCAGTCACAGCAGCTCTCGGTGAAGGAAGGTTATTCGTATAACACCGTCCTGAACGGCTTTTCAGCAAAAGTGAAAGCTGGGGATCTTAAAAAATTACTGGCGATCAAAGGCGTCCTCCTAATTGAACCAGACACCCGCGTCCAATTAATTCCGGTTGTCCCGAAAGAAGAGGTTCAAGCTTCTCTCAATTCAGGTGCTTCATTTCTTGGAGCCGATAAACTGTGGACGGAAGGATATGAAGGGGAAGGCGTCAAAGTAGCGGTTCTGGATACAGGGATTGACCGGGACCATCCGGAATTCAAAACGGTCTTTAAAGGCGGAAAAAACTTTGTGCCAAGTTCTAGCCAGTATACGAAGCCGCGGGCCAAAGATGACCCGTCTGAAACCAAACCATCGGAGCGTCCGGCAAATCAGCCCGCAATAGATCCGTATGGCAATAAATTTGCCACGTCTCACGGAACGCATGTAGCGGGAATCATCGCTGCAACGGGTTCCAATGATTTCGGTTTTAAAGGAATTGCACCGAAAGTTGAACTGTATATGTACCGCGTGCTTGGAGCCTACGGTTCCGGAGAGATTTCCCAAGTGATTGCGGGAATCGAAGAAGCGGTCATCCAGGATATGGATGTCATCAATTTATCGCTTAACGCTTATCAGACCTCAGAAGCGGAAGCGATGGCTTTTGCACTGAACAATGCCGTACTCAGCGGAACGCTGGCCGTATCTGCAGCGGGAAATAACGGCTTATATCGGGGATCGATTGGCACGCCGGCCACTTCGCGCCTTGGAATTGCAGTCGGCAACTCAACTTTGCCGGAAGAGCGGCATAAAGGCACTGTCAATGCAACAGCCGGCAGCTTTAAATTAGCCAAAGTCCATAACCTGATGGCTACTGCGATCAATGAAGATCCGGCAAAGCAGCTGGCGGGATCGTTCCCGGTGGTCGCTATTCCGGAAGCAGGAAAAGCCGTTGATTATGAAGGGCTGGATGTAAAAGGAAAAGTGGTGCTTGTTGCCCGGGGCAAAAACGAATATGTTGATAAAATCCGGATTGCCAAAGAAAAAGGGGCTGTGGCCATCCTGATCCATAACATCCGCAACACGCAGGAATCACCGGGGCCGAATGGCGTATTCTTCGGCGACTCGCCGGACTTTATCCCGGCATTTGACTTGTCTCAGACGGACGGAGAAGCGTTGCGCCTGGCAGTGGCAAAAGCGGCTGGCACCGTGTCTTTTGCAAATTTCACCAAGAAAGCAACAGCGGGTGACGTCATTTCCCAGACCAGCTCGAGCGGACCCTCTACGCCGAACTTTGACATTAAGCCGGATATCATCGCACCGGGCATGAACATACTGTCCGCGCTCCCGATGTATAAATCGGATTTCCCGAACGCCGATTACAGTGACGCCTATGTCCGCAATTCAGGGACGTCTATGTCGGCACCGCATGTGACCGGGATCATTGCCCTCATGAAGCAAGCGCATCCGGACTGGACAGCGTCCGATATCAAAGTCGCTTTGTCCAATACGGCGAAATTACTGGATACAGCAAAATACGATGTGTTTGCACAAGGCTCCGGCCGCGTCCAAGCATACAATGCCGTCCATCCAGCTGCCCTCGCTTACGTGCAGGACAAAGCGGTGCAAAACCAGAGCGGGACTCTAGTAGACAACATCAAAGGCTCGGTCACATTCGGGGCGCAGCCTATCAAGCAAAAGGATATTTCCGTCTCCAAGAAAATCCTGGTGAAAGATATTACCGGCAAAGGCGGCAATTACAAAGTGACGGTTGATGTGAAGAAAACAGCGGGCAATGCCAAACTGACTGTCGATAAACCGACATTTACATTGGCTGGTGAACAGCTGCTGAACGTCACATTGATTGCTTCAAAGAACGCCAATGCGGCAGTGGATGATGAAATCATTGGCTATATCCGCATTTCAAACGGCACCACGACGATCGCTTTGCCGTTTGCAGCTGATTTGAGCGGGAACCTCTTAGTCGAACTTCAGTCTCTGCAAATCTCTGAAAGAGACCTGTCATTTAATGGAGATGGCATCCATGATCAGGGAGTAATCAGCTTTACGCTGACGGGAGACCTAGCTCAGCATTCAATGGAAGTTTACACTTTGCTGCAAACCGATCCCAATGTATTTGAAGATCCTCTTGTTGGCTACATCCTTTTAGGAACTACCTTGAAAGCTGGAAAAAATAAGATTCTATTCAAAGGGAATTATCGGCCATGGAACGGAGGCCCTGAAACGATGTTACCAGACGGCTTGTACCATTTCACTTTCACAGGTACCCCGGCATCCAAAAATCCGGAGTATATTCAAGAAATGATTTCTCCGGTCTTTGTAAAAACAACGCCACCGAAAATTAGCGGTTCCATCAAGGAAGGAAAGCTGACTGGGAAAGTGATTGACAAATACATTGACTATAACGCCGAGTTAGAAAAGTACTTTCCTCCGACTAATTATGATTTGAATACTAAATTGAAAGCGTCGTACGTTATCACCCGGAACGGCGAAGCCCAAAAAGCGGTACCGTTCAAACTGGACCAAAAAGGCAATTTTAACGTCACCGTTAAAGGATTCAACGCACAAACCGACTCTGTAAAAGTCAGCGTAACAGACGCCGCTGGCAATAAAGGCCAGAAAACAATCAAGTAGATAATGGAGTGAAAGAGAGTGCAGGAATAACCCTGCACTCTCTTTGTATGGGAAAAGCAATAGTAAGGGACAGCGACCAAAAAGGGGATTTCCCATGCGCGAGGTTGTAACTTACGAGCAATTGGTTGCAACTCAAGCCGCATTGGTCGTAACTCGCAACCGATTCGTTGCAACTCACCCCGAAAAGGGTGCAACTCAAGCAAACCAGCCATAACAAACACCCCAAAGCCCCAATGACATGCTTTTCGCCGCGGCGAAAAGCGAAAAAGAAGGGCATCCCTCATTAAATACCTGCTCATTCCACTGGAGGTTGCAACTCGCCTTCAAAAGGTCGTAACTCAAAGGCAATTGGTTGCAACTCACGCCCGATTCGTCGCAACTCACCCGCAAAAGGTCGCAACTCACCAAAACAACACCTATATTATAGTAGAAACTCAACTACCCACCCCATAATAACTCCACAAAAAAGCCGGCCGCACCAACGACTGGCTCCACAAAACTATCTCATATAAACCCGCCGGACAGAATCGCCATGTGATGCCAAACCCATCTTCCGAAGCACATACCCAGCCGCATGCTTATCCTTCAAGCCGAGAAACTCCCGGCACTGGGCATTCGAAATCACAGGCGACACAAACTCGAACCAATCATCCAATGCCCGGGAATAGCCGTCCCAGACATCTGAGTGGCATTTCATACAAATATGCACGCGCTCACTTTTCCGCGCACAAACCGCTCCGCAGCTGCCGCACAGCACGCCTTTTTTCAAATCCTTCAACTGATAACGGTACACATCCTGGTAATTCATCTGGGGGGAAAGGGTATGGTGGTCAATGACAAGCTGGCCGGCGCGCGCCAGTTCTTGAGGAGGCATCGGCAGCCCGGTCCGGGGGAGGGAGGAGAGGAACCGGTTCAGCGAATAACCGTAAATCACAGGTACTTCTATCGGCGCCTTTTCAATCAGCGTCGTCGAGTACGGCAGCACAACAGCTGTATAAACAGGCAACGGAATACTAAGCCGATGGAATAAAATCTGCAACTCTTCTCGCGCATTCCACGCTTGCGTCACAGGAGAATTGTACCCGAAAAATTTGCCGTCACGTGTTTCTTGCTTCATATGAAAACTTTGTTCATCAAACGACAGCGTCCCGGAATAATTCTTCACTTCAAGCGCCACAGCAAAATGCGGAGTCAGCACCACCGTATCAATCTGGCAAAAGCGCTCATTCAGCTGCAGATCAGCGATAATGACAGGGGGTTCCAACCAGCGCATCCGCTGCAACAACTCATCAACCCGCTGCTCTCCGCCAAACCCGGCTCTCGCCTTATAGTGGTCGGAAACAATATCTTCATGTTCCATCTTTAGCCGATGCATCAACCGGGGCAGCACCTCCAGCAAAGCCGGCGCCTCACGTTCTTTCATAAACATCGCATCACTCCTTTTGCCACAGTATACCAATAACAGGATAAAAAGAATTCAATGAAAATCAACTAAATCCATCAGCCTAAGTAAAAAACTTCTCTATTTATTGACGAAAAATTGCTAGCCACAACCGACTAGCTTTCTTTCGAAAGGGTATATAAACAATAACTAATCGAGTAGGGGGAAGCCGCTATGTTTTGTTCAAATTGCGGATGCATGAACAACCTGACAGCGAAAAATTGCCTCAACTGCGGCCGGCCACTGGACCGCACCACCCGAATTAGAAAATACAAAAGACGCCAGCGCTTAAATATCTTCATCGCAGCGATCCTGTTGCTCGGCACAGGATTCGGCTCAGCCCGGATATTCTATCAGCCATTACCCGATCAGCCTTCAGCAGCAGTCGAAAACGCAACTGCCACCCAGCCGCAAACCAACCCGCCCATAAAAGAAGTGGTCACAGAAACCACAGATCCACCAGAAAATGCCCAACAATCAGCCCAGCCCGGAACCAAAGCTATAAAAGACATTATCAAAGAAACCCAGCAAAAAGTCTTTACCATCAAGACCGGTTCAGCATACGGCTCCGGTTTCTTGTTTACGGATTCCGGCGCAGTCGTCACCAGCGCCCATTTGATCATCGGCTATACCGACGTCATGGTCCGTACAGTAGAAGGTGTAGAGAAGCCGGGAACAGTCATCGGCATCTCGGAAACTTATGACATCGCGTTGATCCAAGTTGATGCTTTCGCTGGGGCAAAGCCGCTCCAAATCGAGCAAAATCCGAGTGACGTCGGAACCGAAGTCATTGCGCTCGGCAGTCCATCCGGCTTGGAAAATACCGCTGCAATCGGTTATTTGACTGGCACCGACCGAGATTTCGATCATGAATTCCTGTACAAAGACATGTACCAGATCGATGCCCAAATCGCACCGGGTTCCAGCGGCGGCCCGCTCATTGACGCTGTCACAGGTAAAGTCATCGGCATCAATTCACTCTTGTTGAACGACGGCAACGCCATCGGTTTCTCGATTCCCATGTATTCAATGAACGAACTGCTAAAAGGATGGGCAACAGAGCCGATGACGGAAAGGGAAGTGGAAGAAGTCTATGACACTTACGACGGCTTCGGCTAATAAAGATAAATTAAAACAAAAAAAGACGCTTCCACCAAGGAAGCGTCTTTAAAACTCTTCTTATTTAAGTCCAGCGGCTTTTTTCACCAACGCGTTGCGGCGTTGCTTTTTCGTGTTTTCATACTCGTTGACGACTGACTTTACATGAGACTCAGCAAGGCCATTCGCTTTCAAATCGCGCTTCATCACATCAACCACTGCGTAGAATGCGGCATCCATATTTTTTTCAAGATCTTTTGCTGCATTCGTATACTTGTTATAGTAGCTAGCGTAGTTTGGTGAAGCATCTGCTTGGTACTCTTTTTTAGCGACATTGACTAAGCCATCGATGCGTGCATTTGCTGTATCTTCGAGGCGGGTCAACGAAGTCTCGTACTTCGCTTTGATCTGAGAAACCGTCACACGTTTGGTGCCATTGTTAGATCCGTTATTGCCATTTGATCCATTAGTTGAACCATTGTTGTTGCCATTATTCGAACCGTTATTCCCGTTTGAACCGTTGTTTCCGTTATTGCCATTGTTAGATCCAGTAGTTCCGTTTGAACTCTTGCCAGAACCATTGTGATCGTTCGAGCCGTTAGTGCCGTTGGAAGAATTCCCGCCAGCAGAAGCACTAGCAGTTTGGCTTGTGTTTGCAGCAGTTGCTATAGCTGCAGCAGAACCGTTGCTGCTGGAAGAACTTGACGAGCCTTCACTTGATGAACCTGCATTGGAATCAGCTGCATCTTCAGTGTCAGCTTCTTTGTCTTCATCCGTTTCTTCGTCTTTCTCTTCAGTTACATTGCCTTCCCCGTCTACGACAATCTTGCTATCGTCAGGCAAGTCAACTTCGATTTTTTCTTTGGTCACTTCATCCACATTTTTATCTGCATTTTCGTATTCCTTGAATTCGAAAGCGTAAACCAAGTAACCCGCGACAGCCAAAAGAACAACAGTTAATCCAATTGTTATTTGTTTCCAATAATTTTTCACATTACATTCCTCCTGAATAAAATCCTTCTTTTTACATTATCATATCTTTAACATGAGAAGTACTTCTTTTTAAGCTTAATAAAATTATTACAAAAGATAAGTGCTGAACCTCTTTTTTCAATACATTAAAACAATACCATAAAAATAGAGCAAAAAGAATGTCTTTTAGTAATATTTTGTAAAATATATTCAAAGTTCGAACTATAAGACCACCCTCATTATCTTTCATCATAGGAATTCCCAAAAGTCAAATGAATTTTCAAAAAATATATGTAATATTACCCAAAAACTTTTTCCAATAAAAACCTCTATTCCCTAATTACTTCATGCTATACTATAAAAAGCATTTTACTGACAAAGGAGCCACTCATCAAATGGAAGAAACCATCTCGTTACAAGAATTATTTGCCACATTAAAAAAGAGGTTGGCCTTAATCATCGCGTTAACGGTCTTGGCAGTTCTGATTGCAGGCGTCATTAGCTACAATTTCCTGACACCCATTTACCAGACAAACACACAGATTCTCGTAAACCAGGAAAAAACGGACGCTTCCCAATTGCTGAACCAAAACATCCAAACCGATCTTCAGCTGATCAATACATACAGCGTCATCATTAAAAGCCCGGCTATCCTCGACCAAGTGTCGCAGCAGCTTGACTTAGGTCTCTCTGTAGAAGCTCTTAACCAGAAAATTACCGTCAACAACGCGGAAAATTCCCAAGTCGTCAATATTTCCGTGCAGGATCCGGATCCTGCCATTGCCGTTGATATCGCCAATACGACAGCGGCCGTGTTCCAGGAAGAAATCCAGGAATTGATGAAAGTCGACAACGTATCAATTCTGTCTCCGGCTGTATTAAAGGAAAATCCGTCACCGGTTGCGCCAAACCCGATGTTGAATATGGCAATCGCTGCTGTAGTCGGTTTAATGCTTGGAGTTGGAATTGCCTTCCTGCTTGAATACTTGGACACGAGCCTGAAAAACGAGCAGGACATTGAAGACGTACTCGGTGTGCCACTATTAGGCGTTATTTCTCCTATTAAAGAAGAAACACCGCTTCAAAACAGTTCAGGCACTCCATCGGAAAGAAAGGCGGGATGAGCATGTTCGCAAAACTAAAGAATAGAAAACAAGAAAAAAGAAAAAGACTGCAGCAAACCGCCAGGAAACTGGTGGCCCATACCCATCCGCGGTCGTTTGTCGTGGAGCAGTTCCGGACGCTCCGGACCAATATCAACTTCTCGTCACCGGACGCAGACATCCGTTCAATCGTCGTGACTTCAGCAGCGCCTGAAGAAGGCAAGTCCACCGCAGCAGCGAACTTGGCAGTCGTTTTTGCACAAGAAGGAAAGAAAGTCTTATTGATAGATGGCGATATGCGCAAACCGACAACGCACCATACTTTCCATATGGACAACATCATCGGCTTATCTAACGTCTTGACTCGCCAGGCGAAAATTGAAGACGCTGCCCGTCCCACGGAAGTGGAGCGGCTCGACCTGTTAACATGCGGGCCGATTCCGCCAAACCCGGCAGAACTGCTGGGTTCCCAGCAGATGACCAATATGATGGAACAGCTGAAAAGCATGTATGACTTGGTCATCTTTGACGCTCCTCCGGTCCTATCTGTAGCCGACGGCCAAATTCTTGCCAATAAATGCGAAGGCACGATTCTGGTCGTCAACTCAGGAAAGACAGAAAAAGAACAGGCAGCGAAAGCGAAAGAAGCGATCGCTTCTTCCAATAGCCGGATCATCGGCGCAGTATTGAACAACTTCGTTCCGCCAAAAGACAGCTACTACTACCAATACTACGGCTCAGAAAAGTAAAAAGGTTTTCCTTTTTGCTTTTTTCTTGGGAAATTATCTATAAGATGTACTGAACAGTCATCCATTTATATGCCGCTTCGGCCGCTTTGGGCATGGCTCACACTATAAGCCGAGAAGTACACTCGTCTTATAGCTCCGCCTAGCCCGTGGACGCGTCTGCGCTAGAGGAACTTTTTGGAAAAGAGAAGAAAAATGAGATGGTTTTTGGTGTTTGCATACTTAGATATGAAGAAAAGTAAAATCTCGATAGCAAGGAGGAAGAAGCATGATCGACACTCACTCACATATCCTGGCAGGCATTGACGACGGGGCAGAAACGATGGAAGAAACCAAACAGCTGCTGGATAAAGCCTTGGAAGAAGGGCTGACAGGCATCATCGCGACACCGCATGCCCACCATCCGAGCTATCCCACTGACATAAACGAAATCAAAAAGCAGCTGGCCATTACCAAAGACTATATAACCGAACAGAACCTCCCGATTGAAATCTACAGCGGCAACGAATGCCGGTTATCCGATAAGCTGCCGGAACGGCTAGCTCAAGGAAAAGCGTTAACGCTCGCTGATTCCCGCTACGTATTGCTCGAACTGCCGTCATCGGGTGTCCCGGCCTATACCGTACAGATCATTCAGCAGCTCATCGCCGACAATTACGTGCCAATCATTGCCCACGTCGAGCGCAACCAAGGAATCATTGAAAAGCCAGAACGGCTGGAACAGTTATTGGTCCATGGGGCATTGGCTCAAGTGACTGCAGGTTCCCTTGTCGGCGGTTTTGGCAAAGCCATACAACGAACCGCTTTCTCGCTAATCGAAGCCAACTTGATCCATGTATACGGATCGGACGTTCACAACATGTCGAAAAGACCGTTTTTGTTTAAAGAAGGGCTCGCCACACTGGAGAAAAAGAAGCACCACGAACTGATTGAAATCCTGCTTGCCAATAACGAATGCATCATCCACGACAAGCCGATGACCATCCTGGAACCTTTGAAGATTCAAAAAGGAAAATGGTGGAATTTATTTTTATAAATTTGCAATAAAAGTATAAAAATGATAATAAAAGCCTATCATTTCCAAATAATAGTATGTTAGAATTAGAACAGAATTTTCCATCCTGTGAGTATTTTAGGAGGAGCTAAGGAAAAAGTAGTATTCAGGAAAGGGCTGACCCGTTTTGTCATTAAAAAACCGGATTTCTCTATTAATTCTGGTCGATTCATTAATTGTGTTCTTTTCAATTTTTGTCGGCTACTTCCTGTTGCATCCGTGGACCAACCCATTTGAGGTCAAGTTTTTGCTGGTGAGTGCGCTGACGATTTTCGTTGCTCATCATGCATTCGCGCTCGCTTATGGTTTGTACCGGAAAGTATGGGAATACGCATCAATTGGAGAACTGACGTCCATCTTTAAAGCAGTAACTTTTTCAATCATTGCAGTTGGGGCTGCACAGTTTCTTGCAAAAGGAGATATTCTACTCAGAGCTTTAGCCATCACGTGGATGCTGCATTTATTGCTGATTGGAGGATCACGTCTTTCGTGGCGTTTGTTCCGGGACATCCTGATGGGCAAAAAAACACAGGACCAGAAACGGACGATGATTGTCGGGGCAGGGCAGGCAGGAAATTTGGTAGCGAGACAGCTCTTGAATAATAGAGACCGAGGCTTGCTGCCAGTTGCATTTCTTGACGACGATATCAAAAAGCAAGGCCTTGAAATTTACGGAATCCGGGTTATGGGCAGTACCGAAGCAATAAAAGAATATGCGAAAGACAATGACATTGAACATATCATCGTCGCCATTCCATCACTTGGGAAAAGAGAAGCGGCTGAACTGATCAAAATGGCGGTCGATACAGGAATCCGGACCCAGACCATTCCGCTCATTGAAGATATCATGACAGGCAAGCTATCTGTCACAGATATCCAAGACGTGAAAATTGAAGATTTGCTTGGCCGCGACGAAGTACAGCTCGATATGAATAAAATCAAAGATCAGTTGACTGGCAAGACAGTATTAGTGACAGGAGCAGGCGGTTCGATCGGTTCTGAAATTTGCCGGCAGATTGCACGCTTTGGTCCCAAGAAGCTTTTGCTTCTTGGACACGGAGAAAACTCGATTTACACAATCGACATGGAACTTCGTAAGAAAATTGATCCGGCCACAGAACTGATTCCGATTATTGCAGATGTACAAGATTATGAACGCATCATGGATATCATGACCTTGCATCGTCCCGATGTCGTATACCATGCCGCAGCCCATAAACACGTGCCGTTGATGGAAGGCAACCCGACAGAAGCGGTCAAAAACAATATCTACGGCACGAAAAACGTCGCTCAGGCTGCGCATATTTCAGGCGTAGAGAGTTTCGTCATGATTTCCACGGATAAAGCCGTTAACCCACCGAACGTCATGGGGGCAAGCAAACGATTTGCCGAAATGATTGTACAGAACCTAGCGAAGCGCAGCGACACGAAGTTTGTTGCTGTCCGATTTGGAAATGTGCTCGGTTCTCGTGGATCGGTCATTCCATTGTTTAAGAGCCAAATAGCAGTGGGCGGTCCGATTACGGTAACCGATCCAGAGATGACGCGTTACTTCATGACGATTCCAGAAGCATCTCGTTTAGTAATTCAAGCAGGTTCTCTAGCAAGAGGCGGGGAAGTATTCGTTCTTGATATGGGGGAACCTGTTAAGATTGTTGATCTTGCGAAGAACTTGATTCGGTTATCTGGTTATACAGAAGATGAGATTGAGATTAAGTATTCGGGGATTCGGCCAGGGGAGAAGTTGTTTGAAGAGTTGTTGAATGAAGATGAAATCCAAAACAAGCAAGTTTTTCCGAAGATTTATATTGGGAAAGCGAATCCGGCTAGTGAGATGGAATTGTTATATGTGCTGGAGAAGTTGCCTGAGATGACGAATGAAGAGATTAAAGGGACTTTGGTTACTTTAGCAAACAGAAAAAATGTGGAAGTTTCTAGAACATTATTAAAGAGCGTATAAATATTTAAGTAATGAAAGTTACATTCTTAACCGATAAAAAATTATAGAATATTTTATATCATTATTTAGGTTACCATCTATTCATTTTCTGCTCATTATAATAATTTCGAAAAATTATGAGAAGAGATTAAAAAATTAAAAGTTGAAAAGGTGTAAGGTGGATTTTATGTTTAAAAATGGTAAAAAACATGCTTTTTTTATTGAATTAATAACATTAATCGTCTTAAGAAGTATATTAATATTTATTAAATTTAATTCTCATTTTTCCTATATAATAAAAAAACTAAAAAAAATTTATGTTCGAATATATTTACCCATTTCTAAAAGTTAACATGAATGTTAATGAGATAAAATTTTTACATTATTATAAATAATTCTTACACCAAAGTTTATTGAAAGTTATTACTATCAATAGATATTGAGTATGAATTGAACAGAGTAGGTGCTAACTTAGATGATAGAAAGAAAAGATATATTAATGATTACCCATTTTAATACATTACCGGGTGAAAATGGAAATAGCAGATTTAATTTTATAGCGAATTTATTGGCAACCAATCATAATGTGGAAGTAGTGACAACAAACTTCTCCCATGGAACTAAAAGATTTAGAGAACTAAATAATATTCTATTTCAAAAGCAAAAATACAAAATTACCTTTGTAAATGAATTAGGATATAAAAAAAATGTTTCTCCAATGAGATTAATAAGTCATTATTACTTCGGTAAAAATTTGAAGATATTTTTATCGTCCAGGAAAAAACCAAGCGTTATTTATTGTTCAGTACCATCGTTGGATGCTGGATATATAGCAGCCTCATTTGCAAAAGAAAATGACATAAAATTTATAATTGATATTCAAGATTTGTGGCCTGAGGCATTCAAAATAGTACTTAAATTCCCAATTATCGGTAAACACATTTTTGGAAATATGATTAAAAAAGCAAATTTTATTTATGAAAATGCAGATGAAATTATTGGGGTTTCACAAACCTATATAGAAAGAGCACTTTCTATAAATCAGAAATGTAAAGAAGGACTTAGTGCATTTTTGGGTACTGATCTTGTGTATTTTGATAGTATAGCTAAGAATATTTATTCTGAAAAAAAGAATGAAGAATTTTGGCTCGTATATATTGGAACATTAGGACATAATTATGATTTGAAATCAGTTATTGAAGCAATGAACATTGTAAAAAAACAGGGATATCATAAGATGAAACTAAAAATAATTGGCAATGGTCCGTTAAAAAAAACTTTTGTTAATTATTCAAAAGAGCTTCAAATCAATTGTGATTTTATAGATAGGTTACCCTATGAAAAAATGATTGAGATCTTAGTCCAATGTGATGTGGCTGTTAACCCAATAACTAAAGGAGCTGCAGGAAGTATTATTAATAAAGTAGGCGATTATGCGGCTGCTGGATTACCAGTATTAAATACTCAAGAATCTCACGAATATATGAATTTATTGAATGAGTATAATGCAGGTTATAACTGTCGTAATAGCGATTCAAAAGATTTGTCAGAAAAAATTATTAAACTTTATGAAAATCCGGAAATAAAAGAAGAGCAAGGAAAAAATAATAGACGTTTGGCAGAAGATAAGTTTGATAGAAATAAAACTTACAGCGCATTAGTGACTAAGGTGGTTAACGCATAAAATGAACATAAAAGTTTTAGTATCTACAATGAATAATACGGATCCATTAGAGTTATATAATAATATGAATCTTAATACTAGTGCAGTAATTGTAAATCAATGTAACAGAGAAGACATTATTCACTATAAGAGCAATCAAAACTCTATAGAATATATCAATAGTATAGATAGAGGTTTAAGTAAGAGTAGAAATAAAGCTTTGGAACATGCTTGTATAGATGATATTTGTATGATAGCAGATGATGATATGACCTATGTGAATGATTATAGCCATATTGTAGAAAAAGCATTCAGAGATCATCAAGAATATGATGTATTGGTTTTTCAAGTAGAAGGAATAAATGATACGTTTAAAAAATACTCTAAAAATGCTCGACAGATAGGTTATTTAACATCGTTAAAAATTTCTTCAGTAGAAATGGCAATTAAAGTTAAAAGCATAAAAGAACATAATATTAAGTTTAATGAATTGTTCGGCGCAGGTGCAGAATATAAAATGGGAGAAGAAAATATCTTCTTGTTCAAATGTATAAATAAAGGCTTAAAAATTAAGTATCTTCCTTTAAAAATTGCTGATTTGTATATAGGTGATTCAACTTGGTTTAGTGGGTTTAATAAAAAATATTTTTTTGACAAGGGTGCAGTTTTTTACGAAATGACAAAAAAAATGAATTTTTTATTAATATTACAGTTTGCAATAAGGAAGTATAAAGTTTATAGAAAAAATATTTCTTTTTGTGAAGCGATGAAATCTATGAATAACGGTAAAAACGAATATATACGTGCATTAAATAAGAAGTAACGGAGGAAGATTTTTGAAGTTATTTTTTGTAGGGGATTTTAAAGGGAATAATGGTCCAGCTAACGTAAATAAAATGTTAAAAAAAAATTTACCTGATACAGCTTTTTTTGCAACAGAAAGTAAAGAAGTCAAAAGAGTTTTAGAACTTTTATATAAAATACCAAAGTCTGAAGGCGTAGTTTTTTCAGGTTTATCGAAAATAAATATAGTTGGTTTTGTTATAGCGAGAATATTTAATAAAAAATCTGCTTATTTAATGCACGGAAGTGAAGAAATAGAGGGCGAAATCAATAAAAATAAAAGCAAAAGGGCTGAAGATTTAGAAAGAAAGGTGCTCAAATTAGCGCCTAAAGTTATTTGTGTCTCAGAATTTTTTATGGAGGTACTCAAAAAGAAATATCCGCCCCTAGCAAGTAAAATAACTTATGTTAATAATGGTGTTGATTGGGAACTGTTAAATTTCTATAGTAGAATTTCAGAAGTTAAAAAAAAAAATAAGATTCTTTCAATTGGGGGAGGTATCCCGCTCAAAAATATAAGGAAAGTTTGTGAAGCTATTGAATTACTCAATACTCAATCTAATTACAAGCTGACCTTAACGGTTATTGGGAAATATGGGAAAGACTCTGAATATATTAAGTCTTTTAGTTTTGTTAAGTACTATGAAAAATTAAGTTATCGCGATACTCTTAAAGAATTAAAATCAACAAATTTATATGTACAAAATAGCCTATTTGAAAGCTTTGGTTTAGCTCCAGTTGAAGCACTATTAGGTGGAAGCAGTATATTGGTGTCACAGAATGTTGGAGCAAAATCACTATTTAAAGATTTATCAGAAAAAGATATAATTTTTGATCCAAACGATATTAATGAGATTTCGATTAAAATAAAATATTTATTGAAAAATAGCAATCATATAAGACTTATCAGTTCGATTGATAGGGATAATTCAGATTACGAAAATGCCTGCCAAAATATAATAAAAATATTTGAAAATGGAGAAATGTTTTAATGAAAGTTTATATAAATAAGTTATTAAAAATTTATGATATACAAATATTCTATCTCTTATTTTTAAATGTGTTGATGATTATTATACTATCAAGTTTTGGGCAAACTTTCCTTTTCGGTGCTAATCTTTCTTTTATTATTCCACTTCTATTTTTTCTTGTTTATATATCAAACTTTAGAAGAATTCCTCTAACCATTAGTGTCATATATATAATTTTGATTTTGTATACTTTGGCAATAACTTTAGCAGGGAAAGATTTTTATCATTGGAGTATTTCAGTTTTTACGCTCTCTTCTATTTCTTTGTTTGGTCTCATTAAATCAAATGAGAAAAATTATTTACCTATGATGACTTTATCTAGTCTATTCTCTCTTGTTCTTCTAATCTCTTACAACTACTTTGGTGTTTTAAGTAATTGGAATCCAAATTCAATCGGGATGTTTGCAACTTTTGGATTGTTAGGTTTTATATTCACTTTTAAAATAACAAAATCCAATGTACTAAAATTTTTTTATTTAATTTTAATTATTTTTAGTGTTTATTGTATATACCTTACAGATAGTAGAAATAATATAATGATTTTTCTTATAGCATTTCTTACAAATTTTTTTATGAATTTTTTTAATAATAAATTTATATTTCGGGTGTATTATTTATTTGCTTTATTTAGCGCAATGCTTATTGCAAAACTCTCTACATGGATTAACAATTTAACTTATTTGAAACCACTAGTAGAATTCTCGTATGAGTATACGGGGAAAGGGACTATTTTTTCAGATAGAGATATTTTTTGGGGATACATCGAAATTTTAATCGGTAATAACGGTTTATTTGGTAATGGTGTTAGTTTGTATAACTATATTTACTCACACAATATATTTTATTCTATCCAATACTTTTTTGGAATAATAGGTTTTATGCTTTATGTCTTACTTATTATAGTTATTTTAGAATACATTTATAAATATTCAAAAAAAGATAAAATCTCTATGTCCGTAGTTTACATTTTTATAGCGATTTGTTTTGGCCAAATCAGTGAAAATGCATTATTCACTTCAGATTTAGCTATATTCCTCCCTTATATATATCTTTCAATAGGATTATTCCGAACCAGAGAATTGAATGTTAGTAAACTATTTCTTAATAAAAAGGAAAGGAGAACATAATTTGCTCCGTAAAAAATATAATTTATATAGAATAAAGATATGGTTAAAAACGATATACTATTTTGTGTTTTCTTTAAAATGTAATAACACTGCTCTTTTAATGAATGGTAATGATACTGTGAAGGAAGTATTAAAAAATAAAAAATCAATTATTAGGTTTGGAGATGGAGAGTTTAATATTTTATCCGGTAAAAGTATTGCTTATCAAATGTACTCAAAAGAATTACATGAAGAGCTAGAAAGAATAATAAAAAATTATTTGAAAGAAGACGAAGCCACATATAAGTTATGTCTTCCTACAGATTTTTTGAAAAAAAGCGGATTTTATTTATTAAAAAAAAGAATTTATATATCTAGTTGGTCGTACACAAGATACATCTTTAAGAAAAAGTATGATGAAAATGTTTCATATGGTGACGCGTTCCTTTTTGCTAAAGGAAATGAGGAAATATATAAAAAACTGTGGATTACCGCCAAAAATGTTATTTTTATACACAATAATGAAAAGTATGCAAATTATTTTGAACAAAAGTACGGTATAAATACTAAATTTATTGAAATTCCTAAAAAAAATGCTTTTGAAGAACGCGAAAAAATTTATAATAAAATAAATATTGCATTAAGAGAAGTTGATAAAGAAAAATTAATAATTATAGTTTCTGCAGGACCTTTAGGGAAGATCTTAGTCGAAAATTTAAGTAATATAGGTTTGGTAGTGTATGATACTGGTCATTGTTGGGATGACCCTTTAGAAGCAGCTCTATGATAATCAAAATTAAGGAAGTAAAAAAATGGGGATAGCTAGAAAATTTATTAAAACTTCTGCAGTTTTTTTTCTTGGGAATACACTTACTAAGTTAGTAAGTTTTTTATTAATACCTCTTTATACAGCAAAAATTGCTCCAGAATCTTTTGGTTATTATGATTTAAGTATTTCATTGATAAATTTAGCCGTCCCAATTCTTTTTTTTCAAATCTGGGATGGAATATTTCGATTTACATTTGATTTTGAAGAACCCTTGGAAAAATATAAAGTAATTTCAAATGGTTTATTCATTCATATCTTTGGTGTAGTCGTTTTTGTGGCTTTCTCTTTTACTTTTCAGTATTTTTTTGATATTAAAAACTTGTATTTAGTGACTCTATATGGAATTTTATTTTCATTTCAATATTACTATAATTGTGTTGCAAGAAGTTTTTCTGAAAACACGTTAGTAGTCCTTACTGGTTTAATAAATAGCTTTACGAGTATAAGTATAAATATATTTGCAATTGTGGTTCTTGGAATGGGCATTGAATCTTTATATTTATCTTTTATTATAGGAACAATAATCCAAATATCAATTCTAGAATGGAAATTTAAATTATTATATCATTTTAAAATAAAAAGTTTGTCTAGAAGTTTAATGAAAATGTTACTTAAGTTCTCATTGCCAATTTCCTTAATAACGGTTTCTTATTGGCTACTTAGCGGCCTAACAAAAGTGACTATTAGTAATAAATTGGGATTGGAGGAAAATGGTATATTTTCGATAGCTAATCGATTAACTACTGTTATTATTCTAGCGGTTAATGTCTTTCAGTTTGCGTGGTATGAAATGTCTTACAATTTAACAAATAACAGCAGAAAAAACGAATATTATAATCTGAGTATAAACTATATACTAAAAGTGATTTTCTTAGTTGGATCGCTATTTTTAATAATTCTAAAGATTTTATTTCCCTATCTAATTAATGAAGATTATCAAGAAGTATTTCCAATAATTCCTGTTGTTTTTATTGGTGTGTTAATTAATTCATATTCTAGTTTCGCCGGCACATTTTTCTTAGCAGAGAAAAATTCTACTAGCCTATTATTTCCAACTTTGTTCGGTGCATTTGCCAATGGGGTTTTTCTAATAATTTTCATTGAACCGTATGGCCTAATGGGTGCTGCAATTTCTTTAACACTTGCTTTTCTATTAACTGCATTATTAATAACACTAAAAATTAATAAAATGTATAAAATCTATTTAAAATTCAAAACACTATTTGTTGGTACTTTTATGACCCTTCTTTCTGTATTAACATACTACTTTATTACAGATTTACTTATCTTGTACATCGGGATATTTCTTTTAATTTTTATTTTCTTCATAACTTTTAAAGAAGTAATTTTTATGATTTATGAAACATTTCTTAAAAAAGAAAAAATTACTTAATACTAAAAAATGCTTAAAATAATTTATCGAAATTAGTTTAAAAGGAGTAACCAGAATGAAATATACTATTTTTACACCCACATATAACAGAGAAAAAGATTTAATTAATCTATATAATTCTTTATTAAATCAGAAGAAATATGATTTTGAATGGCTCATAGTGGATGATGGATCTTTAGATAATACGAGAGAATTAATTATGAGTTTTAGAAAAACAAGTCCATTTCCAGTTAGCTATTTTTATCAAAAAAATGGTGGGAAACACAGAGCCTTTAATAAAGCAATTAAGGAAGCAGGTGGCCAATTTTTTACTTGTATAGATTCTGATGACTTATTAAAACCAGGTGCAATTGAATTAATGAACGAATATTGTGAAAAAAATATAAATTTAATGGCAACATGTTTTTTATGTGAAGATCAATACGGAAAAATAATAGGCGATTCTTACCCTTCGAGCAATAAAACTTATAATCTTATTGCATTAACTTATGATAAAAAAATTAATGGAGATAAATTATGGGTGTTTGACATGGACATTTTAAAGCAATATCGATTCCCTGAAATTCAAAATGAGAATTTTTTGACTGAAGGAGTATTACTTTTTAATATGTCTCAAAAGTATGAAATTTTAGGAGTTAATGAGTCGTTACAAATACATGAATATAAAGTAGGTGGATTAACACATATTGGGAATAGTTCGCTGTTTGACAGGAATCCAAAAGGCGCTACTCTCTATTATAAACTTTTGATAAAAATTACTCCGAGTTTTAAATATAAACTATTTTATATGGCAAAATATTTAAAGTATTCAATGGGTAAAAAAGTTGCTTAGAATGATAAAGGTTGAAATTAAATACTGGTTCTTAAAAATGAAGTTTAGGATGTCTCATATTAATTCCAAAGCAATTGACAAGACGGTAGAGTTATCAAAAGGCTCAAGGATTAATAAGAATGTAATTGTTGGACCAAATGTCAAATTAGGTGATTATTCATATATTAATAATAATTCCATAGTAATGGATACAGACATCGGAAAATTTACTTCAATAAGTTATAATTGTATGATTGGCCTTCCGAACCATCCAACTAATTTTGTTAGTACTTCTCCATTTATTTATTCAGAAAGTAATATATTCGGAGTAAAAAAAACATATAAAGATAATATTAAAACACAAATTGGTAATGATGTTTGGATTGGAGCAGGGGCCATAATTCTAAGTGGGTTAGATATAGGTGATGGAGTTATAGTTGGGGGAGGATCTGTAGTAACAAAAGATGTACCTCCTTATTCTATAGTTGTGGGAAATCCGGCCAAAGTTATTAAGAAGCGTTTCCCCGAACAAGAAATAAATTATTTAAAGAAATCAAATTTATTGGAAAACTATACAGAAAATAAAATCCTTATTAGCACTCTTGCAGAAAAAGAATCTGAATGGTTTAAAATCATTAGAGAAATTCAAAATGATAACTAAAGTATAAAAAATAAAAACATTACAAATTTGAAACTATCATTATATATTTATTTTTTTGTTAACTGTTCTAAAAATTACATTATTAGCAAAGAGGGTATTCATGACTAAAAAAATTAAAAGAGGAATTGACATTACCTTTAGTGTTTTTATGAGTGTTATGGGATTTATACCACTCTTAATAATTTGTTTATTAATAATAATCAAAATGGGAAGACCGATATTTTTTACTCAAATAAGAGCGGGGAAAGATGGAAGACCTTTTAAAATTTATAAATTTCGTACTATGAAAAACAATAAAGATAGATATGGAATGCTTTTAGAAAATAATTTACGTAAAGACAATTTCGGGAATATTCTAAGGAAATATAGTTTAGACGAGTTACCTCAAATAATAAACATTTTAAAAGGCGATATTTCACTGGTAGGACCTCGTCCACTTTTAATGGAATATAACGATTTATACAGTAGTGAGCAAAAAAGGAGACTTTATGTCAGACCTGGTTTAACTGGATGGGCACAAGTAAATGGAAGGAATGCGATTAGTTGGAACAAGAAATTTTATTATGATGTCTGGTATGTTGATAATTGGTCCTTAATGTTAGACGTAAAAATTATTCTTTTAACTATTAAAAAAGTATTAACTTCTGATGGTGTAAATACAAATTCAAATCAAATGGTAAAGAGATTTACTGGAAAAGAGGATGAATAAAATTGAGCATTCCAACATATATTTTTGGGGCTGGCGGCCTAGGTAGAGGAGTTGCTGAAACGATAAAAGTAATTTCAAATAGAGATCGTAATTGGAAACTTATTGGATTTATTGATGACAATGACGATTCTATTGGCAAAGAAGTAGATGGGACTGCTGTTGTAGGAAATACAGAATTTCTTTTAAACCTCAAAACCGTTGCAAATGTAGTCATAGCTATTGGAAATCCTCATGCAAAAGTAAAGATTCATTATAAGTTAGCGGAAAATCCAAATCTCTTATACCCTAATATCATTCATCCAGAAGTTAATCTTAACCCATCTGTAAAGATTGGAATCGGAAATATTATCTCAGACAATACTGCTTTTTCATCGCAAGTTAAAATCGGTAGTTTTACACTTGTTCACTTCAATTGTACAATTGGTCATGATGTACAGGTGGAAGACTACGTATCAATCTATCCGAATGCTAGTATTTCAGGTTTTTCAAAGCTTGGAATGAACAGTCAGATTGGCACTAATGCATCAGTATTAGCAGAAGTAACAATTGGCGAAGGTGCCTTTGTTGGAGCAGGCTCAATGGTAAATCGTGATGTATTGAGCAATCTGACAGTAGTTGGTGCACCAGCTAGAGAGATAATAAAATGATAGAGACTAATTTTTAAAAAAAGCAGAAGTACTATCATAAATGGGGAGATACTATGTTAAGAGAAAACTTGTTTATTCTTAAAGAGAAAATATCAGGAAACAAAATATTGAAAAATATTAAAGAACTTGAATCTGGCAGTAAAAAGAGCCAAGTAAGCAAGTTTAATGAATTATTGTCTCACGCAAAAAACACCACGAAGCACTATGAGAATTACTCATTAAATCAAAGTTTAAATGAGTATCCCATTATTTCTAAGAATGTAATTAAAGAGAATTATAATGATTTCTTATCTAATTCATATAAAATAGAACAATTATATAAGATGACAACAAGTGGATCTTATGGTACTCCCTTCACATTTTATTTAACTTCTGAAAAGAAAGATAAACAGCGAGCTGAAATATTATATTATGGTGAATGGGCAAATTATAAGGTTGGGAAAAAACACGCTTATTTAATGACTAAGTCTAAAAGTAAACTGAAATTATTTTTGCAGAATGAAATTATTATGGCTCCTTTCACATTAGATATCAAATGGCTGAATACTCAAAAACGTGTTTTAGATGAAGAAAAACCTTTGGTTTTAATTGGTTATACTTCTGCAATAGCTACATTAGCCAAATATGTAATAAGTGAAGGGAAACAGTATAACCTAGATGGAGTAATTTGTGTTTCAGAGGTATTGACAGAAAGCTATCGAAAAACTATAAGAAAAGCATTTAAAGTTAATGCGTTAAGTCGATACTCTACACAAGAATTTGGTGTATTAGCAAACGAATGTCCAGAAAAGTTAAAACATCATTTAAACGATGTAAATTATATTATTGAAGTACTTAATATAAATAATGATTCTCCTGCCTTGCCGGGAGAGCTAGGCAGAATTGTAGTCACAGACTTATTTTCCCATGCTATGCCATTAATAAGATACGATACAGGTGATTTAGGTATCATGAGTGAAAAACAATGCGAGTGCGGAAGGACATCTCCTGTACTTGATAAAATTGAGGGTAGATTAATTGAAGAAATATTCAATACTGATGGCGATGTTGTTTCAGGTTTCGCAATAAATGGTGCAATGCAGGATATAGAAAATATTTTGCAGTATCAGTTTAGTCAGGAAAGCGAAAAAGAATACACTGTAAGGATAATTAAACTTAAAGGATATAAAGAAGAAAAACTAATAGAAGATCGTTTTAAGAAATTTTTAGGAAGAGATGCCTTAATCACCTTTCATTATGTACAGGAAATACCACCAAAAAAATCTGGCAAAAGACCATACGTAATTCAAAATTATAAAAGAGAGTTAACTTAAATTTTGAGTTGCTTTACTTCTTTAAAAAGCAATAGAGAATTATTGTTAGTGCTCCTGAAAGGAAGTATATAAATCATGGAAAGAATTTTTCTATCCTCACCTCATATGAGTGGAAAAGAGCAGTCTTATATAGAATATGCATTTGATACGAACTGGATTGCACCGCTTGGTCCGAATGTAGATGGCTTTGAACGTGAGATTGCTGATTATGTGCAGTTGAAGGATGCTGCAGCCACAAGCTCAGGTACGGCAGCTCTTCATTTGGCATTGGAATTATTAGATGTTCAAAAAGACGATGTTGTATTTTGTTCCACCCTAACATTTATCGCGAGCGCTAATCCGATTCTTTATATGAATGCTACACCAGTCTTCATTGATTCGGAAGAAAAGACTTGGAATATGTCGCCTAATGCTTTGGAAAAGGCGTTGAAGGACGCGAAGCAAAATGGCAAAATGCCGAAAGCGGTAATTATCGTGAACTTGTACGGACAAAGTGCAATGATGGATGAACTGATTGCATTATGTGATGAGTTCGGTGTTCCTATTGTAGAGGATGCTGCAGAATCGCTCGGTGCGTATTATAAAGGAAAACCGAGCGGATCGTTTGGGAAGTACGGAGTCTTCTCATTCAACGGCAATAAAATCATCACGACATCAGGCGGCGGAATGCTTGTTTCAAACGATGTGGAAAGCTTGAAACATGCAAGATTCCTTGCCACTCAAGCAAGAGACACAGCGGTACATTACCAGCATAGTATGATGGGGTATAACTACCGCTTGAGCAATATTCTTGCAGGAGTTGGCCGTGCTCAATTGGAAGTATTAGATGAGCGGGTTAAGGCAAGAAGAGCGGTCTTCAACCGCTATGTGGAAGCATTTGGCGGAGTAGAAGGCATCGACTTTATGCCGGAACTTGAAAACACCTACGGCAATCGCTGGCTCACGACTTTGACTTTGAATCCAGAGAAAATCAAAACCACTCCTTATGAGTTAATTGAAGCACTGGGGAAAGTAAACATCGAAGCTCGTCCAGTTTGGAAACCGTTACACTTGCAACCATTATTTAAAGGCAGTGCATTTTACACCAATAGTGATGATAATGTAGTTAGTGAACGCTTATTTAAACAAGGTATTTGCTTGCCAAGTGGTTCTAATCTGACTCTAGAACAGCAGCAGCGAGTTATCGATAAAGTTATAGAAGTATTTGGAGTAGAAAAACCTGCTTCTTCTTTAAAGTTAAATAATTAGAAGAAAACGTCTTTCAGAAAGCTAAGTTAGCGATTTGAAAGACATTTTTATTTATTTAAATTAGTAAGGTTAAAAGAACACTAAATTAGAGTGGTTTATTTGAGTATTGCAATTCCTTTTCACCAATATTTATTAAATACTGGCCATATTCACTTTTTAAAAGAGGTTCCGCTAATAGCGTTAATTGATTCAAATCAATGTACTTCATGTTAAAAGCAATTTCCTCTATGCATCCTATCTTTCTACCTTGTGCTTTTTCAATCGTTTTAATAAATGCAGTCGCTTCTGCCAATGACTCAATAGTGTTGGTATTCAGAGAGAGAAATTCATTTCCTAAAGACATGATTTTAAGTGAATTTAATTTTAAATATTCATTATTAATGTCTGTGATATCTACTATACCCTTTTGTGACAATTTAAGTGTTTTTACAATTTCTACAACCCTATTGTCATAAAAGTATAAATCAGGTATTGAAAAAGATGATTGAGAACCGTAGGAATTTCCAATTTCTGAAGTGATTTTTTTTATGAAACTGTTTTGCGTTATATTAAATTGATTTGTGTTTTTATCTTTAGAAGCAAAAATGGTAGCGCCTTTCTGAGGAGAGGATTTTTGCTGAATAATAAGTGAAGATTCATGTCCATAAAAAATAGTTTCTCCAAGTATTAGAGCAACATCATCGCTTCCAATAAAATCTTCTCCGATAATAAAAGCATCAGCAACCGAATTATGTTCTTCATCTTCTATATATTCTATCTTTATACCTAAATCATCTCCATAACCTAAAAGCTTGTAATAATAAGGGAATTCTGAAATGTTACATATTACTAAAATTTCTTTAATTTCTGCATTCATTAAAATAGATAAAGGATAATAAATCATTGGCTTATCGTGAATTGGTAATAGCGACTTCGGAATTACTTTAGTAATCGAATTGAATTTATCCTTGCTTTTTCCTGTAACTATAATTCCTTTCATAAACTAGCACCCCTTTTTCTATTTGGTAGTTCTAATGTTAAAGAAAGGAGGTTAAAACAAGGTTAAATGTATTCGGAATTTTTAGTTGAATTAAGTAGATGATTTAAATTGCTTTTATCTTACTTTAAAAAGTTTACCTACTAATTGAATATTGTATAGTGAATATGCCACTTATGAGTAAATTTAGATCGCCATTTGCGGGTATGTTGAAGAAGCAGTTCCATTATGTGATCAATCATAAGCGTGTAGCGCGGCTGGTGAATGAAATGAACCTGAAATCCAGAATCCGGATGAAAAAATCTCCGGAGTTTTCAGCGCCAAAAGAGCCGAAGGAAATCTATCCGAACCGGCTGGAAAGGGATTTTGATGCGCTTCTACCGAACAGGAAGTGGGTGGCGGATCTCACGGAATTCGCTTACTTCAATCAAAAGTTCTACGACTGTGCGATCCTTGATCTCTTCGACCGTCAGGTGGTGGTCTTTCGCCTAAGCGACCGGCCGAATGCATCTCTTGTAGAAGAAGCGGTTCGGACTGCGATGGAAAATCGACAGCTGGAGTCATTGGAGGGTCTTCTGATTCATATAGACCGAGGCATCGTCTTTGCCTCAAAGGCGTACCGGAAGTTGTCGCTGGAGCTGTAGTTTCAGCCGATTATGTCACGGAAAACCAACTGTTGGGACAATGCCGTCATTGAAAGCTTTTTCTCGCACTTGAAGACCGAGTTTCCGTTCCATTCGCAGCTGACATCCCTGAAAGGGATTCAAGAGGGGCTACACAAGTTTATCACGTACTACAATATAAAAAGAGGGCAAAAATGCTTGGGCTATCTGTCGTCAGAGATGTATTACCAGGCGTTCCTAGATAGTGAAACCGCTTAATTTTACCGACTCTACTTTTAAGGAGCTAGACTACAAGAAATGTTTGTTAAATATTGGGAAAATAAGACTGTGACCCTCAGTTCAACATTTATAAGTTGGGGAATTTGATATATTAGAGTTCAACAAAATCTAAAAAGAAATAGTTTCTATGGCAGGATTCTTAATTAACGTATAATGGAAGAAAAGAGAGAGATGGGAGTGCATTGTACAAATGGCGATATTAATCACTGGAGGAGCGGGCTATATCGGCAGCCATACCTGTGTGGAATTGTTGAATGCCGGATATGAGATTGTGGTTCTTGATAATTTTTCTAATAGTAAACCAGAATCGTTACATAGAGTAAAAGAACTAACGGGGAAAGATTTTTTGTTTTATGAAGCGAATTTGCTGGAGCGAAAAAGTGTCGAAAAGGTATTCGAAAACAATGAAATTGAGGCAGTCATTCATTTTGCCAGCTTAAAAGCAGTTGGTGAATCTGTTTCAAAGCCACTCCATTACTATCATAATAACGTTACGGGTACGTTGATACTTTGTGAGGTCATGAAGGAATATGGCGTGAAAAATCTTGTGTTCAGTTCTTCGGCAACAGTATATGGAGTTCCTGAACAGGTGCCGATTTCTGAAGATTTCCCATTAAGTGCAACAAACCCCTATGGAAGAACAAAACTGATGGTAGAAGAGATGTTAAGAGATTTATTTGTAACAGACGATTCATTCAGTATTGCGTTACTCCGCTATTTTAATCCTATCGGTGCTCATAAAAGCGGGACAATCGGCGAAGATCCTAATGGGATTCCGAACAACTTGATGCCTTATATCACACAAGTGGCGGTGGGCAAATTGAAAGAACTGCAAGTGTTCGGCAATGATTACCCAACAATGGATGGAACAGGTATACGAGATTATATCCATGTCGTAGATCTCGCACTTGGCCATTTAAAAGCGTTGGAGAAAGTGATGTCTTCAACTGGTGTAGAAGCCTATAACTTAGGGACTGGAACGGGTTATAGCGTACTCGAAATAGTATCAGCATTTGAAGATGCCTGCGGTCAGCAAATTCCTTATCGAATCAGTGATAGAAGACCGGGAGATATTGCTATCTGTTATGCCGATCCATTGAAAGCGAAAACTGAGCTAGGATGGGTTGCGGAAAGAGGAATCGGAGAAATGTGCAGAGATTCTTGGAAATGGCAGCAACAGAATCCGCTCGGTTATGAAGGTAAAGAGAATTATAAATTTACTGCGCATAAATAAAACCGTAATTCTATGCTTAACAAATCCAAAATTTACTGCATGAATAATTTAGCAAGCTTATAATGATGCGAATTCCATTGATTAAATCTTTCCTTTGTGTGCGAAAAGATTCCGCTTATTCACGACAATTATATGGAGAAAATACTGCTCCTGGGAACTGCAATTGTTTCGGGGGGCGGCTTTCGCAGATTTACCAGAAAGACAAAATAGTAAAACGCCGGATTCACAGGTATACCGCGAATTCGACGTTTTTATTAGTTTCTAGTAATTTCTTTTAGCCAATCATCTGGAACACTAAGCCGCCATCAGTCACAATAGCTTGGCCTGTAATGTAATCCGCATCGTCGGATGCCAGGAAGGAGACCAAGTTGGCAACATCTTCCGGTTCATGAGGGCGGCCAAGTATAGAAAATTCGCGTCCCTGGGAAAAAAACAATTCTACAGAATTCTGAATATAAACGACAATTGCATGCAGAAGAAAATTCATTCCCGCGAACAGAAGGTTCAGGGGGATGGATTTTTGATTTGTATACAGAAAGCGAAATTGTCATGTATTGTGTCTTTCCCTGGGGAATGTGGAAGAGTAAAGAAGGACAAGGGCGAGAAACAGTCAGACCAGAAACCAGATGTCCAATAACCCAGAACCATCGGATTCGAAACATTCCTGCAGAATTCGGACAGTTCATGGCAAATGAATGTGAAAAACAGCAACTCCCAGAATATAAGATTCTCGGAGTTGCTGTTTCATTTTTTCACGAAAAGCGGCGATGGATCCATTTCACACCTTGAAAACCTTAAACATCAAACAGCTTCGCATGTGGATCTTCCTCTGCGGACTGCCGGTAACTCAGGCAATACACGGCGTATGCGGTATTCGTCTGGTCGAACGGCTCGGGCAGCCATTGCCGCAGCTGCGTCCGGTCCAGAAATGGCGGTGCAGGCTTGTCCTCGTCCGCATAAAGCGGGAACGAACTATACGGATACAACTCCAACCGCTCGACCATCGGTACTTTCGTCTCAATCGGGTTGCGGTGGATATAGGAGCTGAGGGTCAAGAGGCCAAGCCGTGAATCGACTTCCTTAGCGAAATAGCGCTTTTGGTAAATCTGGCCGACATGCCCATAGCGTTTCGAATAGGAGATGCTATAACGCTTATTGATGCGCTGCATGATTTTATCCAGCGGATCCCGCAGCGGTTTGATCAATAGATGATAATGATTGGTCATAAAGCAATAAGCCAGCATGGTAAACGGATAATCGGCATGGACATGCAGCAGCGTGCGCTTGAGCTCAAACATGTCCTCTTTCGTTTTGAAGATCGGCTGCCGGTTGTTGCCGCGCATGATGACATGGTAGTAGGAATGGGGGTTGAAATCCCTTTTTCGTGTCATTGGCTCACCTCATCAGCGAGCTGTGGACGCGCGAAGCCTGGATCTTCCATTTCAATGCTTCGTCCACCGCTGCATCTGGCACTGTGTCTTCGTTCAGCACATCGGCAATCGTCCGGGCGAGCCGCAGGATTTTCAAGGTCGCCCGGCTGCTCAAATTCTCCTGGAAACTGGCCGCTTCAATCCGGGCCAGCTGGGCGGAGCTGAACGCGACTTTTTCCTCGAACAGCTTGACCGGCACAATGGCGTTCGTGTAATTGGCGCCGTAGCGCAAGCGCTGCCGATTGCGTGCGGCCGTTACCGTTTCCCGCAGTTCTTGTGACGTCGCCGCGGACGCTTGTTCCAGGACGCTCTGGCTTTTCATCGCCAGCACAAAATCAATGCGGTCGATGATCGGGCCGGTGATTTTCTGCATGTATTTTAAGCGGACTTTATCCCCGCAGCTGCAATACATATCCCGGGCGCCGTAATAGCCGCACGGGCACGGGTTCGTCGCAGCGATCAGGTTGATGCTCGCCGGGAACTGATCGGATCCTTCGACGCGGTTCACCACCGCAAAGCCGCTCTCGAGCGGCTGGCGCAGCGTATCGATGACGCGCCGCGGAAAATGGCCGAGTTCATCGAGGAATAGGACCCCGCGGTGGGCAAGCGACATTTCACCGGGTTTTGGGTAGCGGCCGCCGCCGATGATCGCCCCTTCGGATGAAGAGTGATGCGGGCTGCGAAACGGCGGGCGCTCCGACAACGAACGCGCCTGCTTCGCCATCTGGTAGATGCTGTACACTTCCAGCACTTCGTCGTGTGCCAAATCCGGCAGAATCGTATGGAACGCATTCGCCAGCAAACTCTTGCCGCAGCCGGGCGGACCGCTCATCAGCACATGATGGCCGCCCGCTGCCGCAAGCAGCAGCGCCCGTTTGGCTTCCGTGTGTCCGCGGATTGCTGAAAAGCAGATATGGGGGATTTTCTCGGTTTCTTCATGAACAGTTTCCAGTGGGAGCAAGGTCAGCTCTTCGTCAAACAGGGAAGGTGTTCCTTTTAAATGGGAGAGTAAAGAGGGCATGTCCGGCATACGGATCAATTCGACATCCGCAGCTTGCGCAAAAAGGGAGATTTCAATGGGTGGAATGTAGATCCGTTTAAAGCCGAGCAGAATCGCCTGGTGGATTGTCGGGATCATGCTGTGGAACGTCGTCAGCTGGCCGCTCAAAGTCAGCGCAGCGATAAAGCACGTCTTCTCGGGAATCTTCACCGGCTGTTTCGCCATCGCCTGCAACACCGCGAGCAGCATCGCAGCGTCGTACGACGTGCCTTGCTTTTTCACATCTGCCGGCGACAAGTGGATGGTGATTTTTTTCATGTCAATGTCTTCTTTAAGCGCATGCAAGCAATTCAAAATCCGTTCACGCGACTCCTTGATCGATGCATCCGGTAATCCGATAATGACGCATTGTTCCTTGTCTTCACGAACCGTTGCCTCGACTTGGATCACTTGGCCGGTAAGGCCGTTCATACCCACGCTGTAAATGTAATTACTTATTTCAATCCCTTCTTTCTTCTTGGAATGGGTATACAAACCAATTGTAATAGATGAATGTTCTATTGTCTAAATTTTTATTTAATTCCGCCGTCCGGATTTTGAAAGCACCGCCAAGTCAGGGGGACGATTCAGTGGATTTGGATGAGGAGTTCATCTCCAGAGCGGACATTAAAGAGAATGGGATTAATTATGAAGATGGCATGTTCTCTGGGTAAAAGGAAGTAGATTGAAGTTCTTGTGAGTTCGATGGCCGCAGCTTTGATTTCGGAAAAAACCACGGCTTTATCTGTTTAATAAAACTTCAAGAACGGATACGAATAAGAAATACACTTTTGAGGATAACTAGTGATGGTTATCCTTTTTTTGTTGCGTCCATAATCATGGATAAAAAAGAATATCGCAAACTAAATTAACTTTAAAAGAAATAAATTAAATGTCTTCTTTAGAAATGAAGAAATATTGATTTTAAGAATGAGCTACAAAAGATTGATAACAATGTTTAAGATTAATTGGTTTGAAAAAAATAAAAGAAGTATTTATTTTCCAAATTAATAGTAGTAAATAAGTTCGAAAGTAATTATAATGTTAATAACTATATAACCATAGATTGGTGGGTCTAAAATAGCATGGAAGATTAGCATGGAAGATAAAGCGTTAGTTGGATTAGAGAACAGAGAAGAAACAAAGGCAAAGGAAAAATCACGCCATTTACATAAGTCGGCTAAAAATTTAAAAGAAGATTTAGAAGACAACTTAATGATTATGATCAGCGGAGAATTTAATGCGGGAAAATCTATTTTCATCAATGCACTTTTAGGAGAAAAAGTATTAACGACTGATATTACACCTGCTACTGCCATCATCACAAAGTTAACATATGGTGCAGAAAAGAAAATAATTGCTCAATATATAGATGATTCAAAGAAGAGCATGGCTTATCAGGAATTGAACAACGAACTTATTAGTTTCAAAGTGAAAATAGAGGCAGGATAATATTAAGCTATAGGGAATGGGAGAGAACAATGATTAGAAAAGCAAGAAACAAAGGGTATGCACTAGTTTTTATATTTTCATTATTATTTTTTGTAGGGCTAGGTGCGGCTACAGTGGAAGCAAGCACACCGGCTGCAATTGAATATATTAAAATAGAGAAAAAGAAAATTCTAACCAACCAATATCAGACGATAAAGATTAAGTTAACTGACAGTACAAGAGTTACTCATATCCAAATGTCCTATAAGATGCCTGATGGAAATTATAATGCTGCTCAGCTGTACCGAAATTCTTTAGGAGAATTCGAAGGGAGAACTTTTCCATCACCGGCAGGCGAGTATACGGTTGCAAACATTATGGTGTTGAAACAAGTAGGTGGCGCGCTCTACATGGATCAATCAGAAGGCGGCACCTATGAGTTTGATGAATGGAATTTCACTTCCTATTCAGCAGATACAACTGGACCAGAATTGGATAATTTATATGTAGATAATTCTTCAGTTTTACAAAATGGAAATGTGACAGTAACTGTTGAAGCGTATGATGATTTAAGCGATATCCAAAGTATGTATTTGGACTATAAGACGCCCAGCGGATATTATTATCAATTACCGGCAATAAACGTCGGTAATAACCGTTTTCAAGTGCAGATTCCAAGTTTTATGACATCAGGTTTATTCAATGGTGAATTTGAATGTGTTGGGATTACGATTCGGGATTCTTATAATAACGCCAGCAGCTATTATGATTACGACTACTACAGTAATAGGAATCTGGATGCAGGTAATTTCACTGTGAAACCGGAAGCCGATTCACCAATTTTAAGAAACATTTCGATCGATAAAGCCGAAGTGAACAGCCAAGAAACCCTAAAGGTAACTGCAGTGGTGGAAGATGTCTCAGGAGTTGAGAATGTAAAAGTTAATTTCACCAGTCCATTTGGCTATAACATGACTATCGAACTAAATCACACTTATGGAAGCATTTATGAAGGAGAAATCCCTTCTTACTATACGGCACTGGATAGTGGACAATGGAAGGTGCAATTTGTTTGGTTGAATGATGTTTACAGCAATTCTCAATACTTATGGAGCAATGCCGTCCATTGGTGGGGGGAAGACCTTTCCGGAGGTGATTTCGTAGTTAAAGAAAAAGACAGGACACCGCCAGAAAAACCTGAACTAAACGAGGTATACGATTTTTCTACTGTGATTAGCGGTTGGGCAGAACCTTATTCAACCATTGATGTTTTTGCAGAAGGCGGATGGCTGGGTTCAGCGACTGTGTATGCAGGCGGCTATTTTTATTTTGACATGCCGGCACAAGAAGCGGGAACCTATATAGCCGTCACATCAACGGATTCATCAGGCAATGGGTCAGAGCAAGCTACATTGATTGTAAGGGACGGTACGCCTCCAGGAGCACCGGAAGTTGGATCCGTATCGGATTCAGATACCGTTATTAATGGCCAGGCGGAACCGGGTTCAAGTATTGAAGTTGTAACCGAGCATACTTTAATAGTTGTTGGTTTTGCAGACGAGAATGGAAGCTTTTTGGTGGAAATTCCTAAACAAAAAGCCGGTACAAAGCTGGAGTTTAGGGCATTAGATGCTGCCGGCAATATGGGGGATACGAAAGAAGTGACGGTAATAGACGGTACTCCGCCTGACCTTCCAATAGTAGACGAAGTCACCGATGCTTCTACTAAAGTGACAGGTACAGCAGAAGCGGATGCTGTTATCACCATTTTCCAAGGAACAGCTGAAATTGCAAAGGGCCGATCAGACAGTGATGGCAAATATTCAATTGAAATTCCAAAACAAGCAGCTGGAACGAAACTAGAAGTTACGGCTACCGACAACAGTGAAAATATGAGTGGTAAAAAACAAGTCAGCGTGAAAGACAAGACGGCTCCAGGTGTGCCGGCGGTAAATGAAGTGACAGACAAATCAATAACGGTAACAGGAAAAGCAGAAGCCCGTGCATTAGTAACGGTGAAAAAAGGCACTGCTGTTATTGGAAACGCCAATGCGACAGTAGCAGGAGACTTTACTGTACCAATTGGCAAACAGCAAGCGGGGGTGACCTTAAGTGTGGTTGCAATGGATGCTGCAGAGAATGCGAGCAAGGTAAAAGAAGTGGTGGTAAAAGACAAAACCGCTCCAGATGCACCGACTGTGAAGGAAGTGACAGATTCATCTGACAGCATAACAGGAACCGCTGAAATAGGTTCTTCGATTACTGTGCAAACGGAGACGGATTGGATAGGGTCTGCGACTGCAGATTCAAACGGAAAATTCACTATTGGCATATCAAAATTAGCTGGCGGCTCGAAATTACAGATTACAGCTACCGATGCAGCTGGAAACACAAGTGAAATTAAAGAGATAACCCTGTTAGACACGATGCCTCCTTCTATCCCGGAAGTCAAAGAAGTGACAGACCGATCCACAACAGTTGAGGGACAAGCTGAAGCTGAAGCAGTTATACATGTGAAGGCAGGATCCGTCACAATTGGAAAAGCAGCAACTAATGTAAAGGGGGAATATTCTGTAATTATCCCAAAACAAAAAGCTGGAACAGTAGTAAGTGTGACCGCTGTTGATTTGGGTGGAAACGTTAGTCCAATAGCTGAAGTGACGGTCAAAGATGCAACAGCTCCGACACCTCCAAGCGTACAAGAAGTCACGGATCAAGCTGAAAGCGTATCAGGAATTGCCGAAGCCGGCTCTGTTGTTACGGTTATGAAAGGGGAAGCATTACTAGGGAAATCTACAGCGACTTCTGAAGGGAAATACTCGGTCGCAATTTCAAAACAAAAAGCTGGAACCGTATTGAAGGTCCAGGCTGCAGATGCTGCCGAAAATATGAGTGAAGTAAAAGAAATTACGGTAATTGATATGACAGCTCCTGCTTCACCGACTGTAAAAGAAATTACAGACCAATCAACAATAGTTACGGGTAACGCTGAAACTGGAACAAAAGTGACTGTGAAAGACGGACAAACTATTCTTGTCAGCGGTTTAGCAGGGGAAGACAGGATATATTCCATTGTAATCAACAAGCAAAAACCTGGAATTACTCTTTCTGTTATTTCCACGGATGCTGCTGGTAACAGTAGTCCGGAAACCAAAGTCACTGTAAAAGACATTACAGCTCCGAATGCCCCGATGGTAAATGCGGTAACAGATCAAACAATCAGCCTTATCGGGACAGCGGAACTTGCAACAACGATTGTTGTAAAGTCTGGTGCAACAATTTTAGGAGAAAATAAGGTAGATGCAAAAGGAAGCTATGCAGTAGCAATACCAAAGCAAGTAGCTGGCACAAATTTGATCGTTGTATCAGTTGATGCTTCTGGCAATACCAGCTTACCTAAAGAAATCAGAGTAACAGACGGAACCGCACCAAATGCTCCAACGGTTAATGATGCAACAGAAAAAACCGGAAAATTAAGTGGTACAGCAGAAGCCGGTTCGCTTGTTCAAGTTCGAGTAGGAACTGCGGTTATTGGAAAAGGGAGTGCTACAGCAAATGGTACGTATGAAATTATTATTCCGTCGCAAAAAGCGGGAACGAAATTAATTCTTACGGCTATTGACCAAGCAGGTAACAAAAGCCTAGAAAAAATAATTACAGTAAAAGATGTGACAGCTCCTTCCATACCAACAATTGCTCCATTAGACGACAATGATATAGTGATTACCGGGAAAGCTGAAACAAATGCAAAAGTCTATGCTTATATTGGGACTAAGAAACTCGGAGAAACAGTAGCCAAAAGTGGTGCTTATACGATAAAAATTGCAAAACAAAAAGCAGGACTTAACGTTTCTTTACATGCCATAGATGCAGCTGGAAATAAGAGTGGGATTAAGACTGTCAAAGTGTTGGATAAGACAGCACCAGTTATTCCAACAATCAATACTGTGGCAGATAATTCTACTGCTTTAACAGGAAAAGCAGAAACATCTGCAGTCGTTTATGCTTATGCTAACAACAAAAAAATTGGAGAAGTGATAGCGAAGAATGGTGTATATACCATTAAAATCGCGAAGCAAAAAGCAGGAACCAGTATCAGTGTTTACGCAGTGGATCCGGCTAAAAACAAAAGCGGCAGCAAAACCATAAAAGTTATTGATAAAACGCCGCCACCTGCTCCAACCGTCAACAAAGTAACGAGCAAGTCAACTGCAGTTTCCGGAAAAGGGGAAATCAGTGCGTTGGTCTTTATTTACAATGGCAGCACGAAGGTTGGCCAAGGAACAGTTGACAGCAGAGGGAATTTTAACGTAAAGATCAAAACTCAGAAAAAAGGTGCAACTTTGAAAGTGAATGTGCAAGATAAAGCAGGAAATAAAAGTGGTGGTATATCTGTTAAAGTAAACTAAATTGTAGATGAATAGGAGAATGGCTCTTCATTAGGTGAGAAGCCATTCTCTTATTTTTATTTCTTATTTTTATTTCTTAATTTCATAGGATACTAAAAAACACTGGATTCGCGGAGATATTGCGAATCCAGTGTTTCTATTATTTTCTGGTAGTTTCTTTTAACCAATCATCTGAACACTAATCCGCGATCAGTCACAATAGCTTGGCCTGTAACGTAATCCGCGTCGTCGGATGCCAGGAAGGAGGCCAAGTTGGCGACATCTTCCGGTTCTTGAGGGCGGCCAAGCAGAATATTTCCAGAGAATTGTTTAAAGGCATCGCCCGGCTGCCTATGGTCATAGTACATCATCATTTCTTCGTCGATCCGGTCCCACATGGCCGTCCCAGCTACACCCGGACAATAAGCATTGACCTGGATATCGTGTTTCGCCAATTCTTTTGCGAAAGAATGAGTAAAGATTTGACGGCATGCTTCGTCGCTGAATACGTGGAGAGCATTTCAGAGGATTCATGCCCTGCGATGCTGCAAGCGTTGATGATTTTCCCTTGGCTCTTCTGTTTGATGAATTGTGCTGCAGCTGCTTGTGCCAAAGACCACGCCGTTGACATTGATTGAAAACGCTCTTGTGGTAAATTCGCGCGCCTGTGTCAGACCCGATTCAGTTTATTCACGACAATTGCATGCAAATGAAGCTGTATCCAGAAAATGCAAAGGTTTTCGGATCCATCTTTTCTATATTTATCCAAAAATATAAATAGTCTTCATTGTGCCGGACACAGGGAACATCTCACTGGCCTCATTCTCCGCAATGGATGGCTCAAATCTCCGCACACGCGGCTTTTTCGTTCCGCAATCCTCAGCCTATTCATCGCGAAAAGGAAATCGGAATTTTAATCTAATCGGCCATTGTCCAGATAGGCGGTCGTGCCGCTTCGATGGCGGTTTGGCGTTTAGGCAATTTCAATCGAAAAAAGTTAATGAGTAAATAATGTAAAAATTCGGAAAACAAATTGACACCTCCTGCTTGTACTGGTAAATTAGGATTAGTCAATATTTGTTCTGCTAGGTAAATAGATAGCTTATTCTTGGAACCACCTCTATATAAAGTTTTATATAATTGCCAAAAAAGATGGAGTTTACAGCTCTAAAAGGAAAAGGCGGCAAACCGAAATACGTCTTTTATTAACCGCCTGAGGAGGCTTTTTGAATGTCAAATACTCAAAAGAAAAGAATTTTAATACTGGGTGGAAGCCGCCATATGGTCAATGTAGTAGAAACGGCCAAAAGGATGGGATTTTACACCATCGTTATAGACAAAGAAACCGGATCTCCGGCAAAAAGCTATGCGGATAAATTCTACGATGTCAGTACAGCGGAAATCGGCGAAGTGGCAGAGCTGGCTGAAGCAGAAAAAGTGGATGGCATTTTTACGGCGTTTGAAGACGTGAACACTTGGAATGCCCAAGCCTTGTGTGAAAAGCTTGGTCTGCCTTTTTATGCGACGAAAGAGCAGCTGGAAATTTGTTCGAATAAAGATAAATTCAAGGCGTATTGCAGGGCCTATGGGGTTCCTGTCATTGAAGAGTATCCTTTTGCCGGAAGTATGGATGATGGAACACTAGCTGGCCTGGACTTCCCGGTCATTGTCAAACCGGTGGACAGTTATGCCAGCCAGGGAATCACAGTCTGCTATAACCAAGAGGAAGTAAGCAAAGCCTATCAAAAAGCAATCGGTTTTTCAAAATCAGGAAAAGTGATTGTAGAGCGTTTTATCGATACTTCTTATGGCGTGCAGATGTTTTACACGATTCAAAATAAGGAAGTCCTTTTGACGGCAGTGGTCGACAGGCATGTGCATCAACAAAGCAAAGAGCATCCGCCTTTGCCGGTTGCTATGGTATTTCCATCCCGGCATCAAGACCAGTTTATCCACACAGTGGACCAGCCGATCCGAAAAATGATACAAGGGATGGGGATTGAAAATGGGGTTGTGTTTATCCAATCGCTTTTTGAAAATGGCGCCTTTTACATTTACGAAATGGGATTCCGTTTAAGCGGGGAACAGCATTATCGCATTATTGAACAGCAGACAAACGTTAATCTGCTGGGCATGATGCTTGACTTTGCTGTAGGCGAACCAATCGATCAATATGATATGGCAAAATACGACAATGGCGGGCTTCCTCAGCCTTCTTGCAACCTGCCCATTCTTCTGGGAAATGGAACCATAAGGGAAATTATCGGACTGGAGAAAATAATAGAGATGCCTGAGGTGATTTCCCAGGTCTTGAACCGGACCGTTGGGGATCAAATAGAAGTTACCGGTTCCTATGGCCAAATGTTTGGCCGGTTTAACATCGTTGCGGATACAGAAGAAGAACTATGGCAAACGGTGAATGCCATTTATGATCAGCTACAGATTCTTTCCAGTGAAGGAGAGGACATGATTGTCGCTCGATTCAGTCCAGTAGAAGCTGAAAAGCAGTCGAGTTGAATAAAGGCAAGCGGGGAAGCAAGTGCAGCCAGGAACCACACCAGTTTCTGGCTGTGTTTTTTCGAACTTTTTTTGCTTTCCGTATCCGTGCTGCTCGTGCTTGGCGGAATGCTTGCAAGTGTAGCGAGAGATGTTTATTGCTAAGTTCAAAGGGAATGATGTAGATACACATATTTTAATTTCGATTTTTGGAGGTAAAGAACATGAGCAGAACAAATCAAGTAAACATTGCGGAAGCACACACCATAGATAACCAAGTAATCTTTTTCAAAAGCCAGGACGAGTTTGCAAAAGCATTGCGAGAAGGCATCAGAGCTTTTGAAGAAACGGGTTTTATTGAAGAATTGGCAGAAAAGGAATAAGGAAGTGAGGCAGCTCCTAAAGGGGGCGCTTTTTTATTTTCGGAGAAGTTTTTAGAGAAAATCCTCACAGCGGTTAAGTCTGACAAGCTGGTTTGAAAAGTCGCGCCTCTGTGTTGAAAACAATTCTGCCTATGCGCAACAATTGTATAGAGAAAAAGCCGCATCCAGTAACCGTAAGGGTTTCAGGCTGCGGCTTTCGCATGTGTATAGCGAAGAGTAAATAGTGATAATTGAGACGCACCTAGTGGATAACCCCCTATTTAGCTCGTTGGATTTTGAACGCATACGCTAACCTGTGATATTCTGAGAAGAAGAATAGATGAAGTGTGGTCACTTGCATTTTGCACAAAGCATCGCTCTCTTTCTTTTCATTTGACCGAAAGAGACAGGCGGTTAATAGGAAGATAGAATGTTCAACTTGTAGCGGAAAGGGGATTTTCATGATTATTTTCCAGAGTTGCTTATGGCAAACGAACTCGACTTTAATAGAGGGGAAGGAGGAGTGTTTCCTGTTTGACCCCACCTACTATCCTCATGAATTGGAACAAATTAAAAAATCTCTTCCAGACAAACGGCTAAACTTGATCTACACTCATGCGGATTGGGATCATATTGCTGGATTTTCCGAGTTTTCATATGGGCATACGCTGGGCCATCACAAGATCAGTGAAAGCAAAGACCAAATTGAGAAAGTGAAATCTTTTGATCTCCAGTGGTATGTCGCACGTGACAAAGAACTTGAGTTTCCAAGGATTGATGAAGAAATAGTGGGGGAGACCACCAAGTTGACCTCAGATGATTCTCTTTATTTCTTGACCATTCCAGGCCATACCCCCGATATGATGGCTACCTTTTTTCTGAAACGCAAACTTGTTGTAGCAGGAGACGTCTTATCAGATTTAGAATTTCCATTTATTTTTTATTCGAGCCAAGAATACATCAAGAGTTTGCAGATGATGAAAGAGAAAATAACCGAACATCATATCCACACGCTGATTCCTGGACACGGCCGTCCTATTTTTAATTCTCAAAGGGAGATTCTCCAACGAATCGAAGACGATTTGGCTTATCTTTACCAATTAACGTCTGGTGATAAACGAGCTTATTATCGGCGACAGCCAATTCCCCCACACTTGATTTCCCGACATGAAGCAAATGTAAATTTTGTTGAAACAGAACTAAAGTAAGAGAGGAGAAAACCTTGCTTCTATGTACAAGACCTTTCAGCGATTGCATAAAGGAAATCCGCATCCAGGAACCATAAAGCACAATAAGGGAAAAAGAAAGCATTTTTTATAGCTGCTCGGGGAATAAAATTACAGAGGGATTCCTTGATTATTTACAAAATACTTTATTAGGAGAAAAAGGAGGATACTATGGATTTAAATACTCAGGCTGTTGAGGATCTATTAAGTGCTGACGAGTTGAAAGAAGTGAATGCATACTTCGAGACCAATAAATCAGGGATTATGAAGGAGCTTGCGGAAATAGACCAACACATCGCATTACGTCCTTTAGCTGTAGTCTTTCGGGAAGTAGATGAAGAGCTGCATAGCCGATACCAGGCTTTGAGTTTTTCGGAAGAAGTTAGGGAAGATGGCAGTGATGGGGTATATGTGGAATTGGTTAAATAAGTGAAAGAAGTAAGATGAGGAGTGTCCATATGGGCATTCTTTTTTGATATCAAACTCTTCTATTGAAAATAACGTAGCTGGTTCAATCTTATTTCATGAAGGAGTTTATAAAAAAGCGAATCAAGGCGATTAGTAGAAATGGTGTTAGTTAATATAGAAAGAATCCGCTATCTTCGGTATGAAGATAGCTTTTTGCTTTCATAAAACATATTTCCATTAACTCAAGCGGAGTGCCATAAAATTGTCCGCTTTTCTGTCCTGTTCAATCATATAGGGATAAGAGTAAATAATAGTAAGAGTTGATATAGGAGGGGAACGGCAATGAATACGGATATAGGCCCACTTATTCGAGGCAGAAGAAAAGAAATGGGCTTATCACAAGAGACTTTAGCTGAAAAAGCCCAAGTGAGTGAACGTACAATACGAAGAATAAGTAAATCGCGCCACTGTGTAAGATACAATTTAAATTATTCAACTGAAATGAATGCCAAAAGACCGCCTTCCATGAAATTAACGGATTTCGAAGGCTGTCTTTGTGTTTTCGTGCAGCCAGCTAATTATCCATAATTGCTCTGGGTAAAAGGAAGAAATATTAATATATGTAAATATTTTATTATTGCATAATGAATGAGCCACGTATGCGTAAAATCAAGTCATCAATTGCGGAAGATAGAGCCACAAACATATTTTCACGATAAACACCTCCGGTGAGACTGGCAGCTCTTTTGAATAATTGTCTTTTCCTTGCCTTTCAAAACCCGAGTCAACTAACGTTTCTACTTTAGATGGGATTCAAACTGTTCCCGTTAAGTAAAATTTTGTATAGAGTATCTGTTTTAGAGGAGTGATTCAATAAACGAAACGAAATTTATTGAAGTCGCGCTGGAAGTTTAATTATCGGTATAGAACATTAAAAGCCTTGATCCTCTTAAAAGAAGTCAAGGCTTTGATGCTGACAGTTTTAAAAAAATATATATAAGTTCTATCTAGATATTTTAATATTTTGCTTAAAATACAGTCGAAACACCTGTTTAAGCAGCAATTTCAATTTTATACCTATCCAATAAAAAAGAAATATCTTAAAAGACAGTTAACCCCGGAATATCATAGCTTCATTGATTGCTTCTACTACTGAATGAACAAAATTTTTATCAGTTGACCAAAGTGCATCTTTTTCATTGGCACTGGAGGATAGCTTAACAATATATTTAGTTTTTTTAAACTTAAATATTAATACAGCTAAGGCTATTAAAATAATGCCTCCCAAAAAAGTTTCGGTAAGCGCTACTAGACCTATTAAACCTAAAATGATTTCTAGTTTCCTGCCTGGTTTTGCTTCCAAAGTAGATACAGAGGTTACATTTGCTGTTGCATATGTAGTGCCACCCAAATTCATTCTAGTATTGGATATTAATACATTTTCACTTTGAAAGAAAATCTTTTCCTGAGCCTGTGCTTGTGTTACCATTTTACCCCTCCTATATAGTTATATTTATTCATTATAATATTACCATTTATTTTCAAAAAGACAATCAAACTTTAGAAAAAAGACCCTGGTAATATTTTGGGACTAGTTATAAAATCAGAGTTCGCCTCCTAAGAAAAGAAACAATTCTACAGGATTTTGGCAATTCAAAGCGATTGTATGACCAAGAAAATGGAGAACATTACTTAAGATATTAAACATGAACCTTAAAGTAGTAATAATGTCGACTAGGAACTCCAAAGTGAAGAATTTAATAAAATCGCGCCCCTGTGTTGAAAAGAATTCTGCCTATACACCACAATTGTATAGAGAAAAAGCCGCATCCAGTAACCGTAAGGGTTTCGGGCTGCGGCTTTCGCATGTTTGATACGAAAAGGAAATCGTCATGATTGAGCCGCACCCAGGGACCAACTGGGGACGGCTGGAGAGAGGCGAATTCAGCGAGCTTCTGCCCGAAGAAAACCGCCGGCATTACATCGTCGGCGGCTCCATCTCTTCCACGTGCGGATCTCTTCCGCATTCTGCGCATAGGTCAGGCAATACATGCCATATGCCAGATTATTTTTCTCGAACGGTTCCGGCAAGATCTCCCGCAACAGCTTCCGGTCCAGAAACGGAGGGGCGGGCAATCTTTGAAGTGGACCATGAAGTGCAGCGGAAGCTAGATCCGAGAAGGCGCGTGGAGATCCGGAACTTAATCATCGAATCGCTTGAAAAAAACGAGCACTTCTATTTTTCACCGTTCATCTTTTCAAGCCGGAAAGGGACCAGCGAAGTGGAAGGCGGATTTGAGCTCGTGCCTGGAAACAAGATTTATGTCCTGGACGGCCAGCATCATCCTTTCTCTCCGTGAAGTTGATACAGGGCCATCCACTGCTAGAACACATTGAGATTCACCGCGTAGCGTTTCGCCAGCCTTTTTTCAAATTATGGCTTTCGAGATATTCTCAGACCATTTATAGTTTGTCTGCCACTGAAAATTTCCTCATAGAAAAACTGCACCTCCATTTCTAGTTGTGTCTAACAATGGAGGTGCAGTTTAAGTTTGAGGATGGCTTTTGTTTGTTTAGGAATTAGGAAATAACCATATTCCATACCCTTGGACGAAATGGGCAACTTCTTTGGCATATGGTGGTAAAAAGATGGCAGAGGTGCTACATGTTGGTGGCTGCCATCCCTACTTGACTATCTTTCAGCATAACGGGAGCTGAAATGAGAAAAAACCAAATGAGGTCATTTTTTAAAAAGGCATGCTTCGGAGAGCAATTCATTTAAGAAACGGGATAATAAGTAATTAATTTAGGTATATAGGTAAATTAAGAAATAAAAAGTATGTAATAATATCTACAGCTGTAGTATGATTATTAAGGTTTCCGAAACATTTGGAAATTTTATAAAATTATTATTTAGGAGGGGAAGCTATGCAGCGAAAGTATCAATGTATGTTTTTTGTTGTTGTAATGATATTTTCCATATTGTTTCCATATGGAGTATTGGCAACAGGCACGAATTCCAGTGATTTCGAGGATATTAAGGGACACTGGGCAGAAAAAGAAATTAGGGAGTTAATTAAAGAAGGCATCGTAACAGGAAGTATGCAAAATGGCAATTTAGTAGTTAATCCAAACTTGGAAATCACAAGAGCTGAATTTTTCGCCCTTCTTATTCGTAGTTTAAAAATTAACGTTGAAGAAGAAACGGTTCCACTAAAGCCGTCTTTTAAAGATATAAACAAGCATTGGGCAGAGTCATACATAGAAGGGGCTAAAAAGCGTGAAATTACGATTGGTTATCCAGATGGTACTTTTAAGCCAAATCAAAATATTAGTAGAGCTGAGGCTGTAACTACAATCGTTCGTGCTTATAAAGTTGTTCAAGGTTCAGCTAAAGCCAGTGTGAATGGTAACTTTAAAGATATTACCGTAAAGCATTGGGCATATCCAAACATTTTACTAGCTGTTAACCAAGGATTCGTAAATGGATACCCGGATAACACATTTAAACCAGAGAATAAAATAAAAAGAGCAGAAAGTTTTGCTCTAATTTATAGAATAATCAACAAAAAGACACCTACAGGTGGAGGAGGACCTGGTGGGTCAGTGGATTCTGACGGAACCGATGATCCGGGTGACTTCAAGGTTTCAGGGCGATGGGCTTATGATAGTGAGAAAGATGCATTAGGCTGGGAATTAGATTGGGGTCAAGAAAGCCGACAAGCTCAAGCTAAAACATATAATATTTATAGAAGTTTTACAGATGAAGAAGGTTCATATGAGCTTATTGCAAAAGGAATTAAAGCTAAAACATATGTTGATGCAGAATTTAATTCTTTTGGAAAAACGTATTACAAAGTTAGCGTGGAAGAAAACGGTCGTGAAGTATATAGTTCAAATAAGATAGTTGCAGACATGATAGTAGACAGTGATAATGACGGATTATCTGATGTTATGGAAAGTGTGCACGGTTCCGATCCGACTATTTCAGATACAGATGGGGATGGACTTACAGATTATTACGAGGTTTACCAAGCTGATACTAGTCCAGTTAAGAAGGACACAGATGGAAATGGCAAAGAGGATCAAGATGAGGATACAGACAAAGATAAGTTGACGATCCTTGAAGAAGTAGATTTAGAAACAGATCCACTAAAAGCAGATACTGATGCTGATGGTATATTAGATGGTGAAGAAGTAACTGCTGGCACGAATCCGTTATTAGCAGATACAGATCAGGACAAATTATTGGATGGAGAAGAGCAGCCATTTGGGTTTAATCCTTTGAAAAAAGATACAAACAATAATGGCGTAATAGATGGAGAAGAGAAAACCACTCGAAATATTCTTCCGGAATCTAGTGAAGTGGATGCGTCTGTTTCCCCTTCTTTATTTATGGAGGGAACCGCTGCTGATTTAACTAGCGTTACCATTACAAATTTAGAAGAAGAGAATCAATTTTTATCAGAAGATATTCCAGGGTATATTGGATCAGCATATAATTTCGAAGCTGGATTTGAGTTTACACAAGCAAGTATGACCTTTTCATACAAAGAAAATGTAGTTACAGAAGATTTTGAACCAGCTATTTATTATTATAATGAGCAAGAGCAAAAGTTGGAATACTTGCCAAATCAAATTCATAATCCAGAGAATAATACAGTTACAGCCAATGTAGAACACTTTAGCTCCTACATTTTATTGAATAAAGTAGAGTGGGATGAAGTATGGGCAAATGAAATGGCAGCACCGATCATTGGTGAAAATGGAAAGACAAAAAATATTGATGTAGTTTTTTCTATTGATTCGTCCGGCTCTATGTATAGTAACGATCCAGACGATATAAGAAAAACTGCTTCTATGAATTTTGTAGATAAGTTAAAAGAAAGTGATCGTGGAGCAGTCGTTGATTTTGATAGCTACGCTGATGTTGTAGTGGAGCTTACAAATAATAAAGAACATATAAAATATGGAATAGATACAATTGACTCGTCAGGTGGAACAAATATATACCGTGGTTTACAAGCAGCTCTAGAAGAGCTTAAACAAAACGGTCGTGATGATCATTACAAAATGATCGTGTTCCTTACTGATGGTGATGGTAGTTGGAATGAAAGCATCATAAACGAATTGAATGAAAATAATGTTACTGTCTATACAGTTGGATTGGGGAACGATGTTCAAGAACCACTCTTACAAAGAATTGCCCAATCGACAAATGGTAAGTATTATTTTGCAGAACATCATGATAAGCTACAAGAAATTATTGAAGAAGTAGCCGAAGACTCTGTTGAACAGACTAAAGATGAAGATGGCGATGGATTGCCGGATAAATTAGAAGTGGGAGGATTCCGAGTAGGAAATGGCTTGTATTTCACTTCAAGTCCTGCTTTAAAAGATACGGATGGTGATGGCATCGATGACGGGGATGAAATAACCACAGAATTTGTTCCTTTCTTTGGAGGATTTTATAAATACAATTCGAATCCCCGAGATCCTGATACAGACGATGACGGTTACTTGGATGGCGAAGAGCAGCTAGAAGATAGATTAACTTATAACGTATCTCCCAGAACTGCCGCCATTTTCTCACACTCATCTTATGTGGAAATTGATAAAGCTGAGTATCTTAATCATAATTTAAGCACCATGCCTTTAAGTGAAGAGAAACGCAGCGAACTGGACGGATTTTTTGATTTAGGAACAGCTCACTACAATGAATTAAATGATTGGAAGTTAATCAAGTATGAAGATGGTGCTACAGGATTTCATGCTTTAGCCTTCAAGCGCGGCAATAATATTGCTGTAGTATATAGAGGTACCGATTCATGGGCTGATTGGGGACAAAACGCAGGTATATACCTTTTTAATAGTCATAAACAAGTACCCACGGCCAGAGATTTTTTAGCTGAATTGGTACTGGAATATCCTGATGCTAAATATCATACAATGGGGCATTCTTTAGGTGGGTTTTTAGTTCAAACTTCAACATATAGTTTAGTTAGTAATGAACTTGGAGAAAAGGGCATCCGGTTCAAAGAGAATGAGCGGTTAAAGCAAGTCATTTCCAGAGGAATAGATTTTGAAAAAGGAATGACTTATAATTCCGCATATTTCTTTTTGAATTCAGATGATACCCAACCATCTATCGATTTGGATATAGTAAAAGGTGACTCTTATAATAAAGTTGTGTTTAATTGGATTATTGAAGATGATCCGCTTCACACACTCATTTTCGCAAAAGATGAAAATAAAAAGCGCTTGGGAACTGAATATGTAGTTGGAAAAAGTATCATCGACAATGCTCACGGCGTTATGAATTTCTTTGAACCAACCTATGAAAAATTGATCAAAGAGAAAGAGTTTGATGCTTTATATACTCATTAAGCTAACCCGGATTATGAAAAAGAGAAAGAGGAGTTCTCTTTCTCTTTCTTTTTTATGAATGATAAATATAGGAGGGAATAGAATGTTATGGTACTACTTTTTGTTAAATTTAGTATTCATTCCACTAGATGTAATTGCATTCTATAGTTTTTTTACGGGCTTTATAAACTTTGAATATTTCAGTACTATCCAAATCTTATTATCTTATTTAATAATATTTATTTATTTATCCCTTCCAAGTTTAATAGCGTTTATAATTTACAAAAATTCTTCCAATAATAAAAATTTTATATACTTCTTAATTTTTATTGTTTCCAAAAATATTATTTTTTTCTCTTTTTTATTTTTCCTTCAGTAATTGGCCATTCGTTGTTAGTGAAGAAGCCGAATTTATTGTTAAGTAATATTTAAAATTGCAGCCCTATCTGGAACGCAATTCTAAATATGCAAAGATACTGTGTGAGAAATCCGCTAAAATCACTAATTTGGCGGATTTCTTTCGCGCTTTTAAGGCGAAATATCAAGCAGTCATAACTGCATAATAATTATCCAATGAACAGGGACGAAATGAGACGGCTGTTATATAGAAATGTCCGATGAAGTGGACAAAGAATAGTGAGAAGATGCCCTTCGACATCTTCTCACTATTCCTTTTAGAACCTATTATTCATCTTCACTTTTGATAATTCCATACGGACTATCTCTTTCATGTGAATACTGATTAATTGCCTTCGGAAATGTTAGACCGGGAAAAATGTCTTGCTCCAGTCACCCTTTCCGCCTGAAAACCATGTCGACCATACACGGTCATTGTTCTGTTCGGCGTTGATTCCAAAAACATCCATCTGTCTGTTGTTTCTGCTGATGGTAGAAACATGAGGATGAAATTCAGGAAGATATCCATTTGATGGAACTTGGAACGCTCCTTTCCAGCCATCGTAGAACCAGGTGCTCCAAAGGTGCTTGTGTTGATCCATATAGAAAACCTCGACATGTTCCAATTTTCTTGAAACCGCGGAAAGGCTTGCGCCAGGAGTAAGCGGAAGTGGAGGCGAAGGGAGTACTTGCCAGCCGCTCCATCCGCCGTGCCAATGATTGTTTTGAAGCTGGCCATTCTCATCTATTCCAAAAAGATCCATGTGATCAGCACTCCTAGCGACAAAGCTAAGGTGGCTGCCCGGAAGAAAACGGGCTCCGTGAAGGTCTTCCCAGTTATCCCAGTATCCATTCCACCAGCGAAGTTTTACAATCCCATCTTGGCCTACAGCAGCAACATTCATACGTTGCGGACTACGACTTAACGCAGCTACAGGAGCACCCGGTGGGAACAGAGGGCCACCCATGGATCTCCACCCATTCCAAAATGCACGGCCTGCCGATGCGTTCTCTGACCAGGCAATATAAAGCTGACCGTCGTTCCCAACTACAAAAATATCTATATAGTTAGCAGAACGCGAGGTGACACCGATATGGCAAATCTTCGGGAAAACCATTTCCATAGATATATCATTCCATATCCCAGCTGGTATGCTGGTTGGACGAAGTTGCGATACTCGCATAGATTGATTTTCATCAACCGCAAATACCATAATTCTGTTTTGATTCACTGCTACAGATTCAATAGGGGCTTCAGGATGAAACGTTGTCTGTGCCATTCCGTTGTACCACATCATGACATACCACATACTCCATAGTCTCTCGTTCCAAAAAGAAGTGCGCGGTATCCCGTCATCGCCTATAACAAAGACACTCATATGGGTGGAATAAGGTGCAACAGCCGATAGATGTGAAGACTCTGAGAGCCGAGGAGGCTGATAACCCAAGCCGTCAGGTACTTTTTCATCTACAGAAGCAGAGTAGTCGGTTGAACAACCGCTGAAGAAAGCTGGCCAAGGTTCTTTAAAGCCTTTCACTCTAAATGTATAGGTTTCACCTTCCCTTACTCCTTGTACTTCATAACTCTGTCCTTTAATTCCCTCAATAATGCTAACCTGCCCATCACTGGTAGTGATTTCCAAATCAAAGAAGTCATAGTTGTTGAGATTGTTCCAGTTTACAATTAATCCCCCGCGAAAAGGATCAATATTCAAAATGGAAGGTGGAATATCACATGCATCTTCTCCAAGTGGCTGCAGATCTGGCTCGTGGACATGTACTTCAGAAAAATAGCAGTATCTTTCAGTGAATTCAAATTGTTTTCCAAAATCGGGTACATTGATTGAACAAATTGCCACTGTTCCAGAATATCCTGAACGGAGGGAAACTATTGCACTGACAACTCTTCCATTGTTGGTGCTCATTGACTTAAGAAGCTTTGGAGCTCCAGATTCAACATTGTATAACGCTATATAGTCAGGTATTGTTAAATCATAGTCCCATTCGACTTGAAACTCTGAAAACGGTTTGCCGACTGTCACTTGTGTCCATCTTACATTAGTAAAGTAGGCCATCTTCTCCACACCTTTCCTTATATATGATGCGCTTATGGTATGATTGCTAGCCGAATTTATAGACATACCCATTTCTGTTTTGTGGTTTGAAGATACCGCCTCCCTATAACCGTATATTTTAAAATTTATTCAATAGCTTACATACAATTACGCAACTCTTTCACTAACCATATAAGAGTAGTTCAATAAATACTTAGCCATATTTTTTTATCTATGCATAAACTTTCTTACATCCTTTTCTTAAAAAATTATGGTTAAAATGAGGTGTATATGTTTTTGAATTACTTTTAAGTATAATTTATAGTTTAAATTTAAAAAGAAAATATTTTTATGCTTTTTTACCAATATAATATCATATTTTCAATAATTTATATATAAAATTTTAGAATATTCTATATATTTAATTTTTACATAAAGTTCTATTTTGAATATGTTTTTATATAGCCATAACATGTGTAGGCTCAAAAGCTGCCCTATAAAACGTCATGTTTTTTAAGATACTGCTTTCTTCTTCCATATAGGAATTAGCAAAGTATCCGAGAAGGAGCTATACGAACAGCTATTGAACGACTTTCCGATGTAGTGGAAGAAGCGAAAGGAAAATGTTTTCTACGTTAGAACTATTTAAAGTAACTAAGCTATCACCATCCCGAGCAAACTGTTGTGAAAACAAAGCCCCTCCTGTAAGATAAGCGAAACGGAAGGGTGATTAACATGGCATTTATGGACAAGCTGAACGAACTAAAAGACAAATCGATCGAAAAAGGCAAAGCCCATTGGGATGAAAATAAAGATGGCTATATCGAAAAAGCAACAAATTTGAAAAACACGATCAAAGACAAAGTTTTGAAATAAGAAGAGTTCCAAGCAGCCAGGCACATTGTGTCTGGCTTTTATTTTGCACAGTCAGCAGCTGTGATCATCAAATTGGTGAATATTTATTTGTATATTATTGTTAACAGATATCCGGCTAGATGGTAAAATCTACTTACAGATAGAAAGAGGAGTAGATTAGAAATGTACCAAAAATTGATTATTGGAGTATTGCTGATTGCAGTAGTGTTCATCATTTACTATGGTGAACGTAATTTCGGAAAATATGAAGCTTCGAGCAGCGCCATAAAGGAAACGCAGGAAACACAAGAAGCAACAGAAGTAACAGAGGAAACACGGGAACCGGTAACCTTCTCAGAAAAATTGGAAGCCGGAGAAGCAGTGACGGTGGTTTTTCTGGGCGACTCTGTGACTGAGCAAAACAAAACGACGAATAGCCAGCCAAACCATGTAGGAAAAATGCAGGAATGGTTCGATGAAAACTATCCTGACCAAGTGCAAGTCATTAATGCAGGAGTGAGCGGAAATTCAATCACCCAGATGAAAGACAGGTTGTCGACAGATGTGTTAGCTTTCAACCCTGATTTAGTGATTGTTTCTGCAGGTCTTAATGATGCAGTGGGCACTTCGAAGATTCCGGTTGAGGAGTTTAAGGAAAGCTATGCTTTCTTAGTGAATGAATTACAAAAGTCAGGAGAGACTGAAGTGATTGTAAGAACTCCGAATCTTACGCTCAATCCCTCTTTGAATAACCAAATGGTTCCTTATCTTGAAGCGACGAAGACACTTGCCCAAGAAGAAAATGTGAAACTATTTGATTTCTACGAGACGATGGCCAGTGACATGGCAGAGAAAAATATTAAGCATATTGAATTGATGCAAGATATCATCCATCCGGATGAAGACGGCCAGGAGTATATATTCCAGACTCTTAAGGCGTATATGGAAAAAGAAGTTATGGAGAAATAGTTGGAATGAACTGTTCCATGATAAGAGTGGGATTCAGATGATAAGAGGAAGAAGACTGTTTCACTGATGGAACCAAAAGAACCGCCTAACGCAGTTATGAAAACCTGCATAGGACGGTTCTTTTGATTTTTTAAAACATCTAGTTTCAAGTTGACCAGTTAAACGCTAGTTTCTTCATCTTCAGCAATCACTTGCGTCAACGCTTGGACAAACAGCTCAGTCGGTTGGGCGCCGGTCAAAGCATATTTGTTATTGATCAGGTAATATGGGACGCCTGTCACGCCGTAGCGCTTGGCTTCCTGCTGATCGGCACGAACGGCATCTGCCATGTCGCCGCTTGCCAGCATGTTGGCGACAGCTTCTCTGTCTAGCCCGACTTCTACTGCCAGTTCCGTTAAGGTTTCATGGTCACCGATATGTTTTGATTCAGTGAAATAGGCATGTAGAATCCGTTCGGTCATTTCTTTCAATAAGCCTTGCTGTTTCGCAAACAGCGTCAAACGATGAGCGTCGAACGTGTTGGTTAAAATCAACGTATCCATTTGATAGTCCAAGCCAGTTTCTTTCGCCATTTGCACGACGTTTTGCGTATTCGCTTTCGCTTGTTCAATGCTCATGCCATATTTCCGTGCCAGCATTTCGTGCATATTTTCTTTTACATTCCGGCCCATTGTCGGATCCAGTTCGTAGCTCCGGTAAGTCACTTCAATGGGATGGTCAATTCTCTGAATGGCGTCTTCCAGACGCCTTTTGCCAATATAGCAGAACGGTCAAGCAAAGTCTGTCCACATTTCAATCTTCATCGTAATCCCTCCAATATAGTAGTCATTTATAGCATAGAGGATATTTTCGCGATTTACACGTAATTTGAACTAATTTGCAGTATTGCAGGCGATGGCAACTGAATTTAACTACATACTTAAAAGACCGTCTTCAATGAAATCATGAAGGCGGTCTTTGTCTATAGGCATAGAAGAAAGGAAAGGGATGCGCTCTACTTGTGGTTTGATTTAGCAGGTTTATAAGGACTTAAAGAAAAGGTAAAAGTACAGCATTCTATAGATTGTGATTCCTTTTGTAAAGAATTAAATCATCTTAAGGGAACGCAAACTCCAAAAATAAAATATGGGTAAAAAGTTATAAATAGTTCGACAATTAGATGGGTATAACTATATAATTGAACAAGTGGAAGATTGAGGGACTGGAGATTAGTGGCTTGTTGATCCTGATAGTTGGAATAAATCAATGGGAGTGAAAGTTGAACCCGAGCAGGCCAGAGACGTACATAATTTCACCATGGAATGGTTTAAAAAGAATATTGACCGGCAAGATCAGCGGTTCCTATTATCAGAAGGAATATGGTCCTGGCTGCAACTTCGAGGAGGTGAGTGCGATGTGAACAAGGCACTGCGAACAATAAGAAATCCCCGGGTGCAATAGTCTGGACAACCTTCACCCGAGGATAATAGTTGGAGTATACCAACCCAGTGTTAGTATACTCCTTTTTAATGGAAAAAATAAGCGTTAACTAAAAAGGAGCCTGACAAGTGAAAAAGAAGAATAAGGAAAAGACTATGAAATTTGAATACGTCATTACGGCGGAGACGACAATTGTTTTGCCTAATTATAACGAGAACGGGTTCCTGCACGCATTAATTGGTAATGGAGAAGGGTTTACGAAAGTTGAACTCAGCCCTTATGATTTAATGGATATCAACTTGAGGTACCGCGGGTCTAGTTTAAGAGGGGCAATGGACGGAGCAGAGATTTTGGTGAGGGGAACAATGAATCCGATTGTACTCGATCAGGAAGAGATCCTCATATTCTTCCCGTCTTCATCGCCATTGCGGAAAGAATGTGTCTGGTTCGGCTTGAGGCATATCGTGGACTCTGTCGCTTTAGATAAGAAACTGACACAAGTAAACTTGAGCAACGGCAGTGCGGTCTCGGTCAATGTCAGCAAGCGGACATTCGACAAAAAGCTGACCAAAGCTTATGAACTGCAGTATAAGATCCAGGAGCGCAAAAAGAATTTTGAAAATCTCAATATGAGATTGCAGAGCTCGTATCATTTATATATTAAAGAGAATGGGGTTAATTACGAAACAGAGGATGAAAAGGGCGGAGGCAGGGACGCAGCAATTTAAGGTTTTTGCTAATTTGGATTCGAATATATTGGCTAAGGATGAATGAGGCTAAGGCAATGGAAGTAGTAGCGGGTTAGCTATGAGAAAAGTCTAACAGTAATTCATAAATTTATGTCAAATCAAAAGAGCTTGGTCCATTAAATTTGGACAAGCTCTTTTAATTTGCGCATTTTTTCTAAGGAAAAGTTTTACTCCTGTGTTGTAGATAGCTGAAGAAAAATCATAAAACGAACAGAACGGAAATTTGTCGCAGTAATGCTAGCCATCTAAATCTTAATTTAGTTAAGAAATGTATAAACTATTATTTTGATTGACTCCAGCTTCAATTTTATAAAAATAAAATGTAGTTATAAAGTATTGGTTATATATACTCATTAATGATAGCATAATAATGTATTCGCTATTCTTAAAGTAATACATTTAATGAGAAAGGAGTGAGTAAATATTTTAAGAATATGCATTTAAATATTTAATTTTTATAACAATGAAATGCCGTAGTGCTTTATAACACTATTTTATTTCTTTGTGTTTTCGGATGTATTCTGAAGATTTTTGTATTGAGAACCAAGCAAGCCACAATGGTTAGAATAATCCATAAGAGAAGAAGGAAACCGAATTTTTCTATAACTGTAGGGATTTTAAATTAAAGTAATGCGCAAAGAAAAGTGCTCTAGTTGTACATCATAAAAAAAGAAAGATCTACAGGGGGAATTTTTTTGTTTGAGCTTGTGAATTCAGAGGAACAGCAAAAGATATTTAATGGCATATGGGAAGAAGTTTGGAAAGAGAAGGGGTACGAATTAGAATACTCTAGTGAAACAATAGCTCAGCTATTGTTAAAGGTCCAAAATCAATATGTGGCCACTATTGAATTTAAGAAATTATCCAGTTCAACAATATGCAGTACTTTTGATTTTAAGGCGTTTCCATTCATTGAAAAGAACTTCGACCATGGTGTAGAAATTGACAAAATATCCATTGCAAAAGAGTATAGAGGTTTTGAAGTTTTAAATGCTATAATCTCTGCTATGGGTCATTTTGCGAAGGATACGGGTTTGCTCTATTATGTCGCATTAATTGAACCGCGATTTTATTTAACGCTTCGTAAGCATTATAAAATTAATGTGGAAAAGCTAGGACCTCCATTTTTCTATAAGGGTGACACCGTCGTGCCTATCTTTTTCACTTCAGAGGAAATTCAAAAAAATAAAAACCAATATTCAAGGTTTCTGGAAAAAGTTCAACTTTAAAGTAGTGCAGTTTAAGCTACGACAAATATTTAAACATCTATGTTAATTGATTATAATACTAAGGCACTTATAAATTAAAAATTAAATAGAGCCCATTTGAACTGCACTTTCATTCTTAGCCTTGGCTATTAACGGAGGTGCATTTTTTTCCGCTCATAGATAATTAATTAATTTATTTATATTAATTTATAATAGTTATTCCAATTTTCAGAAAATAATTATTTATTTACTAGGAGAAATAGTCTACTATTAGATAAAAGATGACAATTAAATGGAAAGTATTAAAGTCGAATTGACATTGAAGAAGGAGGTTCAAAATGAAGAAATTGCTGTTATTGTTTATCGGCACGGTCCTGCTTATACCGATTTCCTTCCATCACACTGCAGAGGCGTCAGACGATACCTTTATGGACGTTATAAAAATTCCTGACTCTGAGTTTAAAAACCTGCTTGTCTATGATGATCAGCTGATTACAGCTAACCGTACGTCCTCGAGACATGTTGTCCGAATTTCTTCTTACAGCAAAACGGGTGAGTTGAATTGGGAAGTTACCGGGAGCGGTCCAGGTCCTTATGCGATAGCAGAAGACCGGTTTGTAACGATGAATAAAAACAAGGATCTGATGGAGATCTATTCCACTGAGACTGGAAAAGTCTTGAAAACGGTTAAAGCTGCTTTTGCTGACACGATCCCGAGAATTTACATCAATGAGAAATATATTATACTTTCCAGTATCTCCGGCGGCGAATTTTATACGGACGGTTTTGCGGTTTACGACATTGACGGGAAATTTCTTTTCCGGGGCAAGGCGGACGGTTTTTTAGGAGGTGCGCTTTTCAATGATTCTTTTGTGTATCAGGATTTTAAAGGCATCAAATTTATGCATCTTCCTGCTCGGCAGCAAGTGTGGCATGTGCCGTTGGAAGCCAAATGGACCCATGAACATACCTTGATGCCTGTAGACAATGTCATTTTTCCCCGAGGCTTTGAGAAAAAGGCCGGAACGGATCCAGCACTTGAAAACGAAATCATGCTTGCGGTTGACGTGAGGACGGGCACGGTTCTTGATAAAAAAGATTTTGGAAAATATGAGGACCAAACATTCACGCATTTCAAGGAGTTCGGATTTCTCGTGAATCACTATGCAGAAGACATTTTCAATTTCTATCATTTTGATGGAACGAAGAACATGACCCTTCAAATGGAATCGCCGGCCATCAAGCAATTAAAAGAGGACAATTTTGTCTCGGGGGTTTATTACAATTCATATTCCGACCTCATCGCTTCACAGCAAGGCCTGTACTACTCCAAAAGCTATATCGATACAGAAAATCGCTATCTTTTTTCATCCATTAAAGGTTTAGATCAAACAGGGAAGGTAAAGTTTGAAAAAGTGCTGGATGACATCTTATATGATATCGCAACGACGGATTCGGATAAATTATTTGCTGTCAGAGGGTCGAATAAGGGATTCCCGAATCACTCCTTTGGACTGAATGTCTACGATCCGAACGGTGCCTTACTGGATACCATCGAAACGGAGTTTATCCAATATTTGGAGTCAGATGGTTCTAATTTATACGGTTACGGCGGGAATACGCTTTATATCTTCCAGGAAAGTGAAGCGAAGAAAGATGAAACGGCGCCAAGCGCTCCGTCCGTCAATGCATTAGACAGCACCGATACCACGATGACCGGAAAAGCCGAATCGGGAACGAAAGTCTACGCTTATGCGGGAGACGGCAAGATCGGGGAAGCGACAGCTGTCTGGGGGGCTTTCAGCGGCCGTATTTCAAGGCAGCCTTCAGGTGCAGAGATTACCGTGGTGGCAGTGGACAAAGCAGGCAATCAAAGTGCGGAAAAAATCGTCAAAGTGATTGATAAGACGGCACCGCCTGTGCCAAGTGTCGACCCGGTCGGCGATAATTCAGTTACCGTAAGCGGGAAAGCCGAGTCAGGCGCCAAGGTCCATGTGTATGCAGGAAGCAAGAAACTGGGAGAAGCGCCGGCGAAGAGCGGCAAGTATTCCATGAAAATCGCCAAGCAGAAAGTGGGAACAACGATAACTGCCCATGCTATCGACCCAGCGAAAAACAAAAGCAGCAATAAAAACGTGAAAGTTGTCGACAAAACGGCACCGGCTGTTCCGACGGTCAATCCGATCACCAGCAAAACCACAGTCGTTTCCGGGAAAGCCGAAAAGAGTGCCGCTTTATTCATCTACAACGGCACGAAGAAAATCGGGCAAGGGACGGTCGACAGCAAAGGGAATTTTAAAGTGAAAATCATTGCGCAGAAGAAAGGCTCTTCGTTGAAGCTCTATGCCCAGGACAAGGCGGGGAATAAGAGTGTGGGCAAGACGGTGAAGGTGAATTAGGACTGGAACTAATATATTTAGCTGCTCATGTTTGCGGTGATGATTGTTATTCCGTTGCTGTTTCCGTTATAGGTGAAATTATATGGCTAAAGAAAAAAGCCGATTCCGTGATGGAATCGGCTTTTTATTTAGCTGAAATGCAGTGGGCTGTAAACTTCAATGTTTTAAATATTCTAAAAAATTATTCATTATGAAAAGCAGTTTATGGTAATATTTAATTAGTTATATTGGACTAATGTATTAGTCCTTTTAAATGTGTTCTTAATAGAGAAAAGGCTGAATTTAATGGACAGGGGGAAACGAGAATCAATGCCCAGTTTTTTCTCATAACCATTTATCAAATTAAAAAAAGACAGGAGTGCAGTTTATTGAAAAAGATTTTTTATGCCAGTTTTTTTGTATTGATTTTGACTTTGTTTTTGGATAATGCAGTTTTAGCTGCAGAAACGACTATAACCTCAGGTGTTGCTGTGACTAAAAAAATTACTGCAAATACGACACATACCTATCAATTTTCCACAAACAATGATGGAGAAACCTATATAACCCTTGACCAAACTACCGGTGGTTTCTCTATGTTTTTATATGATGAGCAAGGTAAAATTGTCGATTATCATTATCAGATCACCAGTGGAAATACAATTATTATTAACAAAGATATCCCTAAAGGAACATATTTCCTTAAAATTGAACCATACGGTTGGAGTGGAATAACAAGTGGAACTTATCGAGTAAAAGCGACTTATCCTTCATCTTTTAATAGAAATATTACAACGTTTGAGCCAAATGACACCAATGAGACTAGTTTGCCAATTACTTCTGGCAATTTCTACAATTCAACAGCCGAAACAAAAATTGATCGCGATGTGTATCAATTTACAGCTACAGGAGATGGCGAAGTATATATTACTCTCGATCAAATGGCAGGGGGATTTTCGATGCATCTATATGATGCTAATGGTGATTTAGTAGACTATAAGTATCAAGGTACAACGGGAAATTCCATAGTTTTAAATGCCAATATACTGAAAGGAAATTATTATCTAATGATAGATCCTTACAGTTGGAATAAAATAACAAGTGCCACTTATAGAGTGAAAGCAACTTATCCTTCCTCTTTCACGAGAAATATTTCAACGTTTGAGCCAAATGACACCGATGAAACTAGTATGCCGATTAAATCTGGCGACTTTTATAGTTCGACAGCAACGACGAATATTGATAAAGATATTTATCAATTTACTGCTAATGCCGATGGAGAAGTATATATCACTTTAGACGAAACTACTGGAGGTTATTCTATGCATTTATATGATGCAAATGGTGACTTAGTAGATCATGATTATCAAAGCACAAGTGGCAATACTATCGTTTTAAATGCGAATATTATAAAAGGGAAATTTCACCTTGAGGTGGATCCATATAGTTGGAGCGGAATTAAAAGTGCCGCATATCGAGTAAAAGCGACTTATCCATCATCTTTTACGAGAAATACTAAAAGTTACGAGCCTAACGACACTATAGAAACATCTATGTCAATGGTTTCAAATCAATCTTATTCTTCAACTAGCTATTCAAGCATTGACCAAGACGTGTACAAATTTACAACAGACAAATCAGGGACAGCAGCGATTAGTTTAGATAACCTTACAGGAGGTGCTTCTTTGTCACTGTATGACAGCAATAGAACGAGATTAGATACTTACTATCCAAGTTCTATTGGAAATTCAATAAAATTTGAAAAGCAACTTGGTAAAGGAACTTATTACATTAAAATAAATCCGTATTACTGGTCTGGACTTACTAACGCTAACTATAGATTAAAAGCTACGTTTGCAGACAAAACACCAACTGTCGATTCAATTTATGATACGGGAATCACTTTGGTGGGAACCGCAGTTTCCAATACGAAAGTCTATGCAGCAGTCGGCTCATCGAAAATTGGGGAGGCAACTGCAAAAGATGGAAAGTACAGCATGAAAATACCGAAACAAAAAGCGGGAACTAAAATCGGTGTTTATACCATAGATTTAGCAGGCAATAGAAGTTCCACTAAAACCATGGTCGTTGTCAGTGCTTCAGTCAAAGCCGCATCAGCCGGTTACAGTAAGCTTAAAGTGAGTTGGGCGCAGCTGCCAGGAGCCCAGGGATATGAAGTTTACAGAAGCACTTCGAGTGCCGGGACATTCAGCAAAGTCGGTACAATCACAAGCGGGAGCACCTTAAGTTACACGAATAGTGGATTGACAGCAGGAAAAACTTACTATTATAAAGTGAGAGCTTATCGAACAATTAGTGGAAAGAAAGTGTATTATCCATATTCTAATAGCGGCAATGCCAAACCAAGTTTAGCAGCGCCTTCAAAAATTTCAGCTTCCAAAGCAAGTGCAACCGCAATTAAAACTTCCTGGAGCAAAGTAAGCGAAGCGGGCGGGTATGAACTATACCGCGCAACAAGCAAGTCAGGAACTTATACTAAAGTTAAGACGGAGACTAGTGGTTCTTCCATTGCCTTTACGGACACAGGGTTGGTGAAGGGGAAAACTTACTATTATAAAGTGCGTGCTTATCGCATTGTCGACGGGAAAAAGGTGTATAGTCCATACACGACAATTGTATCGGGTAAATTATAAAAAGTGGCTTATCCCAATCATCTTTGGGATGAGCTTTTTTTATTTAAAGGATTTTAAACAACGGAACTAAAAGAACTGAAAATTGCTTGGTAAAAAAAGAAATATACTAAGTAAAATAGACTAGTAGTTTCTGCTCATGGGCTTTATAATAGCAACAGGAAAGCAGACGAAGAAAAAATGAATATTTTTTATAATCTGCAGGGATATAAACAAAAGCGAAAGAAGGTCCGTTTGTGAAAAAGAATGTTTGGGTGAAGATGATGTTGGTGCTGGTATTGTTCTTGTCATTATTGATGGGCAATACTGTACAAGCAGAAGGCGTTAGTTCATTAAGTGAAGGCGAATACCAAGTAGGGAAAGATATTCCCGCCGGGCTTACGAAATTCAGTGTTTCAAAAGGAATGGCCAATATTTATGTGATGAGAGGAATAAATGATTTGGTTTGGGAAACACTTGATAGCGAAAATGTTTATTACCCTAACCAAGTGACGGTCAAATTGAAGACGGGCGACCGGATTGAAGTTTACCCGGAATCCGCAGGTTCGACAATTCAAATCGGAAGTGTTTCGAAAGTGGACTTGAAAAATATGTCTGCCGGATTGTACGAAATTGGCGCTGAAATTCCAGCCGGAACTTATTTATTGGATGTTGACCACGCGAAAAACAGTGTTTATGACATGTATATTTATGTCTATGACGAGCGAAACGAATACGTTGAAGGCATCGAATTGCATCCGGCAGATGCTCCGTTTGAATACAAATTTGCCGCAGGACAAAAAGTTTACGTAACGGAGCTTGCCGGTACCATGAGTTTCACAAAAAAAGTCATTGTTCCGACAAGCTTGAAGTTGAATAAGTCATCTTTAGCGATTACGCCTAGCCAGGCATATAAAGTGACGGCAACAGTTTCGCCTTCAAATGCCGTAAACAAAACAGTCGTTTGGAAAAGCTCAAATACCAAAGTCGCAACGGTTGATGCAGCTGGAAACATCAAAGGAATCGCAGGCGGATCCGCTACGATTACCGCAACAGCAAAAGACAATGCAAAAGCAGTGAAAACCTTGACAGTAAAAGTATCTGCCAAAACGGTAAAGCTCAACAAAACAGCTTTATCGCTAACGGCAGGCAAAACAAGTGTATTGACTGCGACAGTATCGCCAGCCGACAGCACCTATAAAACGGTCACTTGGAAGTCATCGAATGCAAAAGTTGCTGCTGTCGACAGCAAAGGCAAAGTGACTGCCAAGGCAAAAGGGACAGCAACGATTACAGCTGCCGTTAAAAGCGCCAAGACAGCAACGGTGAAAGTGACGGTTACTTCTCCAGTTGCTGCAAAGTCGGTGAAGATGAGCAAATCTTCCGCAACGCTTACGAAAGGAAAGACACTCGCATTATCCGCTGCAGTAAGTCCGAGCAACACGACAAATAAAGCATTAAAGTGGAAGAGCTCGAACATCAAAGTAGCAAAAGTCGATTCAAAAGGGAAAGTGACTGCTGTTGCAGCAGGGGCTGCTAAAATCACCGCTACGACCACGAACGGCAAAACAACGACCGCGACGATTACTGTGCCTTACAGCAAAACTTTGAGCTCGGGCACTTGGAAAGGCGGCACTCATTTGCCAGCAGGCCGTTATAAAATCACGACGACATCTGATTTTGGCAACTTATTCATTACAATGAGTTCATACGACCGCTATATAAATGAAATACTGGCAAAAGATCCCGCTGATGGTGTAACAACGGTTACGACGGACATCAAAGCTGGCGATAAAATTCAAATCATGGGTTTGGATAGCGTGCAATTTACCAAAGTGGCATCCCGCGTTAAATCGAACACCTTGTCCGCAGGATATTGGACAGTGGGGACAGATATCAGTGCCGGGAGATACAGAATCACAACTACGGATTATATGGGGAACCTTTTTGTACAAAGAGGCTCTTCCTCAATTGTAAACGAGATCCTTTCAGCCAAACCGGATGCTTATACCGTCACCAGCGTAACAGCTACGTTGAAAACCGGAGACCGGATTCAAATTTCCGGAATGAATAAGGTTATTTTCACGAAGAAGTAAAAGCGAAAAAAGTTATTTCTGCTGAACTGCACTTCTATTGTTAGCTGTGGCTAACAATAGAAGTGCAGTTTTTTAATTCATGCATTTCGTCATTGTCCCATCAGTCACCAATCTTGCGTGTTTCTTGTTTTAAAAAAGACACAATGAAATTTAGTTTAAATTATCTAAAAAGTTTGACATTTATGTATATCCAAAATATACTTTCATTATCAAATTGTTACGAAACGAAAGGGAGTGAAGAGAAAGCCTTTCTTTTTGTTTATCATATCGATTTTCTTGTTACTTAATGTCTTTATTTAAGATGAATAAAAACGAAAGGCTGACAAGGTAGGCGCTTTGCGGTTTGGCCAAAAAAATGATAGGAGGAAACAACATGACGTTTTGGATCACCAGCAGCATTGTATTGTTTTTGGTCGTTGTGATTTCCGCTTATGGCCCGTTGTTCGGATTGTATGGTGAAATGGTTCACAAAGAAGAAGAGGAGGAACGGGAATGAACATTCCGTGGGGGAACATTATTGTCATCTTGATCCTGGGTGCTATTTTCATTGTTTCGAGCTGGTTCATCTCACGGAAAGTGTCTACAGCCGATGAATACATTTCAGGGAACGGCAAGCTTGGCGTAGCGTTCGGAACGACGTCTCTTCTGGCATTCTGGATTACGGGGAATACCATTATGGCTGCCCCGGAAGCGGCATACGGACTGGGTGTGATTGGCGCCATTGCGTATTCATTCCTTGGCGGCGTTGCAGTCGTGTCGTTTTCGCCTTTAGGCAAACGCATTCATGAAATCATTCCGCATGGCAAGACAGTAGGGGACTTCTATAAAAACCGCTTTGATAAGAAGAACTATTATTTCTTTATGATTATGCTGTTTATCTATATGTTCGGATTGCTGATGACTCAAGGAATCGGCGGAGGGCTTTTGCTGGAACAGATTTTTGATGTCCCTTATTCGTTGGCGGTTATTTTGACGTTTATCATCGTTATCGCTTACGCCACAATGGGCGGCTTTTCTTCCATTACGGGCATCGCTTTTTTCCAGGTCATGCTGATTTTCCTGGTAGTTATCATCGTGCCGCCGCTTGTGTATTTTTCCACAGGGGTTGCGCCGATTTATAGAGGGATGGCCGAGTTCGCCCCTGAGAAATTGGACCTGCTTTTGCCGGCGGGGATCTTGTTCATGTTTGCTGGGGCGATGTTCGCCATTGGTGAAGTATTTATGGACAACACATTCTGGCAGCGTGCTTATGCAGTCCGAAAAGATAAGTTGATGAGCATTTTCGCTTTAGCAGGAATCGGCTGGTTTTTCGTGCCGCTTGCGACGGCTACTTTGGCGTTTGTCGCCATCGGCACCAATCAGGCACCGGAAGAAGTCAATCAAGTGGCACCATTTATCGCGCAGATTTACGGCGGGAACTTTGTCAGCTGGGTGTTCTTGGTCGGGGTCTGGTCGGCGCTGGCTTCTACCATTGCGGCCATCTTGAATGCCTTGGTGTCGCTGTTGATCCATGATATTTACCAAAATATCAACCCGCGTGCAGACAACGCAAAACTGCTGCGCATCAGTAAAATCCTGACAGTGGCCATCGGGGTCTTGGCATTGCTGATCAGTTTGCCCAAATTCCTAACCATGCTCCAGATGCTGATTTTCCTGGGCGTCATCAATGCGGCGTTCGTGTTTCCCATCATTTACGGCTTGTTTTGGAAAAAGCTTGATGCGACGGTCTCTTTTATCGCTTCGATTTTAGCCATCATCGTGGGCTATATCGTGTATTACACCGTCGGCGATTTGCAAGGAGTAGTGGCGAGCGGCTGGGTTTCCTTTCTCGTGTGCTGGATTGGCAGCCTCGTGAAACCGGCCGACTACAATTGGAGCAAATTGTACCGGGTCGGACAAAGCCATGCAACGGAGGTGAAACGTAAATGACGATTTCACTCGGCGTTTTTACCGTTTTAATCTGGGTCAGCATACTGGGCTCGGCACTATTGATGCTGACGATATTCGGGTATTTCCTTTACGAATTAAGAAAGAACAAAATCTGGTGAACCTTAGGAGGGGTTGAATGTTAAAGCTCAATACATTCTCAATCACAGCACGGGATGAGAAAACGGGCCAGTTCGGCGTGGCCGTTTCGACGAAAGTGCCGGCGGTGGGCTGCCTGTGCCCGTTCGTAAAAGCGGGAGTCGGGGCCATTGCTACGCAGTCGTTCGTGAATCCGTATATTGGCATCAATGGCTTGAAGTATTTGGAGGAAGGCTTGTCTGCCCAGCAAGTAATGGAGCGGATTTTGCAGGAAGACCCGGAACCGGCAATCCGCCAGTTTGGCATTGTGGATAAACAAGGCAATGCTGTAGCATTTTCCGGCGACAAGTGCGACGGCTGGTACGGCCATGTGACGGGACCGAACTACGCCATTGCCGGGAATATGCTGGTCGGCGAAGAGACCATCCAGGAAATGAAGAAATCCTTCGACAGCACATCCGAGCTGACATTGGCTGAACGCTTGATCGCCGCGATGGAAGCGGGGCAAGCTGCTGGAGGCGACAAACGGGGCCGGCAATCGGCTTCCTTGAAAGTCTATTCCACAGAAGAATACCCGCTCGTCGATTTGCGGGTGGATGAGCATCCGGATCCGGTCAAAGAACTTCGCCGCATTTTTGAAGTCGCCCAAAAGGAATTGTTCCCATTTGTTGAAATGCTGCCGACGTTGAAAAATCCGGCAGGGAAGTTTGATTTTGAGTCTTCACGGGAGATGGGTTTGCTGCAGGACGAGAAGTAAGAGGATAACGTGATTGATCCAAACCTATGGACGGGTAGAATATAAGAGAACCACCTAATGCAGTTTTTGCAACTGCATCAGGTGGTTTTCAGTTTGATGAAAATAGTTGATTCGAAGCTCAATATTTAGATAAGGAACACTGTTGGCGGTCTGTCCATAATTAGAGCCAAGCACCAACATCGTTTACCAGCTAAATCAGGAAATCGAGCATCGCATGATTTTGGAAAAGATTTGTTTTATAGTCTGGAACAGTTTTTCTATATGAAAAGCTGTGGCAATCTTTTTGTCATATGATGCGTCTCCTAAATTTAAAGAGTAAAAGATGCAGTTGTTCTTATGAATCTACCTGTCATTTCACGCTTCAGTGCTAATTATTCAGGAAGGAACATGTATTTGAAGACCAAGTCGTATGCGAATGGCCCGTACTTTTCCACTTTGCCACATGAGCTACCTTATAGTGTCCATGAGGAAGATTGTGAAACGACTTGTACGAATAGTTGTTGTGGTTTGAATAGTCGTACCATCCTGAATGTTTAGCGGCTGGATGTTTAATGCCAAATTTGTTTACATAGGCGTATGCAAGTGGACGGTCTGGCTGTTGATGTTTATAATACTTTTGCTTATGGTGGCTCCACTTGTAAAGTACAGGCGTCCAATACACAGTATCATTTTTATAGCCTTGCCAAGCAGTTACATGTTTTAGCGGGTGAGCTCTAACGGTCATTTTTCCCTGAGAAGGGAAGTATTTACACGTAATATTATAGACCGAATGCTGCGGAGAATTGTCTCCATTGTTATGCGCCATAACAGATGCGCCCGACATACCGGTAATCAAGCAGAAAGATAAGAAGAAAAGAAACGTTATTTTTCTGAATTGCTTCATTAGTTGTCACCTTCCTAAAGATATTTTGCCACACTCATCTGACTAAAAGGGATTACCAGAAAATCGGTGCAATGCGGTTGATCTTTAAGAGCAGGCCTCCTAGGTGATAGTTTTTGTTAAGCGTTCCTTATCTTATTGTTTCTATAATGAAAGCCGACAGACAGGAGTTCATCTTTTTGCAGAGAGAAAAGAAAGCTGGCTTATAGTAGATATTCAGTGCCAACTATGTAGTAAAGCGGAATCCCTTGCTCTGCCGGAAATTGATGATAAATGTTTCATAGAATTAAAGGAAACAGAAGTTATTAAATACGGATTAATCATGTCGGCAAATTGCTTAATAAAGAAAATGCTGCAGTCTTTTACAAAATTATCAAAGTTTCTAACTGTTCTATGTAGTCACCTGTATTATGTGCCTAAAGTAAGAGAAAGTCAACATTAAATTTGTAATATTCTGATAATTTAATATAATATTGATTTTTAAATGTACAAGAAGCTGTTTTACAGATTTATAAGATTTGGGCTTAAGGAAATTTTCAAGACAGGGAACGGTGAAAAGATGTCGATGATATTGAATAGAAAGTGTACGCTTTGCCTTCGTCCAATATAAAAGTATTAATTTAAAGCCCTATTAACATTCTGCTTGAACACAGAATAGAGGAATTTTGTAATCTCGCACTGAAGAATATCCGCTTGTCGATCTGCGGGTGGATGAGCATCCGGATCCGGTCAAAGAACTACGACGCGTTTTTGAAGTCGCCCAAAAAGAATTGTTCCCGTTTGTGGAAATGCTGCCGACGTTGAAGAATCCGGCTGGGAAGTTCGATTTTGAGTCTTCGCGGGAGATGGGTTTGCTGCAGGACGAAGGGTGATAATATTAGTATAAATTAAGAAGAAATGAAAAAGTGTGTTCCGATTTATGGAACGCGCTTTTTCTCATTTATGGATTTTAAAACTAAAAATTGCATATTTAAATTTGGAGCGTTTTATGTTTTACACTGTCCAGGCGACAGAGTGGTCGTCAGCAATCAACTACGCTTAAAGGAAATTGAATTATTAATACTCGTCAATGCCATGCAAGGAGAAGGTAAAGGTATTTTGATTAGTTCAAAAAGGTATTACTTTAAGCTACGATAATTCCAAATGAGAGGATGAAAAACCGGCATTTGTGGATAAGTATAATGAGTTTTTTAAAAAAATCCATTGAAAAAGGCAAAATTCAACGGAATGAAAAAAGAAGAATACAAAGACGGACAATGAACTTGAAATATAATATAATAGATAAATTCTCCAAATAATAAGCAGCATAGAGATAGTGCCGTACCCGAAAGCCCTAATGGGTTTGGATGCGTTTTTTTGCTGTCTAAAACAATTTTGAGTTCCAGAAATAGTAAAAAAATGATAACATTCACATGACAGAGGTGATTAGAGAAAGTTGTTAAGTAGCACATTGCTTATAAAAGCAAGATGAATAATTGGGGTGGAATAGAGAAAAGAGAGGGAATTGAACATGAGAAAAAAGCTGATTTTATCTGCAATTGTTTGGAGCTTGTTGTGCACTTTATTGCCACCGGCTTCGGTTATAGCAGCAGAAGACGCAACAGCACCGAAATTTTACGGAATTGAAGTTGGTCAGAGTAAAGCGACGAGCGGAGAAAACGTAAAAGTAAGTGTCGAAGCCAGTGATGAAGGAAGCGGGATAGACACAGTCGAGGTTGTGTACCAGTATGGCGCCACAAACGACGCCGAGTCTTTTCAGCTAAACTGGAATGGCATTACTCAAAAATACGAAGGTTCTATGGAGGTGAACGGAAAATCCTTTGGTCTTAACGGTACTTGGCGAATTGCCTATATCTTGCTGACCGATAAAAGTGGGAATAAGCTGCAGGTATTTAACCAAAGACCCTATCCTATGCCACATGAAAGCATCTCTATGGATTTAAGTGCAGGAAATTTACTGATTCACGGAAACGATATCACTTCACCGGTCTATCACAGTTTAACAGTGGATAAAAACAAAACAGCCGCAGGGGAACAAGTGAAAATCAGCTTAAAAGCGAGTGACCAGGAAAGCGGAGTTGACTATGCCACTGTCCGGTATGAAAACAGAAGTAACTATACACAGTCTGACGACATTTTGCTGCAGTTCAATTCAGCAACTGGTTTTTTCGAAGGTACCGTGAAAATTGAAAATAGCATTGTGGGAGGCAGGTGGATTGTCAGTGAACTTGCCATATATGATAAGAATTTTAACTTTACTTATCTGCACAATAGGGAAACACAAGGCGATTGGCAGGATACCGTTGATTTCAGTGAAGCTGATTTTATTGTCGTCGATGAAACAGCCCCTGTCGTGACAGGCGTTTTAGCTAACGGGATATACAATAGAGATGTCTATCCCGCATTTAATGAAGGAACGGCGACATTGAATAATAAGCCGTTTGAGAGCGGAAGTGCAGTATCGAAAGAAGGAACCTACATTCTCTCTGTGAAAGACAGCGTAGGAAATGCAACAAGCATTGAATTTGAAATAGACAAAACGGCTCCGACTGTATCCGGGATCACGCAAAATAGCGTGGCCAAAGAAGTGCAGCCGGTTTTTGAAGAAGGAATTGGAACATTGAACGGTGAACCGTTCAAGAGCGGCACTGTGATTTCAACCGAAGGCCGTCATACCTTAGTAGTGGCCGACAATGCAGGCAATGAAACCATTTTTTCTTTTAGAATAGACCGCACTGCTCCGGAAGTATCCGGAATTGAACCAGGGCGTGCCTATGGATCAGAAGTAACACCTGAATTTGAAGGGATTGCCACTTTAAATGGAGAGCCTTTTGACAGCGGCACGCTGGTGACAGAAGAAGCGAATTATGTATTGGTCGTCAAAGACGAGGCAGGCAATCAAACGAAAGTGAATTTTTCAATTGATAAGACCGGGCCTATTATCTTTAGTTCTATCCCTGGGGAATGGTTCGGTCCAATAGGAAAGTATGCCAATATCGATTTCGAATTGGTGTTCCATGAAGGAACGGCTACTTTGAACGGCATGGAAATAGCAAGTGGCCATGAAGTTACAGAAGAAGGCTTCTATACAGTTAAGGCGATAGATGCATTAGGAAATCAGACAGTCGCCGATTTCACGATGGACAAAACACCGCCGAAAATTGAAGGAGCGGAATTCGGTTATTTTAACACCCATATCGTTCCGACATTCAGTGAAGGAACGGCTACATTGAACGGAAAACCTTATATAAGCGGCACAGTGATTTCTGAAGAAGGAGAGTATTCACTCAGAGTCACCGATTTAACGGGCAATTCATCTCATATTTGGTTTTTTATCGATAAAACCGCTCCGGCGGCACCTATGGTTAAAGAAATTACAGAAAAATCAACGACCGTGGAAAGTGTGCCAGAAACCGGTGTCACTCAAGAGTCGACATTCATTACAGTGAAGGACGGAGATACCATTATTGGAAAGACGGACCATTTCGTGCCTGGAAGCTATAAAGTAACAATTCCTAAGCAAAAAGCGGGAACCAAATTGACCATTACGGCAACAGATACCGCTGGAAACATCAGTGAAGTGACTGAGATGATTGTGAAAGACATCACCGCCCCGGTGCTCCCTGCTGTAAACGAGGTTTATCATTATTCATCAACAGTGACAGGAAAAGCGGAAATCGGTTCCGATATTGCTGTGAAAAACGGAACATCATTGATTGGAACAGGGACAGCCGATGCGAAAGGAAATTACACGGTGAAAATTTCGAACCAGAAGACGGGAACCAAATTATCGGTTACGGCAACCGATGCTTCTGGAAATGTCAGTGAGATAAAAACAATAGTCGTGAAGGATGGGAATTATAGTGACTTGAAATCGGGTTATTGGGCTTATGATGAAGTGATGTATCTGGCCGATCAGAAAATCCTTGCAGGGTATCCGGATGGCAGTTTTCAGCCGGATAAAAATGTCACGCGCGCTGAAGCGGCCAAAATGCTTGCAGTTGCTTTAGACTTGCCGGTGCCCATTACGAATTCCGCTTTTGAAGATGTTCGTTCTTCCCACTGGGCAAAAGATTATGTTGCCGCTGTCTCGGAATTTGGTTTGTTTAACGGTTATCCGGGCGGCTCGTTCAAGCCGGATCAAATCTTGACACGCGCCGAAATGTCGAAAATCCTTGTAATTGCTTATAACCTGGAAGGGTCCTCACCCAAGAACTTTACCGATGTTTCTTCATCTTGGGCGAAGGAGTATATTTCAAGTCTAGCTAAAAACGGAATTACTACCGGATTCCCCGATCAGACTTTCAAGCCGAAAAACGCGACGACAAGGGCACAGTTTTCCACATTCCTAGCACGAGCGATGAACGAAAAATTCCGGTAAGACAGATTAAACATGGTAATGATATAGGCGTTAAAAACAACCTTCCTCCCATCAATAGAGGAAGGTTGTTTTTATGTAAAGGAAAAGGAAATATGAACCTTTTCTATTTTACGATAGCTTGTTTCATTTAGCTAAGAGGCACTCGTTTTAGTTTGATGACTTTACTTCTCTGTTTTTTGTATAAATTATAAAATTTTAGAGTAATAATTGTTATTTTGTGATACCTTTAAAAGGTATGCTTTTTTATGAAATGCAAGGTAAGGCATGTTCTTTTTCGTTGTTTTTTTAAAAGCAATAACTGAAAAAAGGTTGAGCTATTTTATGAATCTTCTATGTTTATGCCCGTCCTTAGGTTTTAGCGGGAGATTTCCTTACAAGGCCGACATAATGGGCGAGATCGGTTTCTGTATTTCTGTGTAGATAAATTTTTGTTATAACTTGAAAGGTGAAAGGAGATGTAGGCATTGACGGATTTAAGGATGCCTGAAAAAAAGTTCCGCCCCGAGCTGGAGGGGGTTAGGGCAGTTGCGGCTTTGCTGGTCGCGGTATATCATATTTGGATCGGTTCAGTTTCTGGAGGCGTTGACGTCTTTTTCATTGTTTCAGGATACTTGATTACCACTTCTTTATTGTCGCGAATGGAGCGAGATGGAAAAATTAATTTCATTGAGAATTTGCTGGGTCTGGCGAAACGGCTGATACCCCTCTCATTTACTGTCCTGCTGGTTACCGCCCTCCTATCTATCTGGATACTGCCGCAGACTTTTTGGAAGCAGACGATTTCTGAGCTTTTTTCATCTATGTTTTATTTCCAGAATTGGCAGTTGGCAACGAGTGCGGTGGACTACTTAGGGCAAAACAATGAAGCCAGCCCGCTTCAACATTTTTGGGCTCTTTCTATACAAGGACAATTTTACATAACCTGGCCGTTCATCATTACAGCGGTCTATCTTCTAGCAAAAAAAGTGTTGAAGATGCCTGTCCGGAAAACGCTGTTAACAGCATTGGTTGCAATTTTTGCAGTTTCTCTCGGATATTCTATATACATCACTGAAGCCAATCAGCCCTGGGCTTATTTTGATACTTTTGCCCGGGCATGGGAATTCAGTTTAGGCGGCATTCTGGCGCTGCTGATCCCTTATTTGACATTCAATAAAGCCATTAGTTTCATCATTGGTTGGATTGGTCTGGCCATTATTTGTTTTACCGGCATGCTTCTGCCGGTATCAAGCGTGTTCCCGGGGTATGCAGCATTATTGCCGACCATGGGTGTTATTTTTGTCATCATTGCAGCTGAAAACACCGGCCGTTTCGGCGTGCAACGGCTATTGAGTACGAAACCGTTCATGTACTTCGGCAGTATTTCCTACGGGTTTTATCTATGGCACTGGCCGCTGCTGGTTTTCTATTATGCATATTTCAGCACGGCTACGGTTTCGCTGCAGGCCGGACTCGCCATTCTGACAGTATCGTTTATCCTGTCAGTCATCACCAGCAAGCTGATCGAAGCGCCGGTCCGCGGATTGAATGTCCGCCAGTCGAAAAGGCAGTTAGGGAAAGTGCTGGTAGCGATCATGCTGCCTGTCATATTGGTGGGAGCTTCATGGAACCTCTATGTTCAGGCAAGCCTTAACGAGGAAGCAGCGGTCGAATATTCAGTCGAAGAATATCCGGGAGCACGCGTTGTTTCAGAAAACATTGTACCGGCAGAAAACGTAGCACCAGTTCCTTCACCGGCACTTGCAAAAGGCGATCTTCCGATTTTCTACAAAAAAGGAAATTGCTCCACCTACAGTGATAATCCGGACGTCAATAAATGCTCGTTCGGTGAAACGGAAAATCCCGATTACATCATTGCCCTAGTCGGGGGATCGCATTCCGGCCACTGGTTCCCGGCTTTGGAGACAATAGCCCCGGAACTGAAGCTGCAGATTGATGTCTACATCAAAGATGCCTGCCGGTTTACCACAGATGATCTGGAGGGGGCTTTGACCGAGTCTTGTATGGAATGGAACGAAACAGTGACGGAAATGCTGAAAAACGATCCGCCGGATATGATTTTCACCACGGCGAACGTCCAGGCAGAAGATAATGTCCCTCGCGGCTATATCGAGAAATGGGAAGTGTTTGAAGGCATTACGGAGATATTCGCGGTCCGGGACAACCCGAGAATGCCAAAGGATATCCCATCCTGTATGGAGGAGACTCCGGAAGAATGCTCCGTTCCACGGGAAGAGGTATTATCCGCTGTCCTGCCATGGGAAAACACAGAAAACCTTCCCGGCAATGTGACCTTTTTTGATACATCCCCTTACTTCTGCGATGACGAAACTTGTCCTCCGGCTATCGGGAATGTCCTTGTCTACCGTGACGAACATCATCTGACTACTTTGTATTCGAAGACGATGGGGCCAGTCTTGGCAGAAGATTTGAAGAAAGCGCTCGATGGTCTGGATAGACAATGATAGCGGGAATCTCCAATAAAATCATACTTTAATTCGCGGCAGCCATCTTCAATGAAATCAATCGATTTCGAAGGTGGCTGTTATTTGGTAATGCATATGACCGGAAGTTTATAACGGTTGAATGGAGCGATAACCGAAAGAAAGGGGTGCCTTATAGAAAAGACGTTGCAGGGAAAGAGAAAAAAGCAGGTAAGTTGGTTATAATTTGTTTAGAAAGAAATATATATAATTTTCCAAAATTGTATAGATCAATAAGTTTGCTATTGTCTTATAATAAGCCTAAAGGGTAAATCTGATTCAGGAGGTGCTTGACATGAACATCTTATTAATAGGCGACAGCGGCCATGCTCGTGTCATTGCTGATATCGTTAATTCTTCAGGCAATCAAATAGTAGCAAAGCTGGATGATAAATACGCTGAGCTTTTTAAGGAAGATGGCTGCTGGTTTGGACCGGTTTCTGAAGTAGGGCACTTGCTTGGGGAAGAGCAGGCTAAAGTGATTGTAGCGATTGGGGCTAACTCAGTGAGAAGAAAAATCGTTGAGCGCCTGGCGTTAAACGCCGATCAATATGCGACCGCCATCCATAAAGATGCCATTGTCAGCCCGAGCGCCGCCATTGGGCACGGCACTGTCGTAATGCCGGGAGCGGTGGTAAACGCAGCGGCAATCGTCGGCGATCATACGATTATAAATTCGCGTTCTGTAGTGGAACATGATTGTGTGGTGGGAGACTATGTCCATGTATCTCCTGGTGCAACAGTGGCAGGAGTGACTAAACTTGGAGAAGGAGTCTTGATCGAGGCGGGCGCAAGTGTAACTGCGACAAAAGAAATTGGCCAGTGGAGTGTTGTCCGCGCTGGATCGGCTGTGATAGAAGACGTCAGGGAATATACGACTGTTATGGGAGTGCCGGCTCGGGAGGTTACTTCTGAAGCGAACGAGTTGAAGCTATGAAGCACAATTGAGTAAGAGAGAAGAATTAAAGATGTTTAGTGGCGGCTGAGACAGTGAAAGATGAAAACATACTTTCAATGTTTAAAGCAAAAAGATGGTTTCGAAACTTCGAAGCCATCTTTTTTTATTGCTCAAATATTATACTTTACCCATATTTAACCTTTCCTCAATAGAATGTATACAATGGGATTTTTCAGCTTCATTTATTTGCCACTACAGTTCTAAGAAAGATAATGGTGCAAGGGGAATTTGTTTCGTACAATACAGGTATTTTTAAAAATACCTTAATAAAAAGGGGAACAACTGATGAAGAAATTCTCGCTCTTGAACTTTATGTTGATGCTTGTCATAGTGGCGCTTCTGTCTGCATGTGGAAAGAGTGAACCGGAGAGCAGTCAAGCTGTCGAAAAAGCAGCGGTTGAAGAAAAGAAAATACTAAGAATCGTGACGGACGGTGCCTATGCCCCGATGGAGTATATGGAGGGTGAAGAAGTCGTCGGATTCGGGGTTGACTTTGCAAAAGCAGTTGCACTGGAAGCGGGGTATGAAGCGGATATCGAAGCAGTCGGCTGGGAACCGATGTTTGAGGAAATCGAAAGTAAAACGGCGGATATGGCGATTTCTTCTATCACGATCACTGATAAGCGGAAACAGACATATGATTTTTCCGTGCCCTATTATTTATCTACACACAAAATTATGGTATCTAAAGATAGTGGCATAGAGAGCGTTACCGATTTGAAAGGAAAGAAGATGGCCGTGTTGAACGGTTCAACCGGGCAGACAGCGGCAAAAAGCATTGCAGGAAAATACAGTCAAGAAGTTTTGAAGTTTGCAGACCATAACTTGGCCATCCAGGAGCTGGTGAAAGGCCGTGCGGATGCAGTCATCGCTGATAATGCCGTTGTGGACTATTATGTGAAGATGCACTCGGAACAAAATTTAAAAGCCGTTACGGACGACAGTTTTGAAAATGAGTTTTATGGCGTCTTATTCCCGAAAGGCAGCGGCTTAAAAATGGAAATCGATGAAGCCATTAATATCCTCCTCGATAACGGGAAGTATGCAGAAATCTATGAAAAATGGTTCGGCATAGCACCGGATATCAAGACTTTGAAAGCACAACAATTAAAGTGAATTGTAAGCGGACATACGTAACTCTTACGGCCGGGGTCATGCAATATTTGTCGAAAGAAGCTTTACGATCCACTTTGACGGGTTTCAACCGGGCTGAAGCAGGCAATGTATAATGGAGGAATCGTTTTAAAGATGTCGAAATAGAATCGTGAGAGGGGATGGAAAACATGAGTATGCAGCAAATCGTCGCGAATGACTTAGTGAGAGATGAATATGGCAATTATTACGAAGTGGTAGGTGTAGATACAGAAGGAGAAACCCTGAAGGCGCTTGAGGTATCCAACTTGTATTTTGAAATCTCATTCCGCAGCCCTGCGGATAGCGAAAGCATAGGGGAGGAATACAAAGGCAAACCGCTTGGTGTCTACTTGCAGGACCAGCTGAATGCCTATGTGGATGACATCCAGAAACGGGAACGGCCGATTTACGGAATACGCGATTTGATGGTCAACCGGATCAAAGTTTATGCGGTGGATATCACACAGCCGCATCCAAAGCGGAACCAGACAGTTTAGTCTTTTGGAGCGAATAGCAGACGGGCCATCTTCACAGGGAAAGTTGTGGAGATGGCTTTTAATATTTCGGGTTTATATAAGTTGAGCTAAAGGTGATTTTTTATTTGCCGCTTCGGCGCTTTGGATAATGCAAAGACTTGTGCTCCTGCGCAAGCTCGTTGCAAAGCTATTTTGCGGATTATCCGCAGCTCAAGATGATTAATAAATCTAATATAGATTGAATAATTAAATAACTTGAAGTTTGATAGGCTCATCTGCATATTCGATAGTGTTTTTGGTTCAGTCCCACATTTTTTCACTATACTTTTCCTCTTTCGATTTGGATAGTAATGCATATTCAATTTTGTGAATTGGATAGGTATTATTTTCACTATAGGATGGAAATGGAGTGATCGCGTGATGATTAGCTTTTATAAATTGAGATTGACGTGGCTGGAAATGATCCACAATGATGTCCGTTGCCCGCAAATGAAAAAGAAATTGGAGTCAAAAATAGAGTATTATAAAGACAGATTGCAAGAAGTAAGTACGACAAGCAGCCACCTTCGAAGTTAAACACTTCAAAAGGCAGCTGCTTTTTGCATTGGAAAGATTTTCAGAGAGCTGCACAGCAATGGATGCCGGAAGAATACGCTGGTTTCGCAAGTAAATATCTGACATGTTTAGTTTCATTTTGATGGGGAAAAGAACCATATCGAGAAAATAAAAATGGAAAATATAAACTATTAGGAAGAAGGGTTTCTATTTGGGCTTAAATCCTATTATATTGGTCATCATCATTTTCATGATCAGTATCGTTTATGTGACGCTGTCGACGGTCCGGATGATTTTGATGATGAAAGGCTACCGGTATTTGGCAGCCGGCTTGTCCGTATTCGAAGTTATCATCAATATTCTGGGCTTGGGGCTAGTGCTCGAAAACATTTCCGAAATCCAGAATTTGATTTCGTACGCGGTTGGCTTCGGCGCTGGGATTGTCGTCGGTTCAATCATCGAAGACAAACTGACGCTCGGCTATGTGACCGCGACGGTAGTGTCTCCGGATAATTCGGACCATTTGTCAAAGCAATTGCGTGAGCTAGGTTACGGCGTGACGGATTGGGAGACGAACGGGCATGAAGGGCCGCGCCGCTCGCTGCAGATCCTGACACCGAAGAAACGTGAATTGAAATTGTACCAGACGATCAAAGAACTGGAACCGCAGGCATTTGTGGTCGCCAATGATTCGAAGACCATTCACGGCGGGTTCTGGATCCGGACTGTGAGAGGGAGAAGAATGTCTCATTGATCTCTTCGCAAATACCCTATTAAATTCAAAAGCTTCTGGAGATCCTTATGAATCCAGCAGCTTTTGTTACGGGTTATAATACTTGGGGATAAAGAGATACATTACCATTCAACCGGATTTATCCACCAGAATCCTGCGATAAAATTTTTAAGCAGAAAAGAAGTCGCCTCCATGAAATCATCCGATTTCATGGAGGCGGCTTTTCTATTTGGCAGTCCTATATTATAGAAGAAATTTCTTCATGTTCAGCGGACAAGGAATTTTTCATTGTTTGGACAAAGGTGTCGGTAATTGGGCTGGAAGCCGTATGATTCCAGGCGATGTATAAATCCATCTGTTGCTTATTGTCTTTAAGCGGCTTATAGACAATGCCGCTTTTGGGGTATTCCAGCTGGGCAGACTCAGTGACGAGCGTAACGCCGATTCCTGCGGACACCAGCGATAAAATATGGGTTACGCCTTCTGCTTCTTGTTGGATGATGGGACTCATTCCCCCCGAAAGGCAAATGGAGATGATGGTGTCATAATAGCCAGGTTCCAAGCGCCGCGGAGCCATGATAAATGGTTCGTTTTTCAAATCTTTGATGTCGATGGGTCCAGGGACGGCTGCCAGTGGATGATCTTTAGGCAATGCCGCTACAAACGGAGAGCTGTAGATAAGCTGGAAGCTGAGTGCAGGATTGATGATCGGTGGACAAATAAACCCGATGTGGATTTCGTTGTCCGCCAAAGCTTTTAGCTGATCGGTGCTTGACATCGGATGCAGCGTCACTTTGACATCAGGATATTGAGTGCGGTGGCTATGGATCAGCTGAATCAGGCTGGAATTCAAGGAGCCGGTAAATGCCACATTTAGGACTCCGGCTTTTCCGGCATGGATATTCCGTGTGTCGTCGATGCTTATTTCGACTTTGGCAAGGATTTCATAGGCTCTTGTTAAAAAATGCATTCCTGCTTTTGTCAATTCAACGGAGCGGTTGTTGCGGTTGAACAGCTTGACGTCCATTTCTTTCTCGAGCTGGATGATTTGCTGGCTGAGCGGCGGCTGGCTGATATTCAGCCGTTTCGCGGCATTGCCAAAATGCAATTCTTCAGCGACTGCGATGAAATAATGCAAATGTCTAAGTTCCATGATGAGTCCCTCCAATGTTGATTAAGACGAAAAACCTCTTAAATGGGTTTTTATATATATTAGACGAAAATCACTGAGGTTGATAGTATTTTTAAATAATTGCTTTTATTTTAAATAATCCATTATTATTAACGGTTCATGAATATAGAGGAGGAAACAAGGATGCAAGCGGTACCGCTAGTGCTGAATGAATTAGTGAAAAACAGTTTACTCAATAACGCCGGTAAAACGGCTTTGCACGTTAATGGCTCCAGTTATACCTACAATGAATTGCATAGAGACGCTAACCGGACTGCACAGGCGTTCAAGCAATACGGCATCAGCCGAAAGTCGCGTGTAGGGCTGCTGTTGCCGAATCGCTACGAGTATGTTGTCAGCGAAGTGGCGATTTACTTGGCAGGCGCCACGAAAATTCCTTTGAACAGCATGGTCAGTGAAAATGATATCCGCTATATCCTGAACGATGCCGAAGTAGAATTGCTGGTTGTGGACGAACGCTTTTTGCCAATGATCGAAAGGGTCAGAAACGGATTGCCAAAGCTGCATACGGTCGTCGTTGTTGGAACGGACAACATGGAGGAAAGAGAAGCAGTTTCTTGGGAAGTTTTTCAGGCAGCAGGGTCTGAAGAACCGATAACCGTTGCAGCGGCACCATCTGATTTTTCGTTCATTCTCTATACCGGCGGGACGACCGGTAAGCCGAAAGGTGTGGTCCATACATATGAAACTACCAGTTTGACGTTCATTTCGATCATTATCGAAGCCAATATCCAAAGCGATGAAAAAATTCTTGTGACCACGCCTTTGCCTCATGCCGCCGGTTTGTATTTGCTTTCCGGATTGATCAAAGGCGCGGAAATTTTTATCGAAGACAAATTCGACGTGGAAACGGTCATCCGGCATATTGAAGACAACCGCATCACTTATTTAAGCCTGGTGCCGACGATTCTGTACCGCATGCTCGATTATATAGAAGATAAGCAAGTGGACGTTTCGTCGATCCGCACGATTCAATACGGCACTGCACCGATTACTGCAGAGCGTTTGAAACAAGGCCTCGAAGTGTTTGGGCAAGTGTTCCTGCAGATTTACGGACTGACGGAAACGCAAAGTGCGGCGACCTGGCTGAAGAAAGAGTTTCATAGCGCTGAAGCGGATAACCGTCATTTATTGAAAAGCTGCGGACGGTCGACCATTTTCTCACAAGTCAAAGTGGTCGATGCAGCGGGACAGGAAGCTGCTCCAGGGACGGAAGGGGAAGTTGTGGTGAAGGCTTTCACCAATATGATTGGCTATCTGAATCAGCCGGAGAAGACTGCTGAAGCGTTGAAAGACGGCTGGCTCTATACCGGGGATATCGGGAAAATGGATGAACAAGGATTTCTGTATTTACTGGACAGAGCAAAAGACATGATCATCTCGGGCGGCATGAATGTCTACTGTTCTGAAGTAGAGAATGTCATCCAGGAGCATCCGGGTGTGGCACAGGCTGCTGTAATCGGTGTGCCGGATGCGGACTGGGGAGAAGCGGTAACCGCTTTTGTAACAGCAAAGAGCGGAACTTTGGAGGTTTCCGAAGTGATGGCGATCTGCAAAGCCAAGCTATCCAAATACAAATGCCCGAAAACGATTCACTTGGTTGATGCTTTGCCGCTGACGTCTTACGGGAAAATCGATAAGAAGAAACTGCGTGAACCTTATTGGGAACTGGCGGAACGGAATATTTAAGTGCGTAGGAAAGGAGCGGAGACTTTGAAGAATTATGAAACCTTGATCGTCGAAGACCGTGCACCGGTGCTTTTTGTCACGTTCAACCGGCCGGAAAAAGCGAATGCGATGAACAATCAAATGGATAAGGAATTGTCCGAATTGGTTTCAGCAGTGGGCTGTGACCAGAACTACCGCTTTATCGTTTTCACTGGAGCCGGAAAAGTTTTTTCAGCGGGTGCTGACATTAAAGAAGTGAAAAAGAATATTGAAGAAAACGCGGCTGATCCTTCCTGGATCCGAAAAGATCAAATCAACCGCCAGGAATTTTTGCGGAAATTTGATGCACTCGACCAGATTACGATTGCAGCCATTAACGGTCCGGCCTTTGGCGCAGGCATGGCGCTTGCGATGGCCTGCGATTTCCGGATCATGGCGGAAGGGGCGGCGCTGAGCTTGCCGGAAGTGGAACGCGGCATGTTCTTCTCTGGAGGCGGCACACCGCGCTTAGTCAATTTGGTAGGTGCAGCAAGAGCAAAGGAATTGATTATGCTAGGAGATGCCATTACAGCACAAGAAGCAAAAGATATCGGACTCGTAACGAAAGCTGTGCCTGCTGAAGAACTGTTTTCAGCAGTCGAAGAAATGCTGGTGAAACTGCAGAAAAAGCCGTTCGATCCGCTGCGCATCACCAAGAAGATCGTCAACGCCTCGGTTCCGAGATTCGAAAATCTATTGTATTACGAAGCGGAGCTGCAGGAAAATATGCTGCAGCACGGGGAAACACTGGAGCAGATCAATGACTTTGTCAGTCAGCCGACAAAAGCGGGCAGAAAGTGAAGGCAAGTCTTTGGAGATATGTATGAAAGAGGGGAATGGCATGAAGCTGGCTAAAGGAGCAAAAGTGGCTTTACTGTTAGGGATGGTGTTCGTGCTGTCAGCGTGCGGAGTCGGCCGGGCAGCTAACCACGACGGAGTGTACGAATTGAGTTTCAACATCCAGGTTCCGTCGACGCATAAATTCCATAAAGAAGTCGTGGAGCCGTGGGCAAAAGAAGTGGAAGAAAAGACTGACGGAAGAGTGAAGGTCAATATTTATAACAGCGGAGCCCTTGGAACTTTGAGTACGGCTTATGAAGATATTCAAGGCGCTGTTTACGATATCGGTTATGTCAGCCCAAGCCTTCATCCGGACACGGAATTGTTTCCATTATCGATCGGCGATTTGCCTTTCGGCTTATCGGCTCCTTCTGACAGCACAAAAGTGCTGACGCCATTCATCGAGACTTATATGGCGGATACGCTTGAAGATGTGGTGCCAATCGGTGTTTCCGCCACCGATTCTTATCAGCTGTACAGCAAAGAACCGGTTGAAACCGTAGAAGACGTCAAAAACCAGAAAATCATTGCTTCGGGTTATCAGCGGGTGGATTTGGTCGGATTATGGGACGCGGTGCCGGTCACTCTGGGCTTGGAAGAGATTTATACCTCGCTTGACCGCAATACCGTCAATCAGGCTACGTACACATCGATTGGTGCTGTAGGACTGAAATTGTTTGAAGTAGCGCCTTATATGACGAAAATCGATATGGGCAACACAGCACTTTTCTATTTGATGAATAAACGGACGTTTGAAGCGCTGCCTGCAGACATCCAGACACTTTTTGAAGAAGAGCTGGCGCCGTCCCTGGTCAAAATGAACAGCGACTTATACGGCGGTGCGTCGGCTGAAGCGATTAAAGTGTATGGCGACAGCGTAGCAGAAAAAGACGGCCGCGTCATCGAACCGGATGAAGAAGCGCTGGCCGAGTTCAAGAAACCGGCCAAAACCGTTTGGGAAGACTGGGTGGAAATGGCGAATGACAAAGGCTTTGACGGCAAAGAGATGATGGAGTTCTACAAAAAATCCTTGATGGAAGCGGGGCTCAGCCTGCCTTATTAACACTAAAGTGAAAGCGGGTGAAACGATGAAATATGTGGCACATCTTGTATCGTTCATAACCAATTTAGCAAAATGGATTTCATTTTCGACGTTAATCATTATGGTGCCACTGGTAACATATTTTTCCATTTCCCGCAGTCTTGGCTATCCGGTCGTCGGGGACATTGAAATCGTCCAGTTCAGTATGGTTATTCTGATTATGGGTTCTTTAGCATATACCGAAGCGACGGGCGCCCATATATCGATTAGCGTGCTTGCCGACCGCTTCCCGGCGAAAGTCCAATTGGCGCTGGATTTCATGGCTCAGTTTTTAACGATTCTATTTTGTTTTATCGTGTGCTGGGCATTTATCGTAAAAATCAATTTCGGGCAGACCTCTGATTTATTGAACCTGTCGTTTGTGCCTTTTAAAATTTTCCTGGTCATTTGTTTTATCGGCTGGGCTTTAGAGGCAATGGTGAAATTTATCCAGAATGTAGAAGATTATAAGACAGCTGTTAAAGGCAAGTAGAAAGGGGGAGGGCCATGTCGACAGAAGCGGTTGGTGTTTTAGTGGTTGCAGCTGTGTTTGTTTTAATGTTTTTGCGTGTTCCGATCGCCATCGCAATGGTCATTCCCGCAAGTTTGGCCATCATTTTCCTGAGAGGCTGGGATACGCTGGCATCGGTGATCCATAGTGTGGTATGGACCCAAAGCTATCATTATACCTTGAGCACGATTCCGTTATTTGTATTGATGGGGCAATTGCTGTTTGCTTCCGGGGTAACCGATGATTTGTTCAAGACATTCAAGAATTGGTTCGGGAACTTAAAAGGCGGATTGGGAATTGCGACCATTGGGGCTTCGGCCATGTTTGCGACAGCTTCCGGTTCCAGTGTAGCCACTACCGGAACGATGGGCGTCATTGCGACAAAAGAAATGCTGAAAGGCGGCTACAGCAAAAGCCTGACGGGCGGTTCGATTGTCGCAGGCGGGGCGCTTGGCATTCTGATCCCGCCGAGTACGACGTTCATCATTTACGGGATGCTGACTGAGCAGTCGGTCGGGAAACTGCTGACAGCCGGCATCATTCCGGGCATCATCTTGACATTATTTTTCATGCTGACCATTTATATTTGCATATTGATCAAGCCCACGATGGTAACAGCTGCAGCTCCGGAATACGTGAGCTGGAAAGAGCGTTTTACTTCCTTAAGCTCGAATATCTGGATTCTGCTTTTGTTCCTACTGGTGATGGGCGGTATTTATCTAGGGTTCTTCACCGCTACTGAATCAGCAGGCGTCGGCGCGTTCGGAGCCTTCCTGATCGGCTTGATCCGCCGCCGTTTGAACATGAAGAATTTTACGGAAGCCTTGCTCGGAACTTTAAAGACCACCGGATTTCTGTTCGCGATCATTCTCGGCGCTTTCATCCTGAATTATATCCTGGTGCTGACGCGGGTGCCGAATTTGCTGGCGGATTTCCTGCTGACAGCCGATTTGTCCGCGACGATGATTTTCGTGCTGATCATTTGCCTGTTTATCGTCCTTGGGGCCATTATGGATTCGCTGGCGATGATGGTGGTCACGATTCCGATATTAATGCCTATTCTGGAATTGCTGAATTTCGACTTGATCTGGTTCGGCGTCATGATTGTTTTGGTGGTGGAAATCGCTTTGATCTCACCGCCAATCGGGATGAACGTCTTTGTCTTAAAAGGGGTCACCGATGAACTGGAAATCACCGATATTTTCAAAGGCGCCACGATCTTTATCGTGCCGATCCTGGCAGTTGTGGTCCTGCTGTACATCTTCCCGGATATTGCCTTGTTCCTGCCGAATACGATGGACTAACCAAAAATAGAATGGAGTAGATAAAAATGACTATTAACACTACTGACAATAAAAGCTTGTACGAGAAAAAGAATTTTAGCCGCCTTCCTGAGTTCGGGAAACTGGCTCCGGAAGCCTTTAAAGCCTTTGTCCAATTTGATGTGGCTGCACTTCAGGAAAATGAATTGTCCGCTAAGCTGAAAGAATTGATCGCCGTGGCCGTAGCGCATGTAACGGGATGCCCGTACTGCATCGACTTGCATGTCAAAAATGCGAAAAAGCTCCATATGACAAAAGAAGAAATGGCTGAAACGATAATGGTGGCGACGGCTTTAAAAGCGGGATCTGCCATGGCACACGGCGTCAACGCGCTCAATGCCTATGATGAAAACCCGGATGAAGAACTGTACAAAGAAGTGTATTTCAGCCGCTTGGCAGAATTCTCGAAATTGAACGGCGAAGCGTTCAGCGCATTTGTCAATTTCGATACCTTGTCGCTGAAAGACGGCTTATTGTCAGCTAAAGAAAAAGAACTGATTGCTGTGGCGGTTGCCCATACAACCGGCTGCCCTTACTGCATTTCCCTTCATGTCAAAGCAGCGAAGAAAAAAGGCGCAACGAAAGAAGAAGTGGCAGAATCCATTTTTGTCGCGACAGCGCTAAAAGCCGGCTCGGCACTTGCGCATGGCGTTAATGCCTTGAATGCTTTTGATGAGGAATGATGGTGCTGCTATCTAGCAGTAAAACGTAATCCAACGAAATAATTTAAAAAAGCGGTCTTTCACAGAGTTAATGAGTTCTCTGGAAGGCCGCTTTTTGAGATTTGTTGCCTATTTTATGAAAAGAAGTAATTTGTTTTACTCCTCCCTTAAACTAAAAAGAAAATTTTAAAGTGTTACATTCATATGAAATATTGTTATAAAAAGTTATTTTAAGTTGTATCATGTTATAATTTTTACAGCATATGTAAAAAAATGAGCCGTAAAAAAAGATTAACTACAGACAGAAGGTTAGGAGATGCAGACTATGCTAGTGAAAAAAGCGATTATACCGGCTGCCGGACTTGGAACACGTTTCCTTCCGGCGACGAAGGCCATGCCGAAAGAAATGCTGCCGATTGTGGACAAGCCGACTATCCAATACATCATCGAAGAGGCGATCGCCTCGGGGATTGAAGATATCATCATCGTCACCGGTAAAGGCAAGCGTTCGATTGAGGATCATTTCGATCATGCTTTCGAGCTGGAAACTGCGCTGCGCGAAAAAGGGAAGCTCGATATGCTTGATTCGGTCCTCCAAACGTCCAAAGTTGAAATTCACTACATCCGTCAAAAGCAGCCGCTCGGACTGGGGCATGCCATCTGGTCGGCCCGCAAGTTCATTGGTAGTGAACCATTTGCGGTGCTGCTCGGCGACGACATCGTCGAGAACGACGAGCCATGCCTGGCGCAGCTGATGACCCAATATGAGCAGACCGGCCACAGCATCATCGGCGTTCAACAGGTTGAGCCGAAAGATACCCACCGCTACGGCATCATCGATCCAATTTCGGTGGACGGTAAGCTGATCACTGTGGACCACTTCGTGGAGAAGCCGGAATCCGGGGCTGCACCGTCCAATTACGCCATCATGGGCCGCTATATTTTGACGCCGGAGATCTTTGATTTCCTCGGCGAGCATCACTTCGGAGCAGGAGGGGAGATCCAATTGACCGATGCCATCCAGCAGCTGAATGAAGTGCAACCAGTCTATGCCTATGAGTTTGACGGCCGCCGTTTTGATGTGGGGGAGAAGTACGGTTTCATTGAAACAACGATAGAGTTCGCTTTAAAGCGACCGGAATTACGGGAACCGCTGCTAGAGCTATTTGAGAAGAAGCTTCAGGAGTCTTATTCGAGCAAAAAGTAAAACCTTGGTCTCTTATGATCAGTTCTCTTTCTGTAAGTGGAGAAAACAAAACAGCCCATTCAAAGTATATTACTTGAACTTGAATGGGCTGTTTTTCTTATTATACTATTCACCTAATTTAATAAGCACAGTATTGCCGACCACCTTAACGGAATTGGCAGCAGGCCAAACTTCCATCTCATCATATAAGTCGCTTTTGATCAATTTCTGTCTTTCTTCTTCTGAAATCATTTTGAGGGAGATGCCAAAATATTCTTTCAGCATGGCATTGTAATGGTAGGGTGCAACTAAAAATCTTGATCCAAGTGAACCTGTCATTTTAGGAATGTTTTCCGGGACTAGAGTGTCGCTAATGTTTGAGTCCAACGATATTCTCCCTAAAAAGGCGAATCTCGATTCTTGAGTAACTCCTTCAGTTGTTTCAATTCTGTCAAGTATCCGGTTTAATAAAGCATACGATCTTTCATACTTTAAATTTGCATTGAAATATGAAATATTGGCTATAACTGCGAAGTTGAATACGATGAGTAAAGTAAGCAAAACCGTGCTCCAGGAAAGAATGATAGAGCTTATATTTGGCTTCGAAAAATTGTCGTAGAAAACTACCGGAAGCAAGTAAAAGCTTAATAAGGAAAGGACCATCAGCATATGATAAATTACATTAGAAGAAACGAAGTACAAACAATAAGCTAGTAAAGGCAAACTTAAAAGCAGCAGAATGGCTGTCACAAGATTCGGTAAATGAGAATAAATTTTGTTTTGAAAGATAAACCAGAAGAAACCGATAATGATTAAGATGAAAACAAAAACATTAAGTACTTCAAATAAATTAAAAGGAACATCTGTTGCAAATCCGCGGAAAAAAAACTCATTAAAACTTTCACGGATTAAGGTGAAACGTTCTGATATTGTAGCTGAACTGCTTCCAATTTTGTTTAAGCCTTGATAATCAGAGATTTCCCCAGCAAAGAAATTAGTATACAATTTAAACGTGATTGCGTACAACGCCATCGCTATCGTTGTTAAAGCGAAAAAACGTCCCATATAAACGGTAAGCCTGTTAAAAGGAATTCTATGGCAAAGAATTTCACTGATTAAAAATATTGCAATTAAAGTTAAAAGTAGTGGAAGGTTGGCTTGATAAACTCCGACTCCCATATAAAAAAGCAAAGCTCCAGGAATAAAGCCATATTTATATTTTTTAGTGACTACTAAAGCAAGAGCTGTCAGCAAAAAACCAAACATATAACCATCAGCCGTAAACATATAAGAAAATGTCGATGAAATGGTCGGGAAAGTTACAAGCAACCCGGCGGTCAATACAATGGAAATCTTTTTCTTTAAGTTAAGAAATATAGTAAGAGCAACAGCAGTCAAAGCTAAATACAAGATTGAAAGAGATCCATTGATCCAGGGTAAATCAAAAAACGAACTAATGCCGCTGAATGGACTCAAAAAGAAGCGGCCTAATGAAAATTTCTCTTGAGTGGCATATCCATTAACCAATCCATCATGATTGGGTAAAGTGTTTGTAAATATGTACATATGAGTCAGGAAGCCAAAAATCAATGAGCTAATGAAAGCTACTTTCCACTGTGGTTTTATAGCATGCAGCCATTTGGCCATAAGTTGTTCTGGCATTATTTTCTCCTCTTCAAAATTATTTTAAATTATGGTAGACCTTGCTTAAAGCAAAATTAGAAACATGAGATTAACAATAGGTTAGTATAATAGTACATAATTACAGAAACGATGAAGATTCCCAACTTTTGAGTTGTTGTTCGCCGATCAGGATTCTCTGATTCATAAACTTAGATAAGTTTTTCAAAATGAAAACCTTTGACATCGCTCGAACATGATTAGAATCTCTTAGTCCTGGCAACAAGATTTTTTATAAACCTATGGAATTATATCATAACAAAGAATATTATGGAAGAATAATGACATAATATAACATAATAAAGAAAAAAAGTTAAAATTTGTGTTATAATGAGTATTAATGCTGCACATTTTGAAAGTAGGTGAAGAACATTAACAAACTGATTACCATTCTTATCCCCGCATACAATGAAGAAGAAGTGCTTCCTGCTCTTCTCAAACGCTTAAAAGATGTTACGGCAGAATTGCCTAAATATGATTTTGAATTTTTATTTGTTAATGACGGGAGTTCCGATCGAACACTCGAAATGCTGAAAGAATTATCCTTAGTATATGAAGAAATCTCTTACATAAATCTTTCGAGGAATTTTGGCAAGGAAGTCGCCATGTTGGCTGGATTTGACCATGTGAACGGAGATGCAATGATTGTCATCGATGCGGATTTGCAAGATCCTCCTGAACTTATTCCACAAATGATTTATTACTGGGAAAAAGGTTATGACGACGTTTTCGCCAAAAGAAATACAAGAGCGGGCGAGACATGGTTTAAGAAATGGTCTTCCAACTCTTATTATAAAATTCTAGAAAAGGTATCGAACATCCCTATTCAAAATAACACGGGTGATTTTCGGCTATTGGATCGGAAATGCATTGAAGCTTTAAAGCAAATGCGTGAATCCCAGCGCTATACTAAAGGAATGTTCAGTTGGATCGGTTTTAATAAAAAAGAACTTTTGTTTGACCGGGAACCGAGGGCAGCCGGTACGACGAAATGGAATTACTCGAAGCTTTTTAACTTAGCGGTAGAAGGGATTACATCCTCTTCAGTAGCTCCTTTGCGGATCTCTTCGTTTTTAGGAATCATCATTTCCGCTTGCGCACTGCTTTTCATGTTATTCATTTTTGTCCGGACCTTAGTATTCGGAAACCCTGTGCCAGGTTATCCTTCGTTGATGACGGTTATTCTGTTTTTAGGCGGAATCCAGCTAGTTTCCTTAGGCATCATTGGCGAATACTTGGGGAAAATTTTCAATGAGACTAAAGAGCGGCCGGTTTATTTGGTCAGTGAATATTATTCGCCGGTTGCATTAAGAAAAAATAAGCAGTATGAGAACGTCCATTAAGGGTAAAACAATAAAATCCACGTCATTGAACTTAAAGTTCAATGACGTGGATTTTTTGTCTGGCGGTGTGATTTCAAACCTTAATACGGATTAAATAAATAAGGATCACAGCTGCTGGCCGATCCATCATTATAACCAAGCATGAACGCTTCTGTTCGTTCCTGTGGCGTGCCGTGTGTCGGGTTCAGTACTGAAGGGTCCTGGCCAATGTCGGCTAACGTCCTCATAGCTTCCTCGATGTCCGCTGTTTCGAGGAGACCGCGATGGTAGACGGAGTTTGCCCAGACACCGGCCAAGCAATCCGCGTTCAGTTCAAGGCTTCTGGAAGTCGCTAAAGGCTCTTCATCTTCGTATATCGGCAGCCAGCCCAACTCTGTCTGCAAATTATGCGCATATTCATGGGCCACGATAAAGGCTACTGAAAAGTCGCCTGCACTGTAGTCGCTCGATGGATCGGAATTGGTTTTATATGTGCCTTCCCAGATTTGTCTGGCCATTTCCTGAGTGACGACAATTTGGTCATCAAATCCGCAATAGAAGGCTTGGGCAGGGTTTTCCAAGTCACCTTCAAAAGCGCAATTGGTATTCACCGGTTCCCCAGGAGCCGGGAACGAGTAATTGGCAAAAGGATCTGCATGGCCAGCGCCAATCATGATCGGTGACCAAAACGCATCCACATCATTCACCAAATAGACCAGGTAATCGTACATCGAATGGTCCGCAGGCAGGTCCGTTTGATAGTCGGGTGCAGGCATTACTCCCGGAGACAGGCTATACGGCTGTGAAGCGAAAGATAATTGAGTTGCTGAAACATGAATTACCGGATTTTGAAAATTCCCGAAGCCCGCCAATATAATTGTCAACAATGCAGCAACCAGCAGTTTTGAAGTTTTTTTCTTCATGGTCAGCATCTCCTGTCTATTGGAATGAAAAATCGAATATAGCTCGGGATTTGTTCAGCTCAGCAGGTAGCTGATATTAGTAATTTATAAAATGTACGTTTCTTTCAGTGGCAAGTTTTATTACAGTTTATTTCAAAAATTACTGTTATCAGAATATTCTAAAATATACTATGATTTTATCATATTTATGTTAAAATGATAGTAAGTTATTATAATTATTTTATGATGATACATAAGGATTATGTGGTTGGAACACTAGTAGGTGATTCAGGTTAGTAGATGTAATTTCAAAAAGGAGAATGCCTATGTTGAAAAGAACAACTGGTTTTTTCTTTTGTTGGGTTTAGAGCTGTCTGGGATTTTTGGGAGGCAAGCTATTACCGGCAGCGACTGTGCCGAAACTCAAGGAGTGGCTCATAATGGAGCAGCATCTAAGAAAGATCCTCGCCTTTCTCTTAATTCCATTGATTGTGATAAGTTGGCAACTAATGGCAACGGCAGAAGTAGCTGTTGAATCGCCAACTTCTTATGCGGTGACGCCAGATGATTCCCAGTTGGAAACGAATATTACACGGGCTGAAGCGTCTAAAATGTTCGCCATGGCATTAAAGTTGCCGATTCCGGCGACGGAAACCGTTTATAACGACGTCCGAGCAACCCATTGGGCGAAAGATTATATTGCAGCAGCCTCCAAAGCAGGATTATTCGATGGTTATCCGGATGGGACATTCAAACCTGAGGAAACTCTTACTCATGAAGAACTTGCGCAAATCCTGATTATGGCTTTAGAGCTGCAGAAAAATGAAGACAACCAATTCGCTGAAGTTACTGCTGTTAGGGAATAATTTTTAAGCTGTGGATAAGGCTACATTGATGCTATTCAATGAAACAACCGCTCTCAACGAAATCCTAGGATTTCGTTGAGAGCGGTTGCTGTTTTTCAGGCTATTCATTTATGATGGAATGGCTAAGTCGTATGGTTGATTTGTAGCAAGGAGGTACTGGCATGTCCAATGCAATGATTTTTCGAAACCATCTCAAAGAATCAGGAATTCAAGTGAAAGAGGAAACGGAAGAAACTGGAGAAGTCTTTTTTACGATTGTGGGTACTTTGGCAATTGGTTCTCCAGTCATATTCGAAGTGATGATCTTTGAGGACGAACACGTTATCGACATAAGAGCTATTGATTTCATTAACGTTTCGAGCCTTTTAAAAAGAGCAGGTCTTCATCAATTATTGAACAAGCTGAACATCTATTGCCGCTACGTTAAGTTGACAGAAAAAGAAGGCCGTGTCACGGCTGTTTATTCGCTGCCTTACAGTGAAAAAGAGATTGATCCGGGTGCGGTGTTGGAGATGATTTCGCTTATGAAGCAGACCATTGACGGGATTATCCCGGAATTTTATGAGTTGTAGCGGATTGAAAATTAACTTGTTGACTGAGAGTCCATAATAAATAAATCTTCATCTCTAAGGGCTGTAGCTCTAAGGGGTGAATTTTTTGTATGTTCATCAACTTGAATAGTAAGAATTTTTAAACTAAGATTGAATCAGCACCTATAAACAAAGGGGAGATTAATAAATGAAACAGTATGAGACAACATGGAACTTGGACTCAATTTTCAAAGGAGGCAGCACGTCTCAGGAATTGAAGATATACATAGCGAAATTCGAAGCCAATTTGAAGGAATTGGCCGAGCTGGTGGATAGTCTCAGCCCGCCAAGCGGATCGGAACAAACAGGAGAGCTGTCTTTGCTTCTTGAGCTATTGGACAGCACAACGAAACAACTGCGGGAAATCGGAGCTTTCACAAGTTGCCTGACTGCACAGGATATCAATGACCATGAAGCAAAAATACTTTCCGGAAAACGGAGTGAACTGGGGGCTGCTTTTGCTTCGGTATTGGCAAAGTTGGACCAGAAGTTTCTCCAAATAGAAGACGCAGTGTGGCAAGGTTTACTTGAACAGCCGAGTTTGGAACCAGTGACGTTTGCGCTGAATGAACGGCGAGTGCAAGCCAAGGAAAAGCTTCCGCTCGAGCAGGAAGTCCTGATCAATGATTTATCGGTCAACGGTTATGCGGCTTGGAATCAGCTGTACAACAGCCTTGTCGGGAAAATGAGCATCGAACATATGGAAAACGGCAAGATTAAAAAATTGTCGATGGGCCAGGCGGCGAACCGCATGAGCACACCCAACCGAGAAGCCCGCCAAGAAGTATTCGAAAAAATAAGCAGCGCCTGGCAGGAAGAAGCGGAGCTCTTCAGCGAAACTTTGAACAACTTGGCTGGATTCCGGCTGCAGACTTACAAGCACCGGAGATGGGACAATGTATTGAAAGAGCCGCTGGAACTGAACCGCATGAGCGAAAAAACCTTGAATGCCATGTGGGGAACAATCACCGAGCATAAAGCACCTTTTGTTTCTTATTTGCGGCGGAAAGCGCAGCTACTTGGCGTTGAAAAGCTGGAATGGCATGATTTGAATGCACCGCTGACCAAATCCATGCAAAAAGTCAGCTTTGATGAAGCTGCGGCTTTTATTCTGGAGCAGTTCGAGCGGTTCAGCCCCCAAATGGCCGAGTTTTCCAGAGGCGCATTTGAAAAACGCTGGATTGAAGCGGAAGACCGCCCAGGAAAGCGTCCCGGCGGATTTTGCACAAGTTTTCCAGACAGTGAACAGACCCGCATTTTTATGACGTTTTCCGGGTCCGCCACGAATATTTCGACGCTTGCTCATGAACTCGGGCATGCCTATCATCAGCATGTCATGAATGATACGGAAGCATTGAATCAGCGCTACGCCATGAACGTCGCCGAAACTGCTTCCACTTTCGCAGAAATGGTCGTGTCCGATGCTGCAGTGAAAAATGCTTCTTCTAATGAAGAAAAAATTGCGTTGCTGGAAGACAAGATCAAGAGAAGCATTGCGTTTTTCATGAATATCCATTCCCGTTTCCTGTTCGAAACGCGCTTTTATGAAGAACGGAAAAAAGGGGCAGTTTCGGTGGAACGCTTAAATCAACTTGCATTGGAGGCGCAGCAGGAAGCCTACGGTGGCGAACTTGCCAGCTATAATCCGACTTTCTGGGCTTCGACTTTGCATTTCCACATTACGGGCGTGCCGTTCTACAACTTCCCGTATACATTCGGCTATTTGTTCAGTCAAGGGATTTATGCCAAAGCGCTGGAAACTGAAGGCGGTTTCGAAGAATCCTATAATGCGCTGTTGAGGGATACCGGCCGCATGACAGTCGAACAGCTGGCACAAAAGCATTTGGGAGTTGATTTGGAACAGACTGGATTCTGGGAAGATGCGATTGCGGTTTGTGTGAAAGATGTGGAGGAGTTTTTGGAGTTGACGGAAGTGGTTGTCGGGTAAGAGGGATTTGCGTTGTTTTTGCTTGGCATGGTTTTATATCGGTGTTTGGTGAACGTCGATAGAAAGTTTGAAAACACCGATAGAAAGCTGAGAAACGTCGATAAGAATTGGAGAAACACCGATAAAAACCTAAAGAACAGCGATAGAACCTGTCCGAAACGTCGATAAAGGTTTTTTTGCTTAAGCAAAAAGCGCTCTGGTTTAAAGGGGCCTTCGCCCTGGCGGAGGGCTTTCCAATAGTATCTGTTGATCTCCATGGACTGCTTATTACAGAAACACCGATAGAAATCGGAGAAACGTCGATAGAAAACTTAGAAACACCGATAGGAAATCGAGAAACACCGATTGCAAACAAAAAAACGTCGATAAAAATTCAGGCTAATTGGTTTTGAAGAGACAAAAGTATTTTGGTTTAGGAAAGGGGCATAAGGATGAAGGTTCTGGAACTTGAAAACGTGACAAGAAGGCGAGAAGGGAAAACGGTGCTGAATAATGTCAACTGGCAAGTGGAACGCGGAGAGCACTGGGTACTTTACGGCTTGAACGGTGCCGGCAAGACTTCGCTGCTTGATATGATCAATGCTTACTTTTTTCCGACAACTGGCAAAGTGAGCGTCCTCGGCCTGGAGTTTGGGAAAACCTATCTTTCCGAGAAACTGCGCAAGCAGATCGGTTTTGTTTCTTCGTCGCTTCAGCAGAAAATAAGCCCATATGACAACGCCTATGAAGTGGTGCTGAGCGGAGCTTATGCTTCTATCGGATTATATGAAGAGACGACAGAAGAGATTGACCAAAAAGGAGTAGAAATCCTGAAGGAACTGGGCTGCCTTGACTATGCGAACCGGAGTTATGAAACCTTGTCACATGGTGAGCGGCAGCGGGTCTTGATTGGCCGTGCGCTGATGGGAGAGCCATCGCTTTTGGTGCTGGATGAACCGACGAATGGGCTGGATTTTATTGCCCGGGAAGAGCTGCTCGAGGCCATTGAACGGATCGCGCAAAAGCCGGATGCTCCGACCATCATTTATGTGACTCACCATATTGAGGAAATCCTGCCGGAATTCAATAAAACCTTGTTATTGAAAGACGGGGAAGTGTTTGCTTCCGGCAATACGGAAGAAATGATAACGAGCGAACAGCTTTCCGAGTTTTTCGAAATTCCGGTTGAAGTGAATTGGAATCAAGGCCGGCCACTGCTTTCGAAAGTGAAAATTTAAAAACGAGAACCCGGCTCTAGTCCGCTTTGTTTGATGGCGGTCTTGGCCGGGGTCTTTTTTATATTTCTTTCGTAACTGGATATTCAGCGAGCTTGATATCGTTTTTGATGAAAATATCAGCGATTGCGTGGCGGATGCGGCTTTCCAGCTGTTCTTTCATCTCGACATCAACGACACGGACTTCGACGACGAAGTCGAGCGAAGAGTCCCGAAAGTTGATAAAGCGGACGTCCGGCGGCTCATTGGGAATGCCAGGCACAAACTGCATCTCTGCTACTGCCGCTTCCAAGAGCAGGTGCTCGACTTTTTCAGTGTCATTGCCATAGGCCACGCTGACGACTACACGGGCAAAAAGCTTTGCGCTGGAACGGTTTTTGACGATCTGTTCGATAAAGTACTGATTGGGTACAATGAGCGTGCCGTTTTTTAAAGTTTCAATGACAGTGGAGCGGAGCGTGATTTTTGTAATCTGGCCGATATTCTTATCAATTTCCACCAGTTCGCCTACTTTCATCGGCCGTTCAAAAAGAATGATGATCCCTGAAACAAAGTTTGCGGCGATGTTCCGTATACCAAAACCGATCCCGATTCCAAGCACGCTGAAGATGACGCCGAGCGCTGACAGGTCGAGGCCGACTGTCGTAAACCCAAGAGCCAATGCAATGAACATGACAATGTAATAGAGGAGCCGGTTGATGGTATAGCCCGTGGTGGCATCTACATCAAATTGCACGTAGAAAAAAGGCATCACATACCGGTTCAATGCTCTTACCAGGCGGCCGGCAAAGCTGACAGCTATAGCGACGACCACTATTAGGAACACCGACACTTGTATGCCATCCGTTTCATAAAACGGATAAAATAGCCATTGTTCTTCTGAAAAATAAAACAGGAAAAAAAAGATTGCTCCGTAGATAGCGAGCCAGTTCAATAGATCTTCAACGAACGGAAATATCCGCTCTTTAAAGCGTTTGGATGTAAAAGACTTTTGCAGAAGGAACACCAGGAAGGTCCTTAAGGCGAAAATTAAGGAGAGGTAAATGAAAAACATAAGAAAATCTATCAAAGAAAGTGTCTTTAAAAACTCGATGCCATCGAATAATTGGGTATTGTCCATGTTGATTCCCCATTTCAATGAACGGTATTACTATAAATTTTCCCCTTGTAAAGCTTTTTAAAACAAAATGATAGGAAGAAACGTCTAAAATTTCTCCAGAAATATTAAAATATTTCTTCTGGTTAGAATTTTTGTTTTATTTTCGGAATTAATTAATATAATAGAAAAGAAGGCGGAAGCTGATTTCCTTTACTTAATAAACCGGAAAGTGCTGCAAAGATTTCTAAAGAGAACAGGGGCAAACGACCATGGAAAAAATAGCATTCGAAATAGAAGAAGCAACAATCAGCCAAATCCAGCAGGCTTTTGAAGAACAGCTGCTGACTTCAGTGGAGCTGGTCCAGGTTTATTTGGACAGAATCGAAAAGTACGACAAAAACGGACCGAAAATCAATTCAGTGCTGTCCATCAATCCTGACGCTTTGAAAATAGCAGCAGAGCTGGATAGCATGCGCGGCCAGGAAGGGCAAGGCCCGTTATATGGGATTCCGGTGCTGCTGAAAGACAATATTGATACGACAGACAACATGCCGACGACAGCAGGAGCGATTGCCCTCAAGGACAATTTCACGGTTGAAGACGCTTTTGTGGCTGCACAGCTGAGACAAGCGGGAGCAATTATCCTCGGCAAGGTCAATATGAGCGAATGGGCGTATTTCATGACGGAAAATGTGCCGAGCGGCTACAGCGGACTCGGCGGCCAAGTGCTCAACCCTTACGGAGTGGATGTGTTTGAAGCCGGAAGTGTCGGCGGTTCGAGTTCAGGAACCGGGGCGAGCATCGCGTCAAATTTTGCAGTTGTCGGCATCGGCACGGAAACTTCAGGTTCAATTTTAAGTCCAGCGAGCGCCAATTCAATTGTCGGCATCAAGCCGACAGTCGGGTTGGTCAGCCGCACAGGCATTATCCCGATTGCAGAAAGCCAGGATACAGCGGGACCAATGGCGCGTACAGTGGCGGATGCGGCCATTACACTGGGCATCTTGACAGGAGTCGACGAAAGGGACCCGGCGACTTTACGCAGTGTTGGCGTGGGCTTGCCGGATTATACGGCCCATCTGAAAAAGGATGGATTGCAAGGTGCAAGAATCGGTGTGGACATCAGCTTCCTGAATGACAAGGAGCCGGAAGAACGGGCCATCATGGAAGCTGCGATTGCAGATATGAAAGCGCAAGGAGCAATCGTTGAGAAAGTAACGATTCCTGTTCAGGAATTTCAATCGGGTGTGCTGTGGTATGAATTCAAACGGGGCATCAACGATTATTTGAGCAAAACCCCGGATGCGGTGCCGGTGAAGTCGCTTGCTGACGTCATCGAATTCAATAAACAAGAGTCTGCTGTCCGGATGAAATTCGGGCAGGTTGAACTGGAGAGGTCGCTGGCACTGAGCGAAGATCCGATTGATCCGACTTATTTGGAGCATCGTGCCACCGATCTTAGAACTTCTGCCGCTGAAGGCATTGATGTGGTGATGGTCGAGCATAACCTTGACGCTCTGCTGTTCCAGAACAACCGTGGAGCAGCTATGCCGGCAAAAGCCGGCTATCCGTCAATCACTGTGCCGGCTGGCTACACCAGTGAAGGGCTGCCGGTTGGCGTGACATTCAGCGGCCTTGCGTTCAGTGAACCGCGGCTGATTGAACTGGCCTACGCGTATGAGCAGGCGACCCAAAACCGCGTTGCTCCGAAGTTTGAATAAAGGATGTTGACTTACAGCCGTTCCCGCAAGAATCAATGGATTCCTGGAGCGGCTGTTTTTGTGCTAAAGCCAGTTAGTGCTCTAGTTTCATGACTAAGGAAGCAGTTTATTTAAAAAAGAAGCGGGAACTATATAGGTGAAAAAATCTGAGGAGGTGGCGGATGAAACAAACCAATAAAACCTTCGATTCAATAATCTGCATAAATAGGCTGTTAGTTGATTGGTTAAAAGCATTTTAAAAGTCAATTGGGTATGTAGAGGATGTTTGGGGGCATAAGAGCTGGACTTCATGAATTGGGCTAACGAAGAGTCAACAAAACTAATAGGAGGCATTTCTCATGAAAGTAACAGAAATTATGACAACAGATGTACAAACATGCACACTTGATACATCACTTCAGGAAATTGCGACTTGGATGCTGAATTTGGATGTCGGCTCCATTCCGATTGTGGACAACGGAAAATTAGCAGGGATTATCACCGACCGTGACATTGTCACCCGAGGCATCGCTGCCCAGTTTTCTTTGGATACACCCGTAAGACAAATTCTTTCTTCCGACTTGGTCACCGGAACGCCGGATATGGATTTGGAAGAAGCGGCTGATCTGATGGCTGAACATCAAATTCGACGTCTGCCAATTGTGGAAGGCGACAGACTGGTAGGGATTGTCTCCCTTGGCGATGTTGCAGTGAAAGATCCATCTGATATGCATGCCGGTTCAGCCATTGAAGATATTTCTAAACCAGCTGAGCCAAGCTAAGAAGTTTAGAAAATAAAATAATTGCATTTAAAAACCACGCTTGTTTTCCATTGGATAACAAGCGTGGTTTTCGTATGGACAATTTGATTGGAAATTAAATTGCTGTTTTTATTCAAAGAAGGAATGGATTTTAGCTGCTCCTTAAAAAATGTTTTATGCAGTAAACCGGCATTTTGGAAAAGACGAGCAGCCTTTGAATGGGCCATGTTTTCCGGTTCTTGTAACGAGTGGGTCACCGCAGTTGGGACAGATGTTTGCGGAGAGTTGGCCTTTTTTCTTTTGCTGCGTTTCTTTG